>NZ_WQGD01000025.1:0-30946 GCF_013034475.1 Ruegeria sp. HKCCA6837
CCCTTGTTCCCCCCTCTCGACCAAAGTAGTGGCCCAATTTTACGGGGCAAAGACAAAATCGGCGACGCACTCAGCAAGATATTTTAGCTTTATCGCGGTTTTATGTGGATTATTTTAAAGTAACTACGGCTTTTGTGGACGAAGTTGTAATGCTGGTACACCTTGTTTATCTGGGGTTTTCGCGACTTAGGTCTGGCTTCATTGCTATTGTGATGTTCGGACCTCCAATTGCACTGGCGGACATATCTGATGCCAGGCGTATGGCGCTTGTCATAGGAAATTCGCAGTATGAGTACGTTACAAATATCCCGAACTCGGCAAATGATGCGCGGGATATAGCGGCCGCGCTTGGTCGGATAAGTTTTAATGTGACCGAACTATACGATCTCGACTACCGTCAAATGCGGCTGGCCCTTCGGGATTTTTCCGATAAGGCTGAGAAAGCTGAGGTGGTGTTGGTCTATTTCGCGGGTCATGGCATCGAAATAGACAACACCAATTACTTGATTCCCACCAACGCGGAACTCAAAAGCGATAAGGATGTAGAATTCGAGGCTATACGGCTGGACTCGGTGCTAAATGCGGTATCTACGGCGAAAGGTCTCAAGCTTGTTCTTATTGACGCCTGCCGAAACAATCCGTTCCTTTCAGATATGGAGCGCACAACCGCAACGCGGTCCATCGGGCAGGGATTAGGCAGTATTGATCCCGGAGGTGTTCTGGTCGGTTATTCCGCGCGCGGCGGAACTCTGGCGTTGGACGGTGATGGCCGAAACAGCCCTTATGCCGAAGCCCTGCTTGAACATATTGAGGTGCCGGGGCTGGAACTTGGCAAACTGTTTCGAAAAGTACGCGACACGGTCTTTGAACTTACCGATGGTTATCAGGAGCCTTTTACCTACGGTTCATTGCCCCGGCGTGATATCTATCTGGTTCCGGCGGCGGTGAGTGCGCCGTCGGTCGTGCAGGAAGCCTCGAAGGTCGCGACCGATCCCGTGGACGAGCGTCAAAGTTCGGCCGAGCGGGTTTTGCGCGAAGCCCTGACACTTGCAGACGAAACCACGAAACAGAATGCGCTGAAATTGATTGCGCAGCTCTACCCGGACACGCGCGCCGGTCAATATGCGCAAGGTGTTTTGGATGCCGCCAGCGGCACGAACCGAAATCTGGCAACGCATGTTGCTCCAAAAACAACGGAAGAACCGCTGCGGCAGGACGTGCCCGAGGACAAGACTGCTGCACGGCCAAGTGCAACATCGAATACCGAAGCCAATTTGAATCTAAGCCGTGGCGACTACCGAAACATTCAGCGCGGCCTGAATGTTCTTGGCTTCGCTGCCGGACCTGAAGACGGTATTTTCGGCCCCAGATCGCGCGCCGCGCTTGAGAGATTTCAAAGTAAGAACAGCGTGGCCAGGACTGGCTATTTGACTGCAGAAAGCGTTGCAGTTCTCAGCAGCATTCCTCAGCCGGAACGCCAGGAACCGGCTCACAAGACAAGTCGGGGTCAGACGCAGGTTACTCCGGAAGCGGCGTCGGCGACCTCTACTGCGATTGGATTCAACGGCGAGTATATCGTTAACATTCGTCGGCGACCGGACCCGCTGGGCACGGATGCCGGTTCCGGGATCGACACGGTGCTTTGGCTGAAATATCGCAAGACCGATGCTGGATTCGCACTGGTCAGTGCGGTCGATCGCTCCAAAGGGGGTGATAGCTGGTCCAAGAAATATCGGGCGTCTTTGTCTGACAAAGGGCGCTTGAAAATTTCCGGACGCACGAATTTTCTGTTCAACAGCGTTTATGTGGTACCCTTCTCGGTCACGCTGGATTTGCCTTCAACTTTGGCACCCAACGCGTCAATACGCAGCAATCACGGGCGATTTGACAAGAACTGGTATGTCGATGTTGTTGTGACGCGACAATAGGATTCACCACCAATTCCACGATTAAACTAATTTCGCAGATCTCACTTTGATGCTGGTGCTTTCACCACCTGAATCTCTGTTCTGCCATCGTCATGAAAAAGCCCCGGTATAACTGGCCAGTTGCGGTCCGGATCGGTCAGCCGCGCAGTTTCCAGCGTCATGCAGATCGGACGGCATCCGTCCTTTTCAGGTGGCAGAGTCTTTATCCAGCTTTCCAGACGTGCGGCGATGTTTATCGTGTCGCCAATGACGTTGTAATGCATGGACCCTCTGACGCCCAGGGTGCCCCCAATTGCGTCTCCGCTGTTAAGTGCAATGCGCAGATTGTACGCAAGTTGGTTTTCAAGTGTTCCATTCAGCGTCGCAACGGCTTTGCGCATGGCATGGGCGCAGCGCAATGCGGCCTGCGCGTCCAATTGTCTTTGCTTGTGCGTTTCGCTGGGAATTGGCGCGCCAAACACAACCAATATGCCGTCGCCGGTGTATTTCTCGACAAACCCATTATGCGCGCGGGAAATTTCACTTAGCCGATCCAGTATGCGTGAGATCCACGCCATGAACGCTTCGGCATCCATCGAATTACCAGCAAGGGTCGATCCTTCAATATCCGCGAGCAGCGCCGTAACAAACAGTTGCCGAGATCGGGGCTTTCCACCAGACATTAGATATTTGCGTTGTTTCCAAATCTCAGCTGACAGCTCTTCGGACAGATGAGAAGAAAACACCTGCGCGATGGCACGTCTTTGGTTGCGCGAAAAGCCTGAGATGATCCCAAAGCCGCAAAGAAATCCAAAAGTCCAACCCAACAGAGACGGCGCGACGGGCATTAAAAAAGCGAACTGTTGAAACATGGACAATGCAACCGTTAGCGAGAGGCCACCCATCCCAGCCAACAACACCGCATTGCCGGTAACCCTGACGAAAACAGACACGCAGGCACCTAAGAAGACCGAAGCGAGGATGATGAACGCAGGAATCTGACCGTCCAAGGCGCGCAGCGGGGTGGCTTGGCCGTTGAAGTAGTCTATCAACTGTTGAACGATGGCGGCGTGGATTTCGGCCCCAAAGGTAAAATTTGACCCGGTTGACCGGTTGAGTGGTGTCAAAAAGTAATCTTTTACGGAATGACTGGTAACGCCGATTATCACAGCATTTCCTTTAAAGCGATCCAGCCCAGTTTGAGTCAGAATCTCTGCGGCGGGAACACTGCGTGTGATCGGCAATGCATTTTTGTAATCAATGACGATTTGATAGCCTGACGTATCCACGTTGCGGAACAGGTTTGCACCCGGGGCCAAAGGTTTTACAACTGTATCGCCAAACATCAAATAGCGCGGATTGTCGGGAGCGCTTTTCAATGCAGGTTGCCCGGTATGGGTCGCGGCCAAATGCATAGGCAGTGACAGGGAAATACCATCGTGCGAATTTACTAACAACAAGGCGCGTCGGGCAACGCCATCAGGGTCAATTGGAATATCAGCGAACCCCGTGTGCGAGTCTTGCGGCGCGGAAATGCCAGCAGTCTCGCCATCCTGTAGTTTCGAGATCACGAAAACTCTGGGATCGCTCAGCACCTCAAGCAAGGCGTCCCGACCTTCGCCTACCGGAACGTCTCTGTAAATGTCTACACCCACCGTAGTTGCACCAGAGGCGAGCAAATTGCTTACAATCTGCGCCAATTGCAGATCGGGGACAGGCCAGCCCCATTCGCCCAAATCTTTGTCATTGATGGCAGCCAGATAAACGTCTGCTATAGGTTTATCTTCGGCAAAGGCTGATGTTGTCCAATCGTATTGGAGAAGCTCAAGTGGTTCGAGTATGCCTTTTTTTCGGAGTTCGATCAGAGGTATGCCTACAATCAGTGAAATGACACAGACCAAAACCCAGCGTTGCCAAATCGGCATGAGCGATGACGTTCTCTGCCATGCATGCCTTGGACGCTTCAATTTCACGGACCTACGCCAGCTGAGTTCAGAAATTGTTCGAGTACGGCTGGGTTCGTCGCCTGCACTCGGCCGCTGAGGCCTATATCCACAAGTTCGGAGAGCGCATCGAACCACAGACCGGCTGCGGCCGGAGTGTCCGATCTAAATTCTTCCGGCAAACGCTCAATCAACCCTGACGACCGTTCGACCACCGCGTCAGTGTTTGGATCGAGCAGCTCAAGTTGCCAAAGGTAAACCTGGTCGGTGTCCAGCAAAAAATTTGACCTACTGAGGTCCAGACCATAATCACCGGGCGGGAAAGGACCCATGATGTGTAGTTCTGTTGCAGTCGTCCCGAGTGGATTCAGCTTGACGATTACATTTCCACGATGGCCGCGGGTTAGCCGCCAGATCAACGGCGGAAAGGCCTGAGTTGTTAACCCACCGTCCGCTGGAACCAGTAGCAATAGGTCAGAAGCGGCATCCGAAGGTATATTCCTTGTGCCAGCGCCCATTCGATCCTTTGGTGTGCCTATTTCAGGAGGAATGAATACAATTTCTGAGGACTTGTCGGCGCTTTTCTCATCGCCGGAAGCCAGTGCAAAAACGCTGGGAGACAGGCCTGCAGCCAGTACGAAGACAAAAACAGCTATTGATACCCAATTCCACGACACAAGACGCCTCGCGAAGAAAACTGCAAATAAATCCGCTTTCTGAAGGTTTAGCGTAGGCTTGAAATTACGTTGAGTCCAGTTCCTGCTCTATCTCGCTTCAGCTGATCCTAAGCTCGGTTATCAAGCAATTTTATGCTAAAATTAGGAACTGTTCGGTTCAGAATTGAGTCTGTACTTATGATTTCTGAAAGCAAATGGCGAAGCGGTGCCTGGTGTTTGTTGGTGGTTTGTTTGCTCCTGACCTTGCCGCTTGCGACAGAGGCTAAGGGCGAGCGCATAGCTCTTGTAATAGGTAACTCTGCCTATCAATACGTCCCGGACCTGCGCAATCCGACCAATGATGCCGAGGACATATCCAAGGCGTTACAGCGCGTTGGGTTTGAGGTTACACAACATCAAAACCTGAGTTACACCGATATGCGCATTGCATTGCGCGACTTTGCCGAAGCCGCAGCCAATGCGAAAGTGGCGCTCGTGTATTTCGCGGGTCATGGAATCGAAATCGAGAACACAAACTATCTGATACCGGTGAATGCAGCGCTGAAAAACGACCGGGATGTCGAATTCGAAGCCATTCGTCTGGACGCTATCGTGAATGCCATTGCTGGCTCGTCCGCGCTAAATATCGTGATTGTCGACGCATGCCGAAACAACCCGTTTTTAGCCCAGATGAAAAAGGCATCGAACACTCGTTCGATCGGGCGCGGTTTGGCCGCGGTAGAACCAGGAGGCGTCGTGGTCGGATACGCGGCCCGAGGTGGGACTCTGGCGCAGGATGGCGACGGTCGGAACAGCCCTTACGCGCAGGCGTTTCTGGAACATGTTGAACAACCGGGTCTGGAACTTGGCAAACTGTTCCGCAAGGTGCGCGACCGCGTGTTCACGCTGACCGACGGGTATCAGGAGCCTTTTGTCTACGGCTCACTTCCGGGCGAGGACATTTTTTTGGTTCCCAAGGTAGAACAAGCTGCATTGCCTGTGTTGGGCCTTAAAGAACCTGACGTATCAGGCGTGCAACCGCAGGTAACTGAGAAGAACGCGCTGGCCGCAGCTATGAAGGTGAACACCGTCAGGGGGTGGGATTTGGTTGCCAGATCCTATCGCACATCAACGTTATCCGAGCCCGAAATGCTGAAGCGGATGGCCCAGATCACACCTGCCTGGACCAGAAAGAGCGGGCGGTTCGACAAAATAGAAGCCGCGCTCTTGCCGGGCCCTGCTCAGAAAAAGGAAGTACAACAAAATCTTAACAGCGCAGGCTTCGACGTTGGCGCGCCCGACGGAGTTTTCGGGCCGCGGACACGATCAGGCATCAAGGCGCTTCAGGCCAAATTGGGGTTGGAACAATCCGGATATGTCGATCTTGCCGTCCTTTCCGGCCTGGGGATCAGGCCGCAGGCGGAGGATGGCGCGAGTTTTATCAGCAATCCTTTCGCTGTCCGACAGAATATTTCCGAGTTGAAAGTGTTAGGTGAATCCGAAGAAGTCACGCAAATTCTTGGCTGTTTGGGCCTACGTAAAAGTGTCTATGGTACGTTTCGTGGCAACCTTTACGTTGCGCTGGTCTATTCAGGCAGCGTGCAGAGTGCGCGTAGCGAGGCGCAAAAATGTGGATTGGATTTGGCCGCAATCACATCGGCTGCAGAGAATGCGTTCATCGTCCGAATGATTTCAAGTGACCCGGCTTTCTTTGCAATGGGATACGACAGCAAAACGAAAATCAGCTATAAGGCCGGACCTTATTTCGGGTTCAGAAAGGACCCCAAAGAAGACGGTGCCGTCATCGGATGGCGATGGTTCAGCGGAGAACCCGTGAGCTACACCAACTGGTTGCCATCCAAGCCAAACAAAACCCACGGCAAGGGCAGCAAATCATTCGCCCAATTTCAGTACGAAGCGCGAGGACGACGCGATCTTGACGATGTGACCCCGACAAAATGGTTCGATGGCTCTGGATGGAATGCGCGTTCCGTGGTCTTGGAAGGCTCTCTGAAGTAACGCGCTCTGCCCAAAGGGTTTCAGCGAACCTATATGTTTTATGAGGATACGCTGGCAATCGGATCGGAATATTCGATTCAATAAGGTTTTGTGGTAGTGTTAAGGCGTCTCAACTTGTTCCGATCGGGGGCACTTTGTTTTACAGTTCATTTCAATATCCTTTCAGGACATTCTTATGGCTGATAGGCTTTGCGATTTGGTTCTCTGTTTCGCATGTTGCGCACGCGGACACCAAACGGGTCGCATTGGTGATTGGAAATGCTGAGTATCAATATGTCGCCAATCTTCCAAATGCAGGCAATGATGCCTCGGATCTTGCCGAAGCCTTGCAACGCATCGGTTTCACGGTTTGGCACAATCAAAATCTAGATTACCGTGGTCTTCGCATTGCGTTGCGCGACTTTGGTCGAGCGGCGAAAGATGCGGATATGGCCATCATCTATTTTGCGGGTCACGGGATTGAGATCGAAAACACAAACTACCTCATTCCTGTAAACTCAGAGCTGCGCAGCGATCAGGATATCGAATTTGAAGCGATACGTCTGGACTCTGTTATCAGTTCCTTGTCGGGTGCCGATGGATTAAAGGTCGTTTTGATCGATGCGTGCCGGAACAACCCATTCCTGAGCACGATGGAAAGAAATGGCGGCACACGCTCCATCGGTCGCGGCTTGGGTCGTATTGACCCCAGCGGAGTTTTAGTAAGCTACGCAGCCAAGGGCGGAACGTTGGCTCTTGATGGAGAGGGGCGTAACAGCCCGTATGCCACAGCGCTGCTAAAGCACATCGATGAGCCCGGGCTGGAACTAGGTAAGATGTTCCGAAAGGTCCGCGACACCGTGTTTAAATTGACAGATGGGTTTCAGGAACCTTTCACCTACGGTTCTTTACCAAGCCAAGATATCTACCTAGTTCCGGTCACAGCGCCCGTTCCGACGGAAGCCAAGCGTGTCGGGCCTGAAAACCGTGAAATCTACGCTGACTTTGAGTTGGCTCGTTCACTCGGAACGCTGGATGCAATCGAGTCCTTTCTAAACCGCTATCAGGAACAGAATGATCACTTTGCGGTAACGCTCGCCCTTTCGCTTCGGGATGATCTGCGTGAGAAGGCAAGGCTACAAGCTGCTCATGACAACAAACTCAAAACGAACGACACGGAAGTCGCATTTGTGGCTCCGCAGGACAAGCCGACTGAGAAAGCACAAACACGCAGCCTGGTCCGTGACATTCAGAGCGAATTGAACCGCGTCGGATGCAGTGCGGGCGCGGCGGACGGCGTCGCAGGTCCTCGCACAAGAGCGGCATATACTAGATACCGGAACGCCCGAAAAAACCTAGGGCTTCCGGCGGAAGGTTTGAACCATCAACAGATTCTTATTGCGCTTAAGAAAGAACAGGGTCGCGTCTGCAAGGATGTTGCAGTTGCTGTAGGTTTTGACGGCGATTACGTCATCTCCATTCGGCGTAGATGGGATGATGACTATTGGCAGACTGCAACGCGCGGCGATGAATCCTATTACCCCGGAAAAATCGAACCACTCGCGTCATTGCGGATCAATCGGAAAAGCAGCAAAGTGACTCTGGTGTCCGCCCAAGCGTTTACCGGAGGTGGTCCGTGGTTCAAGGATTTCCGGGGGTCATTGGATGACAACGGTCAACTGAAACTCCGCTTCACCCTAAGCTCGCATTTTGGTCCACCGGTGACGCCCTACAAGGTTCGAATTGATGTAAAGTTGCCTCAAGGACTGCAACCCGACCGACGCCTCGTGTATGAGCCACGACGTATTGACGGCCAGTTTTTCCTGAATTTCCTGGTCAGGCGTGCAAACTAGCTTCCAACGGAATTCCCAAGATGACTAGGGTTGAAAAGAGCGGCATGAATACCAAGCTGCTTGCCGTTTGTGCCAAAGTTGTAGAGACCGATTTCTCCTACTTCGAAGTCGGCCGTCGGCTTGAGAGCCGTTTAAAATAGAATTTCCACTGAATCGCCTGAAGTAGCTACATGTTGTTGTAGAATTCCGTACCCTGCGATGAGGGCGGTGATATAGGAAGGTGGTGGTCGGGATAGTACAAGACAAATAATATTAATGGAACTTGATGGAGGGTCGCATTTGCACACAAGCAAAACACTTAAGTTTGATAGCCATTCGTTTGAAGCCAAGATGATCACCGATGAAGACGGTTGGTATCTAATTGTCGTTGTCGATGGAAATTCAACAAAAGTGGACGGCAGTATGCGCCGCGAAATCCTGCAAGACGCGACGCAATACAATGTTGGCGACCCGCGCGAGATAAATGCAGGCGTGTTGAAAAAAGCACATCAAGGATAGCGCAAGTTAGCGTAACTGTTTGGTCAAGACTGGTGGTTTATGACCGAGCTCGCTACGCGACCCAAAACCAAGAAGTTATTTGACGTATAACCTTGGCAATTCCTAGGCGGTTTTGACAGGCTTTTGTCATGAAGCTGATTACAGATTGTTGTACGGTACTAATGTCTGCTTTCTAGAGTGCATTTGCAGCATACGGATTGCATTTTTAGAGTCCGCTTAGGGCCGTTGTCACGCATCCCGGCAAACTGACTAATCGGCAGCTTTGTCCGCTTAGCGGTCGTTCGTTGCAACTTGCTGGAACGTCTGCACTGCGGACAAAGCGAACGCTCAATCGTTTGATTTTCGCCCCGATCTGTATTCTGGAAGTTTGGCCAAGGCCGATTTCAACGCGTCACCCCATCCATCGGAAACACTGCGAAAGTACTGGTCGTCAGCTTCGAATCTTGACCGCGTACCGCCGTCAAGGTTGTCTTCATCGTAGAGAAGCATGTCAAGCGGAGCCCCGACAGACAGATTGGCCTTAATCGTGGAGTCAAAACTGACGAGCAAGAGTTTTACGGTTTCTGAAAAACTCATTTCCGGATCATAGGCTCGCACCAAAATAGGGCGACCATATTTTGTCTCACCAATCTGAAAGAACGGGGTGTCGTCGCCGGCTTCGATAAAATTGCCTTCAGGGTAGATCAAAAACAGGCGAGACGGGCCGCCCTTGATCTGACCTCCAACAATGAGTGTCGCGTGAAAAGCGCTGTCAGCTTGCTGACCGGATCTGGCATGTTCCTCGATGACGTCGTTCAGTGTAGCCGCGACCAGTTGCGCGACTTGAAACATTGTCGGCGCTTCCAGGATCGATGGCGAACGATCTGCGGGCGCTTTTGTACGCTCTTCCAGAAGGCTTATTGTGGCCTGAGTAGTCGCGAGGTTCCCGGCCGTCAGGATCGTGATCGACCGGTCACCTTCGACTGTCCAATTGAACATCTTGTTGAAGGTCGAAACATTGTCGACGCCAGCATTCGTGCGCGTATCGGACATGAATACCAATCCGCAATTCAACCGCATGCCCACAGCATAGGTCATCAAACTCTCCGTTACTGCTGTGCGACTTGCAACTGCACTGTCAATTGCTCGCCCGCTGTCCCAAATCTGTTCCCTATTACCGGGGCAGCTTGGGCATAGTCCAGACCAGTTGCGACACGTACGTATCGATCGTCAGGTGAGATCCCGTTAGAAACATCAAACCCGACCCAGCCAAGCCCGTCCAAATGAACTTCGGCCCAGGCATGGGTTGCGTCCTGTAGCTCCGTTTCGTTCATCATCAGGTAACCCGATACATAGCGCGCTGGCACTCCGATCTGTCGTGCGCAAGCAATGAAAACATGCGTATGGTCCTGACACACGCCGCACCCAGCTTTAAGAGCGTCCTCTGCGCTCCAGCCCGGTTGCGAACTTCCAATTTCGTACGCGACCAGAGTTCGAACGCTTTCAGACAGGTCATGCATCTGCTCCAGCGGTTCACCTTTAGGCAATGCACCAACTACACCGGCGACCCCTTTCCCTGGTGCTGTCTGAGGTGTGTTTCGTTGGAACAACCACAAAGGCGTCGACCCTTCGTGACGCCCGAGAACGCCGTGTGTGTCTTCCACCTCAACGACGCCTTCAGAAATCAACGAGATGTTTTGGGTATTGGTTTCGAAACTGATCAATTCCACCGTATTGCGGTGGTAGTCTTCAAATGTCAGTTCTTTGCGCCCGCCGGTGATTTGGGTGTTCCAACTCACTATGCTCTGATTGCGAAATGACTTTGGTGTTTTCCTCAGTTGCTGCAGCCCGAAGGGAACCGGCGCGTCGAAGTCGTATCGTGTCTCGTGTCGAATGTGCAGTTTCATTTGGCTACTCGTAGAACCGGTAATCAATCTCGATTTGACGGCTTAAGTTGCCGAGATCCGTCAAAAAATCCTGAATGTACTCATGGAGCCCAAATTCAAAGATATCGGAAATCTTCTGGTCCAGGTATTTTTCGTAGAGAGCATTTGACGCCTCGCATGACGGTCCGGCAAAACCATAGTCCTTCTTCAGGTAAGACAGGTTCTCTTGAATCTTTCTGCAGCAGAAGTGAAGACTGCGCGGCATCCGCTGATCCAGGATCAGGAACCGGGCAATATCTGACGGTCGGGTTTTTTCGCCATGGGTCATTCGATACCCCCCGCCTGCGCCGACGGACCGGAGGATGCTTTCCCATTGGATGTTGTCCAAGGACGAGCCGACCGAGAAGGCTGTGGGCAGAAGTACATAGTATTTCACGTCCAGAATGCGCCCGGTATTGTCGGCCCGCTCGACAAATGTGCCAATGCGGGTGAAGTCGAAAATGTCATTGCGCAGCATTGTTCCCAATGTGGCACCACGGACCAAAGCCGCCTGTTGCCGAATAAGCTCCAGCGTCGCTGGCAGGTCCCGCTCATTCACACGCCGCTTCATGACCTCATCAATCTGCATCCAAGTCGCATTTACAGCACTCCAGACATCGTGGGTCAGCGCGGTTCGAACAAGGCGCGCGTTGTCTCGTGCTTGCTTGATAACCGACTTGATCGAGGACGGGTTGTCAGCGTCACGCAGCATCCAATCGACGGCATTCTCTTTTGAGATGTCATCGTATTTGGCGTGATACCCGTCTAGAACCCCGGCCGTTTTCAGAACAGAGCCCCATTCTTCGGCGGAGTTCTTAGTACGGGTCAATGCCATCCTCTGACCTGTTTCCAGCAGCCTGGCCGTGTTTTCCGCTCGCTCCAGGTACCGGGACATCCAGAACAACCCACCAGCAGTTTTTCCCAGCATGGTCAGTCCTCCAGAACCCAAGTGTCTTTGGTCCCGCCACCCTGGCTCGAGTTCACGACCAGTGACCCTTTCTTCAGCGCTACGCGGGTCAGGCCGCCGGGTGTGATATTGATCCCTTCAGGTGACACCAAAACGAACGGACGCAAATCGACATGTCTGGGGGCAAGGCCCGAACGCGCGAAAATCGGCACCGTCGAGAGCGATAAGGTCGGTTGAGCAATATAGTTGGCTGGCCGCGATTTGAGCTTGTCGCGGAAAGCCGAAATCTCCTTCTTGCTGGCAGTCGGGCCGATCAACATCCCGTAGCCGCCAGACCCGTGCACTTCTTTCACAACAAGCTCGGAAAGATTGTCCATTACATAAGACAAAGAGTCGGGGTCACTGCACCGCCAGGTAGGAACATTCTGAAGCAGAGGCTTCTCGCCCGTGTAGAACTCAACGATCTCGGGCATGTAGGAATAGATCGCCTTGTCATCGGCAATACCCGTTCCGGGCGCATTGGCGATTGTGATGCCGCCTGCGCGGTAAACGTCCAGAATGCCAGGCACGCCCAATGCGCTATCAGGGTTGAAATTCAGCGGATCCAGGAAGTCGTCATCAACCCGGCGATAAAGCACGTCGATGGGAGTATAGCCTCTGGTGGTGCGCATGCAGACGCGTCCGTCGACAACCCGCAGGTCGTGACCTTCAACCAATTCCACGGCCATCTGATCAGCAAGAAACGCATGTTCGTAATAGGCCGAATTATAGATGCCGGGGGTTAAAACCGCGACAGTGGGTTCCCCGTCTGCACAAGCCGGTGCACAGGCCGCCAGCGACCGTCGTAGATTGCGGGGGTAGTCAGAAACATTCCGAACATTGGTCGCGCTAAAAAGCTCAGGGAACATCTTCAGCATCGTCTCCCGGTTCTCCAGCATATAGCTGACCCCGGATGGCGTTCGGGCGTTGTCTTCCAGTACGAAAAACTCGTCTGGGCCGGTTCGCACCAGATCGACGCCGACAATGTGCGTATAAACCTGACCGGGCGGTGAGACACCAAGCATCTGCGGCAGGAACGCTTCATTTCCGGCAATCATCTCAGCCGGCACACGCCCGGCCCGGACTATTTCCTGACGGTGATAAATGTCGTGTAGAAATGCGTTGATTGCCCGCACCCGCTGTTCGATACCGCGTTCCAGCCGCTGCCATTCGCGCGTTGAAATGACTCGTGGCACGATATCAAACGGTATCAGGCGTTCCTCGGCCTCGGCTTTGCCGTAGACGTTAAAAGTTATACCCGTCAGCCTGAAAACCTCTTCGGCTTCGCGCTGTTTCGCCCTCAGTCGTGATGCGTCTTCCGCATTGAACCAGCGGCCGATCTCTTCGTATGGACCTCTGAGCGATCCATCGCCGTTGAACATTTCATCAAAATACACACTCATGCTTTGAGTTTTACGCATAGATCAGATTTTTCAAGTCATTCAGGCTTGGTTGGAAGCTGCCTTTAGAAGGAGCGTCTAATTTTCAGGCTAACTGGACAATTTCGTGAACTTAACAACGTGGCGTTCTTCGTGTCTCTAATTGAAGTCACATTCAGTTTTTTGAGTTCAACAGTATCTGGTTTTGTACTGCATCCGAACGTCCGCATTGGGCTCGGTGCGGTCATTCGGTAAAACTCCGTGAACGACTGCTATGCGGGACATAGCGGCCGTCGCAACTTGAACAAACACGTAGTACAATGACTGAGTTCAAACGGAGGGTTCTTGAGATGGCGAAATACTCACGCACTTTCATATTGGTCTTTTTTACCTCGCTCGCCGTAGTGCCAGCTAACGCGCAAAGCGAGGAAAAAGAGCCGGTAACAAACCCCGTTTTGTTTCCAGATTGCCCGCCGCAACTTGCAAATCGGGGTGACACGCAACCTTTTTCGACAGAGCCCTTCAATTGTCATTGCTCTGCTGAAGCCAGAAGACTTCGAGGCGGCTATGCGTACGGCAGTGGGCCATACGACGGAATAAGCAATATCTGCATGGCCGCGCTTCATGCCGGAGCAACAGGAAAAGAGGGAGGTGACGTTCGTGTCATTCCTGGGCCTGTTCAGGAGAGCTTTGTAGGCACCCTTGCGAACGGAGTCTTTAGCTCAGACTGGGACCATCCAAGTCAATTCGGCAGTTTTGATGTAGAGCGATTTGTGGGCCACTAGTGACAAGTACACTAAAGAGACGCTCAACCAAATTGACAGAATGTCGGCTCTGCAGACAAAACGGTCTTTCGATCATTCGTCGCGAACTTCCGTTGTTGCGGTGTGTGGAGACATTGATTCGACGCCTGGTTGAGCTTTCCTGCAAGCCTTATCGTACGTTAAACATCTATATTCCATGTATATTCTCCAATGCCTTCGAAAGCTGGTTTATTCGGGATCGACCAGTGATCGAAATCCGCCATCCCAATACGCTAGCGGTTTAGCCTCAGAGCTTTCGGCGCGTTCGACCTTGCCGATCAGAATGCGGTGCGTGCCGAATGATACTGTCTGAATATGCAGGCAGGTGAAGATTGCGGCAGCATCAGACAAGACCGGCAGGCTCGTCCGTTGGTCAATCGTCCAAAGTTCAGAGGCAAAACTACGCTGATCCTCAAGGTCGGGGACGCCGGCGAACGCAAGCGCTAGCTTGTCATGCTGCTGCGCGATGTAGTTGACGCAATAGACTCCATGTTCCTCTATCATGCCCAGAATGCGGCTTTTCTTGTTGATGCAAATCAGCACCGCAGGGGGCCCTGCCGTCAGCGAACAGACGGCGCTGACAGTTGCGCCATGGCGGCCGTGTTCACCACTGGTGGTGACAATCGAAACGGGTGTGACGGCCTTGCGCATCGCGGATGTGAATTCAGTGGGGTCCAGCATGACCACTCCTTTGGCTTCACGCCTTTCTGAAATTTCAGGTGCCTTGATCGCAAGATCGAATTGCTTAAGCTTTGCCTAACGAAATCTTGTGCAGGCAGATCATGCGACGTGCACTTCGCAACAAGCTGGACCAACTTCGCCCCGGTGCCTTGTCCAAGCTCGAACCGGTTGGGTTCGATAGCAATCGCATGCGGCGAACCCTGCCGCCGTTGCAGACTCTGATCGCCTTTGAAGCCGCCGCGCGGTTGCAAAGCTTCACGCTGGCCGCTGCGGAATTGAACCTGACGCAACCGGCAGTCAGCCAGCAGGTCAAGCTGTTGGAACACCGTCTGGGCATCAAACTCTTCCGTCGCCGCAACAACATGATCTTGCTGACCGAACAAGGTGAGCAATTTGCCGAAGACGTGACCGAGATGCTCAATACTCTCGGCGAAAGCGTGCAGAATCTGGCCCCTGATGCCGGACGGACGACGCTGACGGTCAGCCTGCTACCCTCGTTCGCCTCGACGTGGTTTGCGTCGCGGGCGCATCGGTTTGTCGAGACCAACCCCTTGGTCGATTTGTTAACGTTGTCGACCGTGGCCAAGACTGGCTTTGGCCAAGAGGATGCGGATGTCGCCATTCGCTGGGGCCCCGGCGGTTATACCGACGGGTACGAGGAGCGCCTTTTCGGTGAACAGCACATTCTGGTCGCCTCGGCGAAAACGGCTGCGATGTTGGGCGATGTGTCGGACATCAACGCACTGGCAGAGCTGCCTTTTCTGCATGACACTAATTACAGTGAATGGCGTGCAGTGATCGAGGTGAATGGCGGTGAACCGGCGGCGTTCGAACATGGGGCTTATTTCGGCGACAGCAGCGCCACGGTGAACGCCATTCTCTACAGTCAAGGCATCGGCGTTGTACGCGACGTGATTGCCCGACATTTGCTGGCCGCGGGGGCTTTGATCCAGTTGCCGTTCGAACCGGTCGAGGGGCCGTTTTCCTACCACTTTATCTGCCCCGAACGTCGTGTCGAACAGCCCCGCGTTCAGGCATTTCTGACTTGGTTGCGTCACGAAGCGCAAACTGCATAAGAAATTCTTTGCCACTGATAAAGAATTCACCATTTGGTGCTTTGTCAGCTTTCGGCAAGACTGCGCGGAATACGTGAAGCAGTAGCCAGACAGGAGCGAGAGGGACATGGAATTTTCGTTGTTCAACCTGATGACCAAGCCTGTTGATGGGTCATCACATGCGGATGTGTTCAACCAGATGCGCAGCATGACGAAAATGGTCGACGATGCGGGCTTTGACGTCGCCTGGTTCGCCGAACATCACCTGTCGAACTATTGTATATCACCTTCGCCGCTGATGACGGCTTCGAACATGGCCGCGCAGACCAAACGGATCAAGGTTGGGCCTGCGGTTGTGGTGATGCCCTTCTATGAACCTCTGCGTCTGGTCGAGGATATTTGCCTTGCCGATCAGTTGACCGAGGGCCGGCTGGTGCTGGGTCTGGGCACCGGGTATCAGCCGCGCGAATTCAAGAAGTTCGGGTTCGAGATTGATGACCGCCTGATGCGTGGGCTGGAGATTTGGGATTGCATCGAACAGGGCGTCTATGGCGGTGTGATCGACTATGAGGGCGACCATATTCAGATCAGCGACGCGGCGCTTTCCATCGCGCCGGTGCAGGATCGCATCCGCACCTTCGCCGTGGGCAACGCGCCCGAGATGCGCCAGAAGATGATCGATTACGGGGCTGAAACGCTAACCACACCCGCCATCGGCCCCAACGCAATCGTTGGTACCGCGCGGCGCCTGTACAAGGAAACGCGCGCCGAGAACGGCATGACGGGGGATGACTTCCCCTTTGCGGTACAGCGCTATATCTACGTCGCTCAGGACAAAGACGACGCCCGCGCCGCAGCCGAGCAGGTGCTGATCCACGCCCGTATGGCCAACAACATGCGCCGTCCTGAACCGCTGATGGATGGCGCAGACCTCAAGATCATGCCTTTTGACAATGAACCCGACATCGACACGGTTCTGCAACGCGCCATCATCGGCGATGCCGAAGAGGTCACGCAACGCATCGTCGTCGAGGCGCGCGAGTTTGGCATCACCCATCTGAGCGTCTTCATGCAGATCGCCTCAATCCCCTTTACCAATACGCTGCGCTCGCTGGAACTGTTCTGCGATCAGGTCAAGCCTGCGGTGAATGCCGCGCTTGAGGCGGACAAGGCTGCTTTGGCTTCATGAGCGGGTCGAATTTCTCGCTGGCCGGAAAAACCATACTGATCACCGGGGCCGCGCGCGGATTGGGTGCGGCCATGGCACAGGCCTGCGCCGCGCAGGGGGCGCAATTGTGCCTGCAGGACATCAACGCCCAAGCCATCGAGGCCATGGCGGACAGCTTGCGCCCTAGGGGCGCGACCGTGCAAACAGCCGCCTTCGACCTGACCGATTTCGACGCCTGCACCGATTGGGTGAAGGGCATCGGTTCGATCTGGGGCTTGATCAATAATGCCGGGATCACCAATCACGGGCATGTGCTGGATCAGACCATCGACGATTACCGATCCATGTATGACCTGCACGTCTTTGCACCCTTTGTGCTGGCGCAGGAGGCGGCAAAGGTGATGCTGGCCAATCCGGGGCCGCAGCGGGGGCGGATCGTCTCGGTCTCGTCCATCGCGGCCACGCATCCGCGCCCGGGGATCGGTAACTATGCCTCGTCCAAGGCGGCCATCGCGGGTTTGACGCGGTCGCTGGCGGCGGATTTCGGGGCGGATGGCATCTGCGCCAATGCCATTGCACCGGGTTATGTCCTGACGGAGATGAATCGCCAAATCCTTAGCGACGATGAGTTCGTGCGACGGATCGAAAGCCGAACCCCGGTGGCGCGATGGGCCGAGCCTGCGGAAATCGCGGCGCCCGTCGCGTTCCTGATGTCCGAGGCGGCGTCTTACATCAACGGGCAATTGCTGGCCATTGACGGTGGCATGAACGCCTTTTTGCAATCGAACGAGGGGTAACATATGGCGCGTCTTGCGGGGAAAATCGCCTTGGTGACGGGCGCGGGCTCGATGAAGGGCGGCATGGGCAATGGCAAGGCCACAGCGATCCGATTGGCGCAGGAGGGTGCCGCCATCGCCGCGCTGGATCTGGATCAGACCGCCGCTGAGGAAACCTGTGACCTGATCCGGCAGGAAGGCGGGCGGGCCTTTGCCCTGACCGCAGACGTAACGCAAGAGGATCAGGTAAAGACCGCCGTTGATCGATGCATGTCCGAATTCGGCCAGATCGACATCCTGCAAAATAACGTTGGTATTCTGAAAACCGGCGGCGCCATGGACAGCACGGTCGAGGATTGGGACGCGCTGGTCCATGTGAACATGAAGGCGGTCTTTCTGCCTACCAAACATGTCCTGCCACATTTCGTCGAGCGCGGCGTAGGGGTTGTGACCAATATCTCGTCCATCGCAGGGCTGCGCTATTTGGGCACGCCTTATATCGGGTATAACGCCACAAAGGGCTCGATCATTTCATTCACCCGCAATCTGGCAGCGGAAATGGCGCCGCATGGGGTGCGGGCGAATGCGATCCTGCCGGGGTTCATCGACACGCCGATGGCGCGCAACATCACCGAACAGAACACGGATGACCCTGATACGATCGACTGGGACGCGCTAGACAAACAGCGCGCCGCGCGTATCCCGCTGGGCCGCGTGGGCACCCCGTGGGACGTGGCCAATGCAGCCGTGTTTCTGGCCAGTGATGATGCGTCATATATCACCGGCACCGAGATCACCGTCGACGGAGGCGTTTCATGCCGCGTGTAGAGGGGCGATCGGGGCGTGCCGCGCGGATACAGAACCAGAAAGCAGTACAGACACGTCTAGCACCAGTGACCCGCAAGTTGAAACCGCTGCAAGTGCTGGACGCTGACGCGATTGAACGTATCCACGACGCCTCGCTTTCGATCCTTGAAGAGGTTGGGATCGATTTTCGTGATCCCGTCGCGCTGGGCCATTGGCGGCAGGCCGGGGCGGATGTTTCCGGAGATCGGGTTCGGATAGACTGCTTTGGGCTCGTGGCAGACATTCGCCCAAATTCACAGAATGACTGCAATGCGAACAAAGTGGATATTTCACCAGGTAAGGGAGAACGACAGTAATTCTCGAATTCCCTGGAAAACGGACTATGCTCTGACGAGCAAAAGTACGTTGTTCCGTTCTTCGAAAACCAGATTTCAACACGCTGGCCGCGGCCATACTTCAGTTGCAATTCATTTGGAGCGATACTGCCATGCCAAACACTTCGTTACTTTCAAAGTCCAATTTTCCAGTTCTTGCTCTTATTGGAGGTTTGATTATGCAAAGCCTTGGAACTTCTCCTGTAAATGCTGAGGACGACCCATATGCGACACCGCGAGAAGATTTTTCCATCCGTGACCTGCGGAATGGTTACACGGCCGAGCAATCCTACGACCTGAGCTCTGAATGGAATTTGCAGAAGTTCCTCGACATCACCGAAGCCGGGGCGTTTTCATATATGAACCTCGCCGAGTTCCTGCCGAGTTCTGTCATTCGTCGCGACGGGGCCGTCGCGATGCTTGCGACAAACTTTAACGATGCCATAGGAGCTACGAGCGTCCCAGGCGCTGACGGCAATGCTGTGTCGCTCGACGAGATGATTAATGCTGATGATTCCACAGTGCAGGGCGTTATGGTTCTACACAACGGCGAAATCGCTTACGAGGCCTACCCAGGAATGCGCCGGACGGACAACCACGTTTGGATGTCCAATGCAAAGATTCTCTCGAGCTTGCTGATCGGTCAATTGGAAGATGAGGGTAAAATCGACGTTCAGAAAACTGTTGGCGATTATGTAGATGGCACCAAGGGAACAGCTTGGGAGAACATAAAGGTCATCGACGTCCTGAACATGCAGTCTGGTTTGGATCTGGAAGAGAACCCCCTCTCACGCAAAGGCGATACACCATATGGGCGCTTTGTCAGGGCTGAGGTTGGTGTTGCGAACGAAGAAGGCGTTCTGCAAACTCATAACGAAGCCCTGTTTGCTATACCCAAACTGCGGGAACCGGCTGAGGCTTTCGAATACTCCTCTGCAAACACACAAATGCTTGGTCTTGTCATTGAAGCCGTTACGAACCAGCGACTTGGTGAAGCGATCACGGAGCGGGTCTGGAGCAAAGCTGGAATGACTGGCGATGCCACCCTGGCGCTGTCACCTCAAGGAAACGGCATAATACACGGCCTGATCAGCAGCCGATTGATCGACATGGCAAAGATTGGTCTGCTCTACACGCCAAGCTGGGACAAGACAGCGTCAGACCGCATTGTATCTGAAAAGATGATCGACACGATCCAAACAGCGGGTGTCGCCGAAAACTACATGAAGGGAACACTTGGCCCACACCTTTCTGACGCATTCCGTGAACAACCGATGGCAAACGCATACCAATGGGATGCCGTTTTTGCCGATGGCGATTTCTACAAAAGTGGGATGAATGGCCAAGGAATCTATGTCTCTCCAAGAAAAGACGCCGTTGTCGTTTGGTACGCAACCGGAGGTGCCAGTATCGACATGGAAGCCTACGCTAGGGCCATTGTGACTTCTCTGTAAGTCGGATCAAGCACTGGCATCTCTGGCCGCAGGTCAATGGATTGTCGGTCGTTTGGTGACTAGAGCATCCATTCGACCGGCAGCCACCTGACCACGGCCGTCAGGGCACGCTGTAAATTGTTGGTTTCTGGATCCGCGGTATGAATGGTGACTGTCCCATCCTGCTCTTCTTGCAGCCAGATCATCTCGCCGCTGTCGTTAAGTTCGACGCGATAAGAAAACTCAGGCCGGTTCAATTGCTCCGCAAGCGCCTTAGTTATAGTTGGGCTTTCGATCATAAGACCCATTTCTGTATTCAGCCGCGCGGACCTGGGGTCGAGGTTGTAAGAGCCTATAAAGATCCGTTCTCCATCCGATCCAAAGACTTTTGCGTGTAGACCGGAGGCCGATCCTGCCAGCTTCTCGGGCAGGCTGCGCTCGCGATGTTCGCGCCGCAAAGCTCGAAGCTCAAGTAGTTCTACACCACTGTTGAGCAAGTCTTCCCTGTAACGCATATAGGCCGCATGAACGGGCATTACATCCGTGGCATCCAGTGAATTGGTTAAGACGCGGATCTTCACTCCGGACTTTGCCAACCCTTCCAGAACCTCCGCCCCTCGTTCCCCCGGAATGAAATACGCAGAGACCAGGTCCAATGAGATTTGAGAGGTTTTGGCGAACTCGATAAGTTGTTCGACAATCAGGTCTTCTCTTTCGACTTCGCCCAACCCTTTTGACGGGTCGTCGACAAAAAGCGTGACTTCGCTCCACTCGAACTTCAGATCATGTGCCGCTATCCGGTCGGCCAGTTCATTATCCTGAATTGCCCTTTGATAGCCTGCGCCAACCGCAGTCTGGCGCGCGGCGTCTGCCTTTGCTTTAAGGCTTTTTTCCGCCAAAGTTTCCAAAAAGAGCCCAGCGTCGTACGCGGAGGCACTATTCCAATATGCGTCGAATGATTGCGACACCTCATCTACAATCGGGCCGATGGCTATCGCGTCTACATCCAGGTAGTGCGTTCCCACCCCGTAGTCGAAATAGATGTCACCGATGTTGCGTCCCCCAACTATCGTGGCGACCCCGTCCACAGTCATTGATTTATTGTGCATCCGCCGGTTCAGGCGTCCAAAGTCAAATGCATATGACAGAAGTTTTGGGTTCCTCAAAGTGAATGGATTGAAAATGCGTACATTTGCATGTGGCAGAGCGTTCAGTTCGGCGAGCAAATCATCCAATCCGGCAATGCCGTTATCGTCGACCAACAATCTGACGCGCACACCACGCTCTGCTGCTGCCCTGAGCTCTTCCAGAAGCATTAGGCCGGTAACGTCATCTTGCCAGATGTAGTACTGAGCATCGATTGAGGATGTCGCTTCACGGGCGAGGATCGCCCGGGCCGCAAAGGCTGCGCGTCCATTTCCCAAAGGCCTTACACCGTCGAGCCCTGGGTTGCGTTCAAGTGCATTTTTGATTGTTGCACCTAATGGCCCATCCCAATCGGCATCTTTCTTAAACGTTGGCTCAGAAAAATTTTCATTAGGAAGTGGAAAGGTCCACCTTAACCCGACTATGGCCACTGCCATTATCGCCACCAAAATCAAACATATTCTGATTAGCCGCATTCAGGGTTCCATAAATGGCGCTTCGGATTATCCTTGCAGCTGAGATTGGCCTATCCACAGATGGTTTTTCAAGAGTTTGGGTCAGAGCAACCGACTGAGCACCGAACTTTGTCCGCTTTGGGCTCGAAGCGGCCGTTCGCCTAAATATCGCGCGCGACTGCTATGCGGACGAAGTCACCGTTCGCTGCACCTGCAGCTTGGTCAGTTCCGAATTTCTGGAAGGCGTAGAAAGCGGTCTTTGCAAAGTCCCACGAGTCGCCCAAAGCCGCCATCTATTCCCGCAGCATGCAGTGGCAGATTTGGGAGATCGGTGTCAAACTGAGCGCCCGGACCACGCCGGATCAGGCGGTAGGCAGCAAGGCGTCGGCCATATTCTGGTAGCAGACTGGGCGCAGGAAGCGTCTGATCGACAGAGTCCCGACCGAGGTGGCGCCGAAATTGGTGGAGGCTGGGTAGGGGCCGCCGTGGACCATGGTATCGGAGACCTCGACCCCGGTAGGGAAGCCGTTGGCGAGGATGCGTCCCGCCTTGCGTTCGAGGATCGGCACTAGCGATTGTGCCGCCTTAAGGTCGGCGTCGTCCATGTGCAGCGTGCAGGTGAGTTGGCCCTCAAGGGCAGTCGCAACGGCACGCATCTGGTCGAGGTCGTCGGCCTCGACGATCAGGCCGAGGGGGCCGAACACTTCCTCACTAAGCGCCTCATCCGCCAGCCAGTCGGCAGCGGAGACCCGGTAGAGATAAGGCTTGGCGTCGCGCTGGTCGCACATAGTGGTCAGCACCTCGCGCACGCCGGTGCCTTTGGACACACGGGCTTGCCCGTCGCGATAGGCCGCCGCGATACCGTCGGTCAGCATGGTCTGGGCGCCGGTCTCTTTCAGCGCGGCGCTGGCGCTGTCGGCGAGCGTCTCGGCCTGCTCTTTCAGCACAACGGCAATGCCGGGATTGGTGCAGAACTGCCCCGCGCCCATGGTCAGAGATCCGGCCCAGCCGGTGCCGATCTCACCCCCCCGCACCTCCATGGCGGCGGGCAGCAGGAACATCGGGTTGACCGAGCCCAGCTCGCCAAAAAACGGGATCGGCTCGGGGCGCTGCGCGCAGAGGTCGAACAGCGCCCGGCCTCCGGCGAGGCTGCCGGTGAATCCGACCGCCTTGATCAGTGGATGCTGCACCAGGCGGGTGCCCACATCGCGCTTGCCGCCCTGCACAAGGGAGAACACGCTGGGATGCGCGCCACATTTGGCGATAGCGGCATGGATTGCCTCGGCGATGATCTCGCCGGTGCCGGGATGGGCGGAGTGGCCCTTGACCACCACCGGGCAGCCTGCGGCCAGCGCGGCGGCGGTGTCGCCGCCGGCTGTGGAGAAGGCCAGCGGGAAGTTGGAGGCACCGAACACCGCGACCGGGCCGATGGGGCGCTGGATCATCTTCAGTTCCGGGCGTGGCAGGGGCGCGCGATCCGGCAAGGCTTCGTCATGGCGCTGATCGAGATAGTCGCCAGCGAGGATATGCGAGGCGAAGAGGCGCAGTTGCCCGGTGGTGCGGCCGCGCTCGCTCTGCAGGCGCGCCTCGGGCAGGCCGGTTTCCTGGGTGCCAATCTCGGTGATCGCCTCAGCGCGGGCTTCGATCTCGTCGGCAATGGTGTGGAGAAAGGCAGCGCGGTCCTCGCGGGTGGAATAACCAAAGGACCAGAACGCCTCTTCGGCGGCCTCGACGGCGGCATCCACATGGCCCGGCGTGCCGACCGAGAAGTCATGCGCGGGTCCGTGGGCGGGATCAGAGGTGAAGGTGGCATCTCCGGCGACCCAGTTCCCGGCAATCAGGTGTTTTCCGTGTGGTGTGAATGTCATCTTACTTGTCCCAGTGTGTAACCATGTTGCACGCAATGTCGAAAGCGGCACGTGTGGCGCCAACATCAGCGCGGCCCTGTCCGGCGATGTCAAAGGCGGTGCCGTGTGCGGGGGTGGAGACCGGGATCGGCAAGCCGCCCTGCACGGTGACGCCGCGATCAAAGCCCAGCAGTTTGAGGGCGATCTGGCCCTGGTCGTGATACATGGTGACCACCGCGTCGATTTCCTTGGCCACCGCCTTGAGGAACACGGTGTCAGAGGGCCACGGGCCATCGACGGCCATCTGGCCCTGGGCAAGTTTGCGCACAGTCGGTTCGAGAATGTCGATCTCTTCGGTGCCGAAATTGCCGCCATCGCCTGCATGCGGGTTGATCGCGGCCACCGAAATCCGGGGGCGTTCAAGGCCCGAGCGGCGCAGGGTGTTGTGGATCAGGTGTACCGCTTCGGCCACGCGCTCTTCGGAGATCGTGTCGGCCACGTCGCGTAGCGGGATATGGCTGGTGACGCGGCTGGTCCACATGCCGTCCAGCGTGTTGAGCTCCGATATGTAGTTGGTCACGCCCAGCTTTTCGGCCATGTAATGCAACTCGTCATCATGCCCCAGACCGGCCAGATGCATGGACGCCTTGTTGAACGGGCCAAAGACAATCGCATCGATCACGCCGGTTTGTGCGAACTCGAGCGCCTGATCCAGCGTGCGAAGAACCGATGCGCCCCCGGCCTCGGTCACTTCGGCGACCTGCACCTTGTCCGCCGAAATCGTGTCCATGGCGTGAAAGGCAAACGCTTCGACCTCGGTCCAGTTCGATGTTTCGGCATCAACTGCAGTCATGTCGAAGTCCTGCCCGGCCACGGCCTGTCCGGCTTGGAACACATGCGCATCGCCGATCAGAAGGATATCTGCGGCCTCGGCCACGCCTTCGTCAGCCAGCAGACGCGCAATCAGTTCCGGCCCGATGCCGCTGGGGTCACCGGGGATAATGCCTATTTTGGGTTTCATGTTCAGTCCTCTGGGGCTTCTTCGTTGTCCTGTGAGCGGATACGGGCGATATTCTCGATCGTGCTTTTCAGATGGTCTCGCAATGCACGGCGTGTGGCCTTGGCGTCGCGTTTTTGCAAGGCGTCGGTGATTTCTGCATGTTGAGACAGGGTGTTGTCGCGCCGGTCCACCTGTTGTGACGACAGGAACCGGGCACGCCAGAGGCGGGCGTTGTATTGCCGGTGGGTTTCGATCAGCGGCTCGTTCCGGCTGGCCTCGACAATGGCGGCGTGGAACTGCATGTCGAGGCGAAAAAAGTCCAGGGGTTTGAGCGTGTCTGACCCTTCAGCCATCCGTGCGGCCAGCCGTACGATATCAGCAATTTCGGCCATGGTGGCCTCGCGGCAGGCGGTTTCGCCTGCCAGCGCCTCAAGCGCGCCAAGAACCGAGATATACTGTGTCAGTTCGTGCAGCGACGGATCGGCCACACGCGGGCGGCGGGTGGCGGAATATTCCACCAGCCCTTCGATTTCGAGCAGGCGCAGCGCCTCGCGCAAGGGCGTGCGTGACACACCCAACGCCTCGGCCAGATCACGCTCGGGAATCGCGGTACCCGGCGTCAGTTTTCCAAGCAGAATGAACTCACGCAGATTGTCCGCAGCTTCCTCAGCAAGGGTCCGGCGGGGGCGCACCCCGCCTTCCTGTTTCAATGTATCCAGCCAGGCGTCGCTCAATTTACTTTCCCCAATTCAAAACCAGCGGATCCAGCGGCCTCAGCAGGTCTATCAGGCGGGCGCGGATTGCCGGGTGCAAGGGCGGGATCGGGTGGCGGCTGAAATCAGATTTGATCACGCCGCCCTCGACCATGGCCGCCTTGCATGACTGCCAGCCACATTGCCGGTTTTCGTGGTTGATTGCCATGGCCACGCGACCATATGCGGCGGTCGCCTCTTCGATGCGACCCGCATGGTGGTGGTTGAGGACGGGCTTGATCTGATCGACGATCATGCCCGAGGTCATGGATCCGGTTGCGCCCGCGTCCAGGTCGGCCAGCAGCGTGATGGCTTCTTCCCCGTCAAAGGGGGCTTCGATGGCGTCGCCCCCCTGTTCGATCAGTGCGCGGATCTTGTTTGCGGCGCGGGGGCATTCAATCTTGAACAGCTTGACCGCCTCGATTTCTCTGGCCATGCGCACCAGAAGCGAAACCGGCAGGTCCACGCCGGAGAGCGGCGCATCCTGCACCATGATCGGGATGCCGACCTCGCCCACCGCCGCGAACTGCTCGAAACTCTGCTCGGGCGTGCCTTTGAGCAACGCGCCGTGATAGGGCGGCATCATCATGACGACATCGGCACCCAGATCCTTGGCGAATTGTGCGCGTTCCACTGCGATCTGCGTCGCGTAGTGGCTGATGGTGACAATCACCGGGACGCGGCCCGCTACATGTTCCACCGACAGGCGCGCCAGAACCTCGCGTTCAGCATCCGAAATCAGGAACTGTTCGGAGAAATTGGCCAGCACACAGATGCCATCTGCGCCCTGATCGATCAGGCAATCCAATGCCCGTTTCATCCCTTCGAGGTCAAGTGAGCCGTCTTCGTTAAACGGGGTTGGCGCAACGGGCCAGATGCCAGTGTAGGGGCCGCTCATTCCGTCACCTCGAAATCGCTCAGGTACTTGTCGGTGATCTCGATCCCCAGACCAGGCTTGTTGTCATCCAGATCAAGGAACCCGTCCACTGCATCCGGGTCGCCATCGAAGATGTAATAGAACAGCTCGTTACCTACTTCGACATCGAAGACCGGGAAATACTCCGAAATCATGCAATTCGCATTGGCCATGGTCAGATGGTAATTGTGCATCTGCCCGGCATGCGGAATGACCGGCACCTGAAAGGCTTCGGCAATGGCGTTGATTTTCTGCGCTGCGGTGATGCCGCCCACGCGGTTGGTGTCATATTGCAGGACGCTGACGGCCTTTTTCTCGATTAGGTCTTTGCAGCCGATCACGGAAAACTCATGCTCGCCGCCCGAAATGGGCACGATGTTCATGGCGTTCAGTTCACGATAGCCTTCGACGTCGTCAGCAATCACCGGCTCTTCCAGCCAGCGGGGTTCATATCTGGCCAGCCTGGGCAGCATGCGCTTGGTGTAATCGACATTCCAGCCCTGATAGCATTCCAGCATCAGATCCACGTCATAGCCAATGACTTCGCGCACCGCTTCGACCCGCTTGAGATTTTCGCGCATTCCTGCCGGCCCATCCTTGGGGCCCCAGCCAAAGCGCATCTTGTATCCCTGGTAGTTGTTCTTGCTGGCTTCTTCGGCCTCGGCCTGCATGGACTCGATGGGCCCGGAATAGAGCTTGGAGTAATAGACCGGGATCTTTTCCTTGGTGCGGCCGCCGAGCAGTTTGAAAACGGGCTTGCCTGTCAGCTTGCCCATCAAGTCCCAGATCGCGAGGTCCACCGCCGAGATCGCGGTCATGCCGATGCCCTTGCGGCCCCAGGCGTGTGACCGGCGGTACATCTTTTCCCAGAGATAGGCGTAATCAAACGGATCTTCGCCGATCACCATAGGTGCAAACCACTCGTCAATCGCCTGTTTCACCACGTTCGGCGCAAGGGCTGCATTGCCGATCCCGATGGTTCCGTCTTCGGTCTCAATCTCGCAGGTCAGCCACTGGTGGAAGCGGAAGGACGACATCGCATCGCCTTTCTCCCACAGCAGATCACTGGCATTGGTGCAGAAATTGCCTTGCGGAGGAACAGTCTTGCCTTTCCAGTTCCAGACGCGCGTGCGGACGGATTTTACTCTTGTCATTGCTTATTCTCCGGTCGACTCGACGGGCGAGCGTTGTTTGAAGAGCAGTCCCCAGACCATCGGGCCGAACAGGGCCAGTCCGGTCAGGACAAAAAAGAAGAGGGCCAGCGGACGGGTGAACATCAGCCACCACTGTTCGTCCAACATCACCATGGACTGGCCCAGGCGGGTTTCCAGCATGCCGCCCAGGATCAGGCCGATGGCCATGGGCACCACCGAGAAGCCGTGGCGGCGCATGAAGAAGCCGACGATGCCCGAGCCGATGGCAATCCACACATCCATCATCGACTGTTCCAGCGCATAGGCGCCAACGATCGAGAAGATGAACACGATGGGCCACAGGATCTGGATCGGGATCAGGGTGACGCGGGCAAAGATCTTGGCGCCCCAGAGACCGATGAAGAAGAAGATCACGTTGACCAGCATCATCGACCAGAAGATGGCGAATGCGAAATCGGCCTGTTCAGTGAACATGGTGGGGCCGGGGCGCAAACCATGGACCATCAGGCCGGCCAGGATCACTGCCGCCGTTGGGCTGCCGGGGATCCCCAGTGCCAGGGTTGGCACCATGGCACCGCCGGTGGCCGAGTTGTTTGCGGCTTCGGAGCCTGCGATGCCTTCCAGTGATCCCTTGCCGAATTCCTCGGGCTTCTTGGACCAGCGTTTGGCCTCGTTATAGCCGATCATCGAGGCCACGGTGGCGCCCTCTGCCGGCAGGATGCCGATGAAAGTGCCGATGCCGGACGAGCGCAGGATGGTCTTCCAGACACGGGCGTAATCTTCACGGCTCGGTAGCTTGATCGCCTTCATGATCACCTGCTTGCGTTCCACATGCAGGTTGTCGGCCTGGATCAGCAGTTCCGAGATGCCGAACACGCCGATCATCACCGGCACAAACGGAATGCCTTCGCTGAGTTCATTCATGCCGAAGGTGAAGCGTTCGATCGAGGTCAGCAGGTCGATGCCGACCGTAGCCAGCAGCACGCCGAAGGCACCCGAGACGATATTCTTGACCGGAGATCCGTCCCCGATGGTGGACAGCATCGACAGGCCGAACACGGTGAGCGCGAAATATTCCGGCGGGGCAAAGTTATAGGCGGCCCGCGCCATCAGCGGGGCGGCCGCCATTAGGGCTACGACCGAGATGATGCCGCCGATGGTCGAGGAGACCGCCGCCATCCCCAGCGCGCGGCCTGCCTCTCCCCTTTGGGCTAGGGGATAGCCGTCTAGGCAAGTGGTGGCACTGGCCGATGTCCCCGGCGTGTTGATGAGGATGGCGGTGATTGCCCCGGCAAAGGTCGCGGCGCAATAGATCGTGGTCAGGATCGCGATGGCCGGGATCGGGTCCATCGTGATGGTAAAGGGCAAGAGCAGGGCGACGCCTGTGGTGGCGTTCAGGCCCGGCAGGGCGCCCACCAGAACACCGCCCAGGGTCGCGGCAAAGATCAGCACCAGGAGCTGCGGATCGGCGAGGGCCATCAGGCCGTTGAGGATAGCTGCGTCCATGGGTCAGTTACTCATACCAGAAGTTGGTCAGCAGACCGCGCGGAAAGCGGACTTCGAAAATGCCGTCGAACAGGAAGAACACGGCGGTGGGGGCGATGAGGCCGACCAGCACGATCGCCCAGATCCGGCGTTCGCCCCAGAGGGCGGCCAGCGAGGCGGCGAAAAGGCTAAGGGCCAGGAACAGGTCGATCTCGCCCACCATCACGAAACCGATCAGCAGGCCCATCGTCATCTGCACCATTTTGGTGAGGCGTTCTGGCGCTTCGGAACGGTCGCGGAACAGCAGCCAGATCGACAGAAAGATGATCAGGCCGAGCACCAATTGCGGGAAATCAGATGGCTGCATCCCGCGTTTCAGGATCGGGGGAACCCGCTCGAACTGGGTGCTCAGCCACCAGGCCCAGGCGCAGAACGCGATGATGCCCAGCGGAATCGCCATGCGCGAGATCGCGCGGCGCTGCGAAACGGGGTTTTCGGTGGGGGTCTGCATGTCAGATCTCGAAAGGGAAAGAGGGCGCGGCGATCGGAACCGCCGCGCCGCAAATGGTCAGGTTACTCGATGAAGCCGAGCTCTTTCAGAGCCGCTTCCATGTCGGTGACCATAGTGGTGATCTGGTTGCCCCAGGCCTCCGATCCGACGACCGAAGTGCTGTCGAGCCCAACGCTGTCCAGGAAGCCCTGGTAGACACCGTGGTTCATCGAATTCATCAGTGCGTCCTCGATCTTGGCGGCAACATCATCGGGCGTGTCCTTGTGAACAACAAAGCCGCGCACGGTCGAGAAGCTGACATCGATGCCCAGTTCCTTGGCGGTGGCGACATCCGGCAGGCCGGACATGCGCTCATCGGCCAAAACCACGATCGGGCAGACATCGCCTGCGTCGATCTGAGACCCGGCCTCGGCCAGGTTCAGCACGGCTGCGTCAACCGCACCGGCCACCAACTGGGTTGCCAGTTCACCGCCGCCGTCAAACGGAACGATCTTCGGGGTCTGCATGCCGCCCTTCTTGGTGAACATGAAGGCCGAGACGTCGTCGATATTGCCGAGGTGGGTGGTACCGTAGGAAATCGGCGCTTCTTTCTGAGCCGCGACAAAGGCTTCGGCGTTGTCATAGGCGCCACAGCGGACCATCAGGATCTGCGGGTCGTCGGTGCCGCGGGCGATCGGACGGATATCGTTTAGCGTCATCTTGGTCTTGCCCTTGGCCAAGGTGGCCGCGTGGCCGATGGTGAAGGTCAGGATGGTGTAACCGTCGGCAGGAACTTCGAGATAGTGGTCCATGGCAACGGCGCCACCGCCACCTTTCTTGTTGACCACGACCATGTCGGTTTTCAGCTCACGGCGGGCGCGGAGCATCATCATCCGGGTGGTGACGTCCGTGCCGCCGCCATTGCCGGCGTGGGTCACGACTTCAATGGTCTTGGACGGGTATTCGTCAGCATTGGCCACAGCGCCTGTCAGGGCCATTGCCGCCACGGATACGGTGGCGAGAAACTTCTTCATTCTGATCCTCCTCAGGGTACCGAACCGACCGCTCCCAACGGGCCGATTCGCAATCTCACGAGGATGATGTATCAGGTATTTGGTGTTTGGTATACCAAAAATCGCCGCCAACAAAAAAGACCTGCAAATTCGGGAATGGTTTCGTGAGCGCAGGACAAAAGGAAATCCAGCTCAAGACCGGTAACAATTGAAAGTGAAAGTGATTGTCAGCTTTTCAAACAACGCTACCAATGAGCGTGTCCGCTTCGGGCTGAGTGCGGCCTGATGCGCTTGCAGCACTAAGGTTACAGGCTCAAGTCCGCTCTGGCTCAGAGCAGCCGTTCGCTGCATCTGATGCCAACGGCCGCTCAGTGGACGGAGCAGACATTCAAAGCAAAGGCCGATGCCGCCAGCGGCCCTTCGGATTTAGAAAGCTTGCAAGGCGGAACGGCAGCGATGCACAGTGGACGCATGTCAACCTTTCAACGGATCATTCTACCTGCAACC
>NZ_WQGD01000026.1:0-29758 GCF_013034475.1 Ruegeria sp. HKCCA6837
ACAATGCGCTTTTGGTCGAAGGCTTGAAGAAAGCTGGTGTTAAGCCGTAGAGTTGTTCCAAATGCCAAAGCTCGCAAACTACCGCAGACAAAACGTGCCAAAGGTAGATCCAATTTTGGCGCACTGTTCTCGAAAGGTTCTTAGCAATCGCTCATTGCTTCAATCGGCAACAACTGTTTCAGCCCAAAGCAGACGTTCTCAAGTTTTCACCCGCCGTCTGTTCTACGGGCAACGCAGCCATTCGCAAAAAATTGTCGTCGATGCGGCGCGAGCATGATCCGAGACCAATAAATTCCAATTTGATTATACATAATGTTGAAGTATCCTCCGACGAAGAAACGACATATAGATTGAAGGTGACGGAGCGGATGGTAAAAGGTCTCAAATCAGCAGTTGCAACTGTACTGACTGCAACGCTGACGACATGCCCCAATTTAGGCGCAGCAGACCAAGTCTCGGAGCAGATAAAAGCGCTGCTACGGTCAAATACGAATGCGAGTAGCACACTTTCTAACAATAAGAGTTTGGACGCAGAAATCCTTGTACCTCGTTTCTATTCAGACAGAGAATTTGCGCCAGCTTGGACAAGTTTTGAATTGGTCGACGAACTATTTCAGGAGTTGGATGGAGCAATTGATCAGGGCTTTACGCCGAGTGACTTCAAGCTAGAAGGGCTTCGAACCGCTTTCAAAGACTCACAGGGTGGCGATGCCTCAAATAAAGCGCTGTTCGATATTTTGGCGACCGACGCAGCAGTAAAACTCGTGCATCATTTGGTTTTTGGAAAAGTCGATCCAAATGCATTGGATAACGATTGGAACTTCTCAAAACCAGTAATTCAACAAGACCCTTCCATTGTATTGAGCCAATTTCTTCAAGGTGAAGGCTTCAGCGCTTTGATTGAACGTATCGATATCGAAAATGCGCAATATACGATGCTCGTTGATGCATTGCGCAAATACAGAGCTATTGCATCAAAGGGAGGCTGGAACAAAGTTCCCGAAGAAACGGTTCTGAAGCCGGAAATGGTGGATTCTGCCGTCGCCGAACTGCGTAAAAGGCTAGCGGCAGAAGGCTACGAGGGAACAAATGAATTTCAAGAAATCAGCCAAAACGGCATAAATCCAGCTTGGGTTTATGACGATTACTTGGTGCAACTTGTAAAAACCTTTCAAAATCGTCACGGCCTGGAGGCAGATGGCGTCGTTGGTGGTAAGACCTTCGCCTCTCTCAACAAACCTGTCGAAGACCGCATAAATAAGTTGCGCCTCAGCCTGGAACGGGGCCGTTGGCTCATGCGGGAAATCGACGAGGAGTTCGTACTGGTAAATATTGCAGGCGCTCGTACTTACTTGGTCACATCTGGCGGGACGCTTTGGACCACCCGGTCAATCACAGGATCAGCCTACCGCAAAACCCCAGTGTTCCGAGATGAAATTGAATACATGGAATTCAATCCGACTTGGACCGTTCCCGCCTCGATTTTTCGGAAAGACAAGCTTTCGCGGATCCGCAAGGATCCAGCCTATCTGGCGCGCAACAGTTACGTAGTTCGTAACAAAGACGGGCAGACAATTCCTGCCAACGCTGTGAACTGGGGAGCAAAGAACCCCGCCGTCACTTTGGTTCAGCAGCCGGGCCCAGACAATGCGTTAGGTTTAGTCAAGTTCATGTTTCCCAATAAATACGCTGTGTACTTGCATGACACCAACGACCGCAGTCTTTTCGACCGAAATGAGCGGAACCTAAGTTCCGGCTGCGTTCGTCTTGAGTATCCGTTCGAATTTGCCAGCCTTTTGATGGAGGGAGAGCCCGACTGGAGCCGGCAAAAGATGCAATCCATTTTGGATAGCGGGAAGACAACGCGAGTTAACCTACCCGAGCCCATGCCGGTCCTTTTGACCTATTGGACTGCTTGGGTCGAAGATGGGGCCGTTCATTTCCGTGAGGATCCATACGAACGAGATGCTCGAATTCTTGCTGCCTTGGACCGATGAACACGCCATCCTCAAAGAAATGCGCAATCCCATTTTCAAACTGCAATAGTTGTCGTCACCAAAATGAACCAGCGCAGCTGCGTTCAGGACTCGCAAGCGCTCAACGCGCGGAGCAGCGCCGAGTGGCCGCTCTGGGCGGTCTACTAGACTTTGCAATGCCCGGTTTCTGAGAGAAGCAGACATTGGAGAGAGTTTCGCGGAATGACAGCTCTGCGGACTTTCCAGGCATTGATGTTTAGACATGTTGCTGACGCAGCATTAAGTGATACTCTGTATTTCGGTAGTTGTCGTTAGACTAGTCATTGACAAGCTTAGTTTTGGTCGGAACCGAAACCGCGCTTTCGCCGCATCCAGTTCAGACATGAAAACCGCGGACCAACCGGGCTTTCAATTCCTGCCCTAAGAAATTGCTTCAGCCTGAAGCCGCATCTGAAGTGCATTGTTCGTCGCGTTTTTGTTGAAGAGCTGAGTCTGTGGTATTGTGGAGTTTAATTGTTGATCGGAATTTGTTTTGTTTAGAAATGTCTCGATATGGCTGGCTGTGAGTTTTTGCGTATTCATCACCTCGGATGCTGTCGCCGAGGAAACTCGAGTAGCCCTTGTTATCGGAAACTCGGATTACGATCACGTTGCCAATCTGCCAAACCCTGATAACGATGCCCAGGACATCGCTGCAGCGCTAAAGAGGCTGGATTTCGAGGTCACAGTTGGAGCTAATCTGGACTACCGCGAAATGCGCCTTGCCCTTCGCGATTTTGCCGATGCCTCCCGGTCCGCTGACAAGGTCATTATCTATTACGCCGGGCACGGCATCGAAATTGAAAACAATAACTATCTCATTCCTGTCAACGCTGAACTCCGCAGCGATCTCGATGTGGACTTTGAGGCAATTCGCCTTGACTTGGTAGTGAACTCAATCGCCCAATCTCCCGGATTGAAAATCGTGCTTGTTGACGCGTGCCGTAACAACCCGTTTGTGACTGACATGATCAGGACAAGTGCCACCCGCAGCGTTGGACAAGGATTGGCCCGAATTGATCCGGGCGGCGTTCTTGTCGGTTACTCAGCACGGAGTGGGACGCTGGCCCTCGACGGCGACGGTCGTAACAGCCCTTACGCCTCCGCCTTGCTAACGCATCTCGAAGAACCCGGGCTTGAAGTGGGCAAGATGTTCCGCAAAGTGCGAGACAGTGTGTTCCAGGCGACCGAAGGGTATCAAGAGCCTTTCACATACGGATCGCTACCGGGATCTGATCTTTTCCTGAAGGAACCTCTGCCACCCGACCCGACAAAGCAGATGTCGGAGGCTGAAATCGCCGTTGCAGCAGCGCAGATTAATAGCGAACTAGCCTCGGATTATATCCAGGCTGAAAGCCGCGGAACAGTCTATTCTTGGGAAAAATTCCTGGAAAAATACAAAGCGCACTCAGAGCACTACCTTGTTGCTTTTGCGAAAGACAAGCTGGACGTGTTGCAGTCCGAAGCCGAGGCAAAACGCAGAAAGCGAAACAGAGAGCCCTGGCTGAAGGCGAACTTTCCGGATGGCGAACTCGAAGCTGATCTGACGTTGGAACAACGAAAACTGGTGCAAGAAGCTTTGAACATGATGGGGCAGAACGTCGGCAGCGTGGACGGCGCCTTCGGTCCCAGAACCCGCAACGCGATCTCTACGGTTCGGGTTGCCAACGGTCTTTATCCGGGAACCCGAGTCGATATTGCATTCCTGCGCTTGCTGCCGGACGTACCCGCGATCAAAGCGCTCCAGAGCGACACCGCTCGCCTCTACAAGAAAGACGAACTGCCGGAGGCCATGGAAGAAAGGTTACGGAGGGCACTTAAAACCCTAGGGCCTCGCGAAGTCGTTTTTGGATACTTCGAAGGGCACCTGTACCTAGCAGTGCGGTCGTCCAGAAGGGATTTTTTTACTTCGAGCGAGCTAGCAAAAGAGATGGGAGGACATCTGGCAACCATTGGAAGTGCCCGAGAAAACCAATTCATTTACAACCTTATCAAGAATGATAAACGCTATTTTCGCAAAGGTAGCAGCGGAAATATACAGGGCCCAGCTTTCGGGCTTTATCAATTGCCTGGTAGCAACGAGCCATCTGGCGGTTGGGTCTGGATAACGGGTGAACCACTGACATATACGCGGTGGTCGAAGGGTGAACCCAACAATCACAAAGGCAACGAAGGATATGCCCACTTTTTCGGCGTCCCCGAGCATACACGCAACCCAAATTATTGGAACGATGGTCGCGGCTCCCACACTGCATTCATTGTCGAGATTGAATAGAATACGACATCAGGTCCGACTTGGGCTCGAAGCAGTCTTTCGCCGCGTAATGCATCAATGACCGCTGTGCGGACAAAGCGGTCTATGGTTCTCCAAACAAATCGGCCATCCTTGGGTTTACAGTACACAGTTGTGTAGAGTGGGAAGGATACTTGTCTTCACTTCCGAAAGCGTTTTCGGGTATTAATAGAGTCCCGACATGGGTCCCGGGCGTCCCGACCCTCTCCCGTTGGCTTCCTTGGCTATCAGACGGTGTCGTCCCAATGGTTGGGGCGTTCCGGATCACACGGTAGCAAGGTCGGCAATACGGACAAAGTGGGTGTTCAAGGAACCTTTTAAAGTGCCTTTTCAATGAACTTTGAAAAAAGCTCACCCTGCGAATTGATCCTAAGTTTCGCGTAAATGTTGCGTCTGTGGATGCGGACTGTGCCTGGAGAGATGCCGAGAATTGTGCCGACAGCTTCTGCCGAATGGCCCTTCAACGTGAACTCAACGACTTCTCTTTCTCGTGGCGTCAGAACGCCATCGCCAAATGCCTGGAAAGCAAGATCGACGCGACGACTAACGCCATTCGCTGCGGCGCCGCGGGTCATCGTTGGAAAGTCACTCCAATGTTTGCAACAGGCTGCCCGAACGAGCGGCCATAGAGCGTGCAAATGACGAATTTCCTTGGCTGAAAAAGGCTTCACTGATCGCATGAGCGAGACCACAACCATCCCAGTGCTTGGGATATCGATAAAGTAGCCAATCTCCTCTGCTAACCCAGTCCTTTTGTAATAGCTGCGATAGTATTCGCCCTGATAGAACCTGTCCGGTGCGATATCGCGCATGCGGTATAGACCCGGTGTTATCGGTTTTGTCGCGGCCAAAAAAAATGGATCGAGTACGTAGGGCCCTGCTTGGTAATCCTCAACAAAAATACGCCGTTTGCTTTTGGGAAAATCGTCGTGAAGGTCTATAGGTGCTTCGGTTCCGACATGGCCAAACACCACTGTAAAATCGAATGGTGCGACCTGCCGCAAGCCATCTGCCAAAGCACATGGAAATTCTGGGGTTCCGATCTTCTCCACGACCCTGCCGGCCTCTTCCATCCAATCGTACACACGCTGCTCCAGATTTTCGAAAAGCAGCTCTATACCCCAATTGTGGTATATACAGCTAATCGGAGTTATTGTTACTTTTTCCCTGTTTGAGTGGTATGCCAATAAATGCCAAAAAATCAAGCAAAAGGAAAAAGGCAGTATATGAGCTTTGACATGAGCGTCACCATGCAGACGATTGCGGAACTCCGCGGAGTGACTAAGACCTTCGGGAATGTGGTCGCTGCCAAAGACCTGAATCTTTCCATTGGGAAAGGAGAGTTCCTGTCGTTCTTAGGCCCATCTGGTTGCGGCAAAACCACTGCACTTAGGATGCTGGCGGGTTTCGAGAAACCAACCGAAGGTCAGGTGTTGCTCGATGGCGAAGTCGTCAACGACTTGGATGCGCACCATCGCCCAGTCAACATGGTGTTTCAGCACTACGCTCTTTTTCCTCACCTGAGCGTGTTCGACAACATCGCGTACGGCCTGCGCCAACAACGACCACGCGTAGACAAACAAACAATCGCGACAAAGGTTAAGCAGGCGCTGGAAACTGTCCGTCTGGGTGGGTTTGGCCCACGTCGAATCTGGGAGATGTCTGGTGGTCAGCAGCAACGCGTCGCTTTGGCGCGTGCGATCGTAAACGAGCCCAAGCTTTTGCTGCTCGATGAACCAATGGCTGCTCTGGATCGAAAGCTTCGAAAAGAAATGCAGTTTGAACTGCAGAACCTGCAACGACAACTGGGAATAACTTTTGTCCTCGTCACGCACGACCAAGAAGAAGCGCTTTCAATGTCCGACCGAATTTGTGTGATGGAAGGCGGCAGTATTGTGCAAGTAGGCAGCCCACGCGAACTCTATGACATGCCCCGCAGCCGTTACGTGGCTGGATTTGTTGGCACCTCGAATTTCTTTGATGCAACTGTGACTGACGCAGTAGCCGACCAAATCACTGTGCGTTTAGCGAGTGGCCAAAAGGTGCACGGAACTCCGGAGATTCCAATAGATGCAGGGCAGGAAGTGTGCGTCAGCATCCGTCCTGAACAGATAGCGCTGACCCGCGCGCTGCCCGCAGCTGAAATTGCTCTGCCAGTTACCATTCAAAATCGGATCTTCCTTGGGGAGCACACAGAATACCTTGCGCGCAACGAAGCACTGGGTGATATCCACGTACTTGTGCCAAGGCAAGCGGAATTGAACGAGGGGACGTTCAATGCAGGAGAACAGGCCTTTGTTTCATGGGGCGAAGGCGCACTGCTGATCCTGGAAAATTAACAAATCCCGCAGTCCAACAACAGAGAGGTTCACAATGACCAAGGATAATGGGACTATTTCCAAGCAAAATTTCATGGAAGAGCTTCGCCGGTACCAAAAGGGTTCGGTCACACGGCGACATTTTTTGGGCGTGACAGGTCTTGGGATGGCAACGGCCGTTCTGGGCATGGCTATGCCTGGGTTGCGTCCACGCCCGGCATTTGCTGCCGGAGACATTGGCGACCGAGTGATCCTCGCCACGTGGCCGAACTACCATGACGAGATGAACTTCGAAGCCTTCACGGAAGCCACTGGTGCTCACGTTCAGGTCAATGTTTTTGGCTCGAACGAAGAGATGTTGGCAAAACTGCAAGCCGGAGGGTCTGGCTGGGACGTGTTCGTTCCAACCAATTACACGATCACTACGTATGTGGGCGAAGATCTGATCATCCCGCTCGATACGTCCAAACTGCCAAACTACGACGCAGGTTCATTCGAACAGCGCTTTTCAGATGCCGGCTCTGTCGATGGCCAGCTTTACGCGGTGCCGAAAAACTGGGGCACGACCGGCTTTGCAGTGAATACTAGTAAGCTAGACGGCGCTCCGACTCCAACCACATGGAAAGAGTTCTGGGACCTTACTATGGAAGGTTACTCAGGTCGGACAATGGTGCATGATTACCAACTCACCACCATCGGTAATGCCCTGAAATACTTCGGCTACTCCTTCAACTCGGTCGATGAGAAGGAACTGGCGGATGCCGAGAAATTGTTGCTGGATGCTAAACCGCATCTGTTTGCAATCTCGTCGGATTATCAGCCACCGATGCGTAACGGTGACGCGTGGATGACGATGTGCTGGACAGGTGACGGCAAGCAGATGAATGTGGACATGCCTGAGATCGCCTACGTTCTGGGAGCCGAGGGCGGTGAACTCTGGTCCGACTACTACGCTATTCCTAAGGGCGCACCCCATATGGATGCCGCTTATGCCTTGATCGACTTCCTGCTGAACCCGGAAGTTAATGCGAAAGAAGTCCTCGCTCATGGCTATCCATCGGCTGATGCTCGCACCAATGCGTTGCTGCCAAAGGAATTGCTGGAAGATCCGATCCTTTATCCGGCAGCTGACCTTTTGAATGCGCTCGAGTTTGGCGCGGCGGCTACGCTAACCGATCCAAACCGTGCCGAGTTGCTCGCCCGCTTCAAGTCGGCCTAAGCGGCAAGGCCGCAATATCGGAAAAGACGAGGACAATATGACCAAACGAGGCAGAAAAGCACTGTTGCTGGCACCGGCAGGAATATGGCTTTTGGTAATGCTTGCCCTTCCACTACTGGTCGTCTTCGTCTTTTCCTTTGGCGAACGGGGTGCCGCCGGAGGCTATGTTCCAGCGTTCACTTTGGAACAATATGCCAACCTTCCTGCGCGATGGACGGCGTTTAAGAACACCTTGATCCTTGCACCTCTGGGGACTATCGCTGCGTTGGTAATTGCCTACCCGCTCGCCTACTTTCTTGCGGTGCGTTGTTCACCAAAGTGGAAAACTTCGCTGTTGATCCTGGTGATCGTGCCGTTCTGGACATCGATCCTGATCCGGTCATACGCATGGATTTTCATCCTTGGGGGGCGTGGCTTGCCCGCTTTACTGGAGTCGATCGGCATCGATGATGTCCGCCTGATAAATACGCCGTTCGCTGTGCTTGTGGGGATTGTCTATGGGTATCTACCTTTGATGGTTTTCCCAATTTTTGTAAGCTTGGACAAACTGGATAAACGCCTTCTGGAAGCCTCAGCGGATCTCGGCTCCACTCCGTGGCGTACGTTCCGTCAGGTAACACTTCCTCTGTCGGTACCAGGTATCGCAACTGGCTGCATGCTGGTCTTCATCCTACTCATGGGCGAATTTCTGATCCCAGCGATTTTAGGTGGCGGAAAAGTGTTTTTCGTCGGAAATGCGCTGGTGGACCTGTTCTTGCAGTCTCGAAACTGGGCGTACGGTTCGGCGGTCGCAATGACGCTGGTTGTCGTAATGCTTGTCACTGTCTCAATTTACATGAAATTCATCTCGCGCCTGGGTGGCCAGCGCGAAGATGTCTCGCTGATGTGAGGGTCCGATGCGTTTTTACGCGACTTGCGTCTACCTTTTTCTCTATATTCCAATCGGCATCATCGCGCTTTTCAGCTTCAATGCCGGACGACACGCAAGCCAGTTCATGGGGTTCTCGACCCAATGGTATGGCAAAGCGCTCAACAACCCATTTGTTATGGACGCGCTCGAGACCAGTCTGCTTGCGGCATTCATAACTGCTTGCCTCGCATCCACACTCGGAACCATGGCCGCCATCGCTTTACAAGGGGTTAAGGGATGGCTCCGAACTTTGTTCGATGCGATGATTTATATTGCGATAATGATACCAGGTATCGTCATCGGTATCGCGACACTCATTGCCCTGGTCACCGTATTCGGCTGGCTAAACCCGCTTCTTGTGAGCCTATGGCCCGATGGAGCAAATCCCCCACAACTTTCCATGGGGATGCCCACTCTTGTCGCCGCACACACCATGTTCACAATGGCGCTGGTCATAATCATCGTACGTGCAAGGCTTTCGGGTATGGACCGTGCCCTCATGGAAGCCTCAGCTGACCTCTTTGCGACGCCCTGGGGCACCTTTCGGCAGGTGACCCTGCCGTTGATAGCACCGGCAATTTTGGCGGGCTTCCTGCTCAGCTTCACTTTCTCATTTGATGATTTCATCATAGCGTTCTTCGTAGCTGGCTCAGAAACAACCCTGCCTATCTACATATTCTCATCCATCCGACGCGGCGTAACGCCCGAGATCAATGCCATCGGCACTATGGTTATGGGCGCGTCGCTCTTGTTGCTCGTTGCAGCGCAACTGCTTTTGCGCCGAGGCGCCTCAAAATCGAATAGTTAAATAAAGGAGCCAAGTGAAATGCGGCTTGCAGGTAAAGTCGCGCTCGTGACGGGCGCGGGATCAGGAATTGGTCGGGCGGGTTCAATGGCAATGGCACAAGAGGGTGCGCATGTTGTGGTAACGGATCGCGATGCAACTCTTGCTGAAGACACTGTGGCCGCGATCGTTGCGCAGGGGAATCAAGCATCTGCCCTACAGCTTGACGTGACTGATGACGATGCCCTTACCAAAGCCATAGACGAAGCAGTAAAAAACTTCGGTCGGCTTGACGTGTTGCACTCTCATGCTGGGTTGCAGATCGAAGGAACGCTGGAAGAAGTGGAACCAGATGGAATGGATGCATCTTGGGCATTGAATGTCCGCGCTCACTTCATTGCCGCGCGCGCAGCCGTCCCCCATATGAAATCACAAGGTGGAGGCAGCGTGATCGTCACGGCCTCCAATTCTGGGGTTCAATACGACCGGGGGATGATCGCCTATGCGACTACAAAGCACGCAGCTGTTGCGATGGTTCGGCAGATGGCAGCCGACTACGCTGTCCATGCAATCCGTTTCAATGCCCTTTGTCCAGGATTTGTAGACACCCCCTTCAATGCAGGCTTCGAAAAGCAGATGGGTGGCCGTGCCAAACTGGAAAGCTACATCGAGCAGGCGATCCCTATGAGTCGGTGGGCGACAGTTGAAGAGATTGGCCATGGGATCGTCTATTTAGCTTCAGATGAATCCGCTTTTATGACGGGGCAAGCCTTGGTTATCGATGGCGGTGAATGCATTTAGTGATGGGTTAGACCGCTCAAGAGAATGTCTATCGCCGCACTTCATTTTTGGCGAGCACATTTCAGTCCGCTTTGGGCTCGATGCGGACATTCAGTTAATAACGCCCAATGTCTGCCTTGCGGACAAAGCGGCCACTCTTTGCAAGAAATGAAATTGACGACTAGTTGTGGTATTAAGGCTCCCACAACCGGGGGGATGCCGCAATGAACAGAACTTGGATAACATTTCTCGCGGGGGTGGCTGCGCTATGCGCCACCATGTCGACAAGTTCCGCTGAAATGATCCACTTGATGGCTCGAAAAGGCGATGTCGCAAAAGTTATGTCAGAAATCGAAAAAGGAGTGCCGGTGGATCTGCCGAGCACCACAGGCGCTCGTTTTGAAGGTTCGTCACCACTCGTAGTCGCATCTCGGTTCGGTCGTACAGACGTGGTCGCGGCCCTGTTGGAGGCTGGGGCCGACCCAAACTACTCTCTTTCCAATGCTGAGTACGAAAAAACTTTTGCATACCCAATCCATGCTGCGTCAAGCAACGGACACACAGAAGTTGTTCGATTGCTTTTGGAAGCCGGTGCTGATCCAACTGTTGTGGATCCTTGGCTTGGGACAGCACTGCATTTCGCCTCGTTGCGTGGGCACGACGAAATCGTGACTATGCTATTGGATGCTGGCGTACCTACAAGTGCAAGTATCCCTAGTGTGAAGCACTTGATTGGTAATGCCGATAGGGGCCGAGGAGAAACTCTGGCAGGTGCCTGCAAAGCCTGTCACAGCCTGGAGAACAATGGGCAAGTTCAAGCCAATGAAGGTCCGCCACTTTGGGGAGTTCTCGGGCGCACCATTGGCTCGTACGATGGCTACGAGTACTCGACGGCTTTCTCAGCGACTTCAGGTGTCTGGGACTACGACAATCTCAACTCGTTTCTTGGGCGTCCACGAGAATACATTCCGGGAACAAAGATGGACTTAGATGGAGTTTGGTTTGATCAGGATCGCGCAGACTTGATTTCTTACCTCCGGACACTCGATGAAAACCCGGTCGCATTGCCTTAACAACCAATCGAAATTGAGCGTAGGATACGCGTTGGTGAGGTCAGAAGCAGCCATCAAAAAGAGCTCGTTGGGCGTCTGCTTTGCGGACAAAACCGCCATCCGAGAAGATCGAACGCTCAACCCTTTGCGCAGTCCCCGGAATACACCACCTTGTCAAACTCATTTGATCCCCATTCAAGAACGGAATTTCGGTTTGATAGCTTTTATCGAGTTTGTGCCGTTTAATGTCAGTTAGAAATATCCACAATTTCAAAGCTATCAATCTTTATTGGACTTTCGGGTGCATCACCCCACCCATAGACTTCGAAATTTACCTTTGCGGATGGGTCGATCAACACCTGCTTTCCCAGTGAACTCCATTGCACTCCATCTGGACTCGAAGCCCCCTCAAATTCTACATCGGTTTTGGTGAACTTCAAATACAGTGGCTCACCCATAAGGCCATCATCTCGAATTGAAATTTCTTTGGCGTCCTCGTTGTCTAAAGTCTTGTTCGTAAACTGATAAAGGCTCTTATAATAGTCCACATATACACCCACCCGCACGTTGTTTGACGCGTCGCCAATGCGAATTTGCACACCTTGTTGTCTTTCAGATGGGGTGCCGGCTAGCCTGATCGTTACGACATAATTCTCCGGAAGAAGGCCATTGTACTCAATGACGTTTTTCTTGTCTTTATGCGCAACAAGAAGAAGAAACTCGTCCTGTGTAAGTGCCATTCTTTGCCGGTCAGGGTTCAAAACTCTGAACGCAGGGCTAAGCGTCTGCCCTTGGAAGTCATCAAAGAATTCGCGCTTTTCTTGTGCCATGCCCACCGGCGAAGACAAACAGATAAGTAGACTTAGCGTGGCAGTGGAAATAAACTGCGTTGTGGTCGTCATGGGTCACCTCCTATCGGCTGAATGCCGACTACGCTAGCTTCCGGTAGCCACTTCACACTCTTACCGAATTCAGCTGCGCAAATTGCGGATTCGTCACGTCTGACCTGCACTTTGCCGTCGGTGTGGTTCCGCACCGAAACCGGTAACCAAGCATCCCGTTCGGGCAGTTTAGCATAGAGGCTCGCACCAATGAAGATTTTTGGCTCTATCGTCACGTAGATCTGAGAAAGCGGGAGTGTTTCAAGATCATCAAAATCAAAAAGTACAAGTCCGCTGCCGCTGTCTCGTTCAATGAGTTCGCCTGGAAACAGACATCCTGACTCGTTCCACTCCGCAAGGATGAAACTGTTTTTAAGAACCGATGGCGTTAGGTCCTCTGGAACGGACGAACCTGGCGGTGTGTTGCGGGTCAATTCGGTGCCTACCGTTTCCGCGGAGAACGGGAGATGCAACAGAATCGCTGCTGTCAGTATCGCCGGTCCAATTAGCTTTAGTTTTCGGCGTTGGTCATTTTCAAATTGTGGGATCTTTACAATGCCGAAGTCACGGCCATGAAACCAAGGCGCCAGCGTAAGGATCAAGCCGAATACGAGCAACACATAGCCAAAGCCGTCCGGCAGATTTGCCCTCTCCAAAATACTCATCTGTCTGGCTCTTTACTCTGGATTCTTTGCGAAAGTATATTTGAAGATGACGACGAGGGAACCCAGCTTGAAAAGGCTCTGTTTTGTGTAGTGTTAGCTGAAGCGCGATGTTTGTATCTCTTTCTGCGAAGATGGTTTGAGAGAGCCGCATATCGATCAGATCGCCACTCTGAGTGCAGAACAGGCGCTTGCCGCGAAGCAGCGGGCTACCGTTAGATGAATGCCCGCTCTGGGCTCGGTGTAGACGTTCGCCAAATCGCTACCAATGTCTGGTTTGCGGACAAACCTGACATTCGGAACTACTACGTGTACCCTATCGGCATAGATTAGGGAGGCTTCGAAATGACCAATCCCAATGAAGTCGCGCACCATTACCATTCTGGACACTTGCTCAAGAGGATTTCCGATGGTTGCGCAGCATTGGACTTGACCCCACCAATTTCCCACGACGCTTTGGCTCCGCTTGACGAGTTCCACATTGGCGGGCGCCTCGCGACCGAACCGTTTGTGAAGGCTCTCGGTCTTTCCCCCGACAGCCGGGTTGTCGATTTTGGATGCGGTCTCGGCGGTCCAGCACGATATGTCGCTGCTGCTACCGGGGCGCATGTAACTGGCGTCGATTTGACCGCTGAGTTTGTGGAAACAGGACGCGCACTTACAGAATGGACAGGTTTGTCTGATCGGGTGCAACTCATCGAAGGCAGCGTACTTGAGCTGCCGCTAGAAGCTCAGTCAATGGACGCTGCATACATGATCCATGTTGGCATGAACATCGCGGACAAGGCCGGCATAGCGCGCGAGGCAAAACGGGTTCTAAAGCCAGGAGGCATCTTTGCAATCTACGATGTGATGCAAGTGGGAGAAGGGCAAATGGACTATCCTGCGCCTTGGGCTTCTTCATCAGATCAAAGCGCGCTTGCTCCACCTGAGACATATGAGGCTGCTCTGAAGTCTGTTGGTTTCGAGATGAGAGACCAGATTGACCGCACTGCATTCGCTAAGCAGTTTTTTGCAGATCTGGCGGCTGCGCAAAGCCGTTCAGATGGCCCTCCACCTTTGGGTCTTCATCTGATCATGGGCGACGACACTGCACTTAAGGTTCAACACATGGTTCGGAACATCGAACGTGGTTTGATTGCTCCAATTGAAATTCACGCGCGCTTGCCGGTTTAGAAGACCGTCCATTTGATAGTTTTACGGACTAGTCAAGCATTTCTGAACGGCAACCGTTCAATACTTAGTCGCCTAAATCAGAAATAACGGACTTTAGCCGACGGATGGCTTCCGCGGTTATACGATCCTGGTCCACAGTGAGGGTGTAACCCTCATCCTCCTCGTGAATGATGCGGCTCTCTCGCGCCGCGGCTTCGTAGATTGCTGTTGCCGCGTAAGTGCGGATCGGATTCTGAAATCCTTTCACCTGAACCGGCTCACGCTCTTCAACCGAGAGCCAATCTTTCACCAAAGAATAGGTTTCCGCTGCCAGTAATATGCCTCCTGGATCGCACTCGGCCTCAAGCCTTGCAGCAAGGTTCACTTCTCGCCCAATCGCCGTGTAATCCATCCGATCATTGGAGCCGAAATTGCCTATTGTGCAGTAGCCCGTGTTAATGCCTATGCGGGCCTGAAATGCTCGATCAATCAAGCCTTTGCGCCGCCATCCAGTTTGCAGGTCGTTCAAGGCGCGTTGCATGTCGATCGCCATCCGAACGCAAGCGGCTGCATCTTCCTTTACGCCCAGACTTTCGGGTTCGCCAAAATACAGCATCATCGCATCCCCAATGAACTTGTCGAAATAGGCTCCGTGTCTCTGGGCGATCTTGGACATTTCCGACAAATATTCATTCAGTAACGAGGTCAATTCCTATGCTTCAAGCTGATCTGTAATCTCGGAAAAATCGACGATGTCGGAAAAGAAGATCGTGAGTTTGCGGCGGCGGCTCTCGATTGCCGCTTGCTGGTTACCAGCTATGATTGACCGATAAAGTTGAGGCGGCATGTACTTGGCAAGCTGTTTGGATACGTTCTCCAGGGTCTCATTCGCTTCACGCATTTGGTTCAGCAAATGCAAGTTATCCAGCGCGATGTTTGCCTGTGCTGCAAACGTCTTGAGAATATCGAATTGCTCTGTTTGCAGCTTGCCGATCGAATGCCGCAAGACGGCAAGAGCTCCAACTGTCTGCCCGCCTTGAGAAATTGGGACCATCGTTACGGCCCGAGCTCCAGACGCAAGGAAGTTGCCAGCACCAATTCGAAACTGATCTTGTGCCGCCGCGACGTCTGGCAAATCAATCGCCTTGCCATTCAAAATGACGTGGCCGTGAATAGTTTCTGGATGGAGAGGTGCTGGAAAGCGACGTCGCCAAGCCTCAACACCAGCTGGTTCTGGGCCGGAGATTGCGCCCAAAATCAGTTTTTTACCCTCCCTCAATCCGATGCTGATTGTCGATTTTGGAAACAGTGTTTGACCCGCTTCAACAATGGAGTTGAAAACCGGTTGAGGATCTTTAATCGAGCTGTTTACAACGTCCAGGATTTTGGCTGTCGCCACTTGTCGATCCAGCGCTTCCTTCAGCTGGATTTCCAAAGCCTTCAAAGCCTCAGCTGTTTTGTTAAGCGGATCAGGCACGAGGTCCGGTTGCGATGTTCTCTGACCCTTTGACATGTCGACCATCCTTTTGGGTGATTAACAATCGACCAAGTCATAATGCTTGATGGATCGCGACTCGACGAGCTCCGCTTCAGCAGGATCAATGTGCGGACTTTGGTAGTCTTCTCCCACGAAGGCCTTAAGCGCCTCCAAGCTCTCCCACACCATGACAAAACTGAATTCTCGCGGGGAATCCTCTCTCGCCCCCCCGGAAGAACACGCACGATCCCCGGAGTACTATTCATTAGGGGTATAGCAGTTTCATGAAAGAAGCGGCCAAACTCCTCTTCTTTTCCGGGACGTGTTGTCACCTGAAATATCCGCATAATCATACACAATCCTCCCAAAGGTCGGGTTCTTGGATGTATGCATGCCTCGCAAGTCCACGCTAGCACACTTGGTTGGAACTGTCTGCTGTGGGCTTGGTTCGCGCATTCGGTGGGTTCGCAAGTGGGTCTGCATTGCCCTTATTAGGGGAGCAAGCGGTTTGTGGTAATCTTCTATCAACAAACCGGGGGATGATATGGCTGGAACTGCTCTGATTACTGGTGCTTCAAGTGGGATAGGCCGAGCGACGGCCATCGATCTTGCTTCAAAAGGGTGGCGCATGACCTCGTTCTTTTTGACGACACTCTGCATTGGGTGAAGTCTCCTGACATGCCCTTAAACCCCTTGGGCTCGATTCCATTTCTGTCGTTCGACAAAAATTGCTTTTACAGGCAATGGGGCTTCGCTGATGGCCAAGCGCAGGGGCATCACTTTGAACAGGTTTTGGAATGCCCCAGCGCCGCCGGAGTAAAATCCACCGTCCGATCTGGACTTGGAGTAGCGCTATTGAATGGGATGCACCTGTCTGACGGTATCGAGGTCATCGAGGGTATATTTCCACCCCCACCTGACATTACCTTTGTCGCCCGCATCCATCCCAAAAGTAGAACCGAACCCGTGAAGGCGCTCATTGACGAAATCGCACGTGAGCTCCACGCTTCGATCCCTTTGCGTGCTGCCGGATAGCGCTTCAAAGCAGCCTTTCGGGAACTCGCAGCCAATGTCTGTTTTGTCCGCATTGCGGACGTTCAAGCAAGTTGCAGCGAACGACCGCTAAGCGGACAAAGCTGCCTTTCGTGTCGATGTTGTCAATCACAGTAAACAGACCCAATCCGGAAGTTGACCGCCACCCGGGGTGCTGGAACGAAGCGAGAAAGGGCATCAAAATGCGCTTGAATTGCGACTTTTTACTCCCTCGGCGTTGGACGTTTGCTAGCAACCAACTGACAATTCTCTCTTACGCTGCGCGTCTCTGATCAAAGCTGCAAGTCGATAGAAGCCATGAACCATCTTGGTGTATGGCATGAGCAGGAAGAACGTCAGAACCGATCCAAGGTGGATGGCAAGCAGCGCGGGCATCAGATCAGTTGAACCGAGGACGTAAAGGACCAGCCCGCTCAGCCCGACAAATCCGAGCAACAGGACAAACCCGATTTCGCCGCCCCATGCGGACGGGTCACCAAGCTCGCGATCAGACTTTTGCTTGAGAAAAACCATAGCTCCGCAACCCACTGTCAGCAGAATACCGCCTGAAACCCCAAAGAGTTTTGGCAGGGACCAGAACCCGTAGGGCGCGTGTAACGCGAACCCATAGTGCATAATCGTCGCCACCGAGGTCGAGGCAAAGCACAGCAGGAAGCCGTACATGATGGCGTGGTGAATGTGGCGTCGGCCCTGACTGAACCGGTCTTCGTCCTCGAAGTTGCAACCCTCGCCGTGGCCTGCGGCCAAGTCCTGCATCTTGCCAGCGCGTTTGAACGCAGCAGTCAGATCAGACAATTGGATGGGTTTGCCACCTACCTCCGCCCAATAGCGCCTCAGGCTGATAGCCAAGCTAAAGAGTGGCAACAAGAATGCCGGCGCGAAAATTGCGACCATCGCATTATGGGACAGGACGGCATAGAACCCTTCACCTCCGCTGGAACCAACAGCGCGAATTGCCCAGAACATCACGGCAAAACCGATGACGAGGGCCAGCGCGATCGCGCCACCGTGAGTATGGAACCGCCGCGCCAGAGGTTGGGGCCAGGCGAAGCTCTCCCAAGTGTCCCGCCGCACTTCGGCCAGAGCTTTCGGCAGGTTCAGATCGAACTCGTGCGGTGCCGTGTACTGACACGCATAGTAGCAACCTCGACAGTTGTGGCACAAATTAGCCAGTTGCGTGATGTCTCCATCCGAGAACGCGCGTTCCGCGTGCAGCGACGGGAAGACTGAGCAGTAGCCCTCGCAGTACCGGCAGGCGTTGCATATCTCAGCCTGACGGCGAGCTTCTTGAAAAAGATCAGTTTGCATAGGCTGCAGCCTCACGTCCTGCGATGCGTCCAAAAACGGTCCCGATGGTCATGCCGAAACCGGCCAGATACCCCTGCCCAAGGATCGAACCCGCCATCGTCTCGCCCGCGGCCCACAGGTTTTTGATCTTGCCGTCTGGTGTCGAACACTGGGCCGTATCGTCGACCTTTAGCCCCAGATAGGTGAAGGTCACGCCAGTACGCAGCGAGTAGCCATAGAAGGGCGGATCGGTGATCGGACGAGCCCAGTTGGTTTTGGGTGGCGTCAGACCCGAGGTTGTGACCCCGTCCAACTCGGTTGGATGAAATCCGCTGGTGTCGCCGCAAGCTTCGTTGAATTCACTAACGGTTGCCTCCAACTTGTCGGCGGGTAGGTCCATCATGCCAGCCAGTTCCTCCAAGGTGTCCGCCTTTAGCGGAGGGAACACCGAGGGCATGAACAGGTTCAGCGACTTCGCATCGATGATCACATAGCCCACCTGATCCGGCTGCGCGGCGACCAGACGCCCCCAAATCGCATAGCGTTTTGGCCAGACGTCTTCGCCCTCGTCATAAAACCGCTCGGCATTTTTGTTCACGACGATCGAAAACGGCACGCAATCCAAACGAGTGACGATACCGCCGTCGAACTTCGGCGCGCGCCCGTCGATGGCAACGGCGTGACACTGGGTCGGGTCCCCAACACTTTCGACGCTTTGATCCAGCAGATCAGCCAGCACCACGCCCCGGTTATAGGGCGTTCCCCGGATCAGGAAGTTCTTCGCAGGCGCGCCCCATGCGCGAGTGAGCCAATCGGTATCTGCCTGAAACCCGCCCGCAGCAACGATGACGGCCTTGGGCGTGATGCGATGAGACTGGCCTTCATAGGTATAGTCTACCCACTCAATCTGATCGCCGTTCAGTTCAAGATGCGTCACGGCAGCTTGGTATAGCACGTCAACGCCCAAAGCTGCCGCGGTGCGGTAGTAGGCGTTCACCAGAGACTTCCCGCCCCCCATGAAGAAGGCGTTGGTCCGCGCCAGTGACAGTGTCCCGGACAGGGATGGTTGGAACCTCACGCCGTGTTCTTCCATCCACGGAAGGCATTCCTCGGAGGTTCGGATCGCGAGGCGAGCAAGACGTTCGTCGGTTTTGCCGCCAGTGACCTTGAGCAGATCTTCAAGATACTCATCTTCGCTGTATTTTTCGATCAGCGGACCCAGAGGTGCACCATGCATACAACGAAAATTGCGCGTATGGCGGGAGTTTCCACCACGATAGGGTTTTGGCGCTGTCTCGAGAATCAGAACACGGGCGCCTGCTTCGGCAGCAGTCATTGCAGCGCATAGAGCAGCATTCCCGCCGCCGATCACAGCGATGTCATAAGCTTCCTTTTGGGTGGTCATATCCTGTCTACCTAATGGTTTTCGTCGGTTGTCCGGTTGCGTTCTTGCAACGCCCGAATGCGCATCCGTTGTGCGGCCTGAATATGCGCGCGCATTTCTTTTTCAGCCGCAGCGCCATCGCGGGCCTTTAAGGCAGCCATGACGCGCTTGTGCTCGGCCACTGCTGTCTCGGCCCGGTCACCCTCCAGCAATTGTGATGGCCCAAGGATCAACAGCGCTTTTTGCAAAGACAACATAGACTTGGAAAGAAACCGATTCTTTGCTGCGTCCAAAAGTGTGGCGTGAAAAATCCGGTTGATCCGAGCCGCTTCCGAGCCTGTGCCAGCCTCGGCCAAGCGATCATTCAAAACGCACAGCTCGTCCAATTCGACATCCGACGCTGCACATGCCGCTAGTCGTGCCGCGGTTCCCTCGAGCACCGCGCGCATCTCATAAAGCTCCATTACTTCGGCATAATCGAGGCTGCGTACGGTTGCGCCCTGCCGTGGCACATGAGTTACCAGCCCGTCGGACTCCAACTGCCGGATAGCTTCGCGCACAGGGGTGCGACTGACGCCTAATCGTTCTGACAACTCAATCTCGCGTAGGCGTTCGCCAGGCTGAAGTGTGCCATCCCGAATCTCATCCAGCAGGTGTTGATACGCTGAATTGCCTTGTGGGCCAGTCTGATAGGGGTCGTCTTGAATGGTCATCGAGCGCTCACTTGTATTCTTGCGTCCACTTGTATACATTTGGATACGATATGAGTCAATATTATCGAAAGCCGTGCCTTGTCCACCCAAAACAAAACACCCTCTTTCCTGACAAAGCGGGCCGTAACACTGGTCCTTGCGCTGCTGGGCACCGGAGTATTTTGGGCGTTGAACCTGCCACTGCCCTTTCTATTCGGCCCAATGAGTGCGTGTCTGATCGCCGCCCTAGCGCATGCCCCTATGGAAGGTTTGGGTCAGATATCGGTTGCAGCGCGCACCATACTCGGCGTTGCAGTTGGAGCTTCGATTACCCCTGCCCTTTTTGTCGGATTGCCGAAGATGGCCGCGTCTATAGCACTGGTCCCGTTCTTCATCCTGCTGATCGCGCTGGTAGGCGTGCAATTCTTTCGTAAGATTTGGGGTTTTGACTCCACGACCGCGTTTTATGCTGCCATGCCAGGCGGATTGCAGGACATGATCATCTTTGGCGCCGAAGCAGGCGCCAACCCGCGTACGCTATCCCTGATCCACGGTACGCGCGTGCTGATCATCGTGACACTGGCCCCACTGTTTCTGACAGTGTTCTACGATGCCCAGCTCACCAACCCAATCGGAGAGCCTGCGCGCGACCTGCCAATACATGAGTTGGCGCTGATGGTACTGGCCGCCCTTGTAGGCTGGAAAGGCGGTGAGAGGATCGGCCTGTTCGGAGCATCTATCCTCGGCCCAATGATCCTGACAGCGGCTCTGTCACTGGGTGATTTTATTCATACTCGACCGCCTCGCGAGGCCATACTTGCAGCGCAATTCTTTATTGGTTGCGGGATCGGCGTGAAATTCGTGGGCGTCACTTGGGTCGAACTCCGCCGGGTGGTTGCAGCGGGCTTCGCCTATGTCATCGTCCTTGCGATCCTCGCAGCCGCTTTCACCGCCGTTGTCACTACGTTGGGCTTCGGTCAGCCGGTTGAGGCTTTCTTGGCCTTTGCCCCCGGCGGACAGGCAGAGATGACGGTCTTGGCCATCGTTTCTGGCGCGGACCTGGGCTTTGTGATCACGCACCACCTGACAAGGATCGTGCTGGTAATCATCGGCGCGCCCATAGCAGCCAACCTTATTCTGCGCTGGTCCAAACCTCGGGGTTGATCATGTGAATAGGGGCACCTTCAGCAAAAGCATTCACCTGATCGAAAATGTCTGCAAATTGCAGGTCGAATTCGTCCTCAGTCACAAAACCTATATGTGGTGTCGCAATCAGGTTTGGGTGCGATAGCAAGGGGTCATTCGGGTCGGTGAGCGGCTCGGTATCGAAGACATCAATTGCGGCCTTCCCCGGGCGACCAGCGTTCAGCGCGTCCAACAAAGCACCCGGAGCGATCAGCCCGGCCCGGGAGGTGTTCACAAACATCGCGCCCGGTTGCATCTGCGAAAAATCTGACGCTGTGATGATACCGTTCGTGTTGGGCTTCAGGCGAACATGGACCGAGACAACATCGCTGTTGGCAAAGAACGCTTCGCGGCTTGTAGCAATCTGCACGCCGTCGGCCTGCGCGCGTGCCCGGCCTTCATCCGAAGACCACCAAACCACATTCATCTTGAATGCCTCGGCATAGCCAGCAACAGCGCGGGCGATACGCCCATATCCATACAGTCCCAACTGTCGCCCTCTCAGAGTCTTGCCAACTCCGGCCTGCCAACGCCCCGTTTTGACCGAAGCCATCTGCGCAGGCAAATCGCGCATCCCGGCCATGATGAGTGCCCATGTCAGTTCGGCTGCGGCATATGAAGGCGTCCCACCATGCATGTTCGAACACAGCAGCACGCCATTATCCGAGCATGCCTGCACATCGACATGCGGATACACGCTGCGCTGACTGATCAATTTCAGGTTTGGAAGTTTTTCAATCAAATCCCGGGTGATCTTGGTGCGCTCGCGAAACAAAACCAGTGCCTCAGCCTCCTGCAAGCGTGCGGCCAATTCACCGGTATCCTCGACATGATCTGTCCAGACCTTCACGTGATGATCGGACAGTTTTCCGAAGCAGGGAAGGCCCTGCAGTGTATCGAACCAATCGTCCAGAATGTGAACTTTCATCGACTTTCTATACCCTGCCTTTTGTTCAGTTTTCTTGGCGTCGGCGCAAAATGAAGTTTGTCGAGTGCTTCAAGTGCATTGCGAACCCGTTCGCGTTGATCCAACAGATGGTTGAATTGCTCATCGCAACCGGCAATCGGTGTCGGGTAGTCCGCGATTTCCCTCCGCAAAGCCGACTGCGCTAGCCTGAGTTCCTGACGCGCGATATCAAGGCATTCGGAATAGTCGTCCATCGTGGCATCCTCATTAGGTATACCATAGTATACCTAATGAGGATGGCTACTTCAACTGCCGTTCCACTCAGATTCCGGTACATAAACATGCCCATCTGCCAATTTACGCGCAGTCCTCACCAGACCGGCAGAAATAACGTTGAACTCCCCGACGTTCGAGAAGTCCACCAGAACGTCGATCTTGCCTGAAGCGTGCTCCAACACAACTTCAGCCGGGCTTGAATTCGGGCGATCAAGCAAACCGTCGGCGACGGTACCGGGCGTCAAAGCGCAAGACGCCATGCATTGCGCACCTGTAACGGCCATTGTCGGGTGAGTTTTCCATGGCATGAAATACCGAACCGCAAGAGTTCCACCCTCTCTGGCGGGTGCGATCAACCCGAATTTGGGAGTTACCGATTTCGAGACGTCCCCCATACCCATCAGTTCTCCGGCTTCGATCCGCACGGCCTCCATCCGATCAAAAAAAGCACGGTTGGCATCCAGCTCTTCGGCGCTTTCATATCCTGTCAGTCCGAAATCCTCTGCTCGGGCTATCGCCATCGGCATAGCGACATCCATGCAAGTCAGCTCGACCCCCTGCACTGTATCGCGCAAATTTCCAGTGGGTAGAAATGCACCAGTTGCCGAACCCACAACGCCCATGAAACTCAGCTGCACCGGTGCAGAATGGCCGGGGACTCCGGCGATTTCCACATCGCCCTCGTACACCAACTCACCGCCCGGGGTCTGCACTTTGGTAACGACACGGGCGCCTGTATTGACAGCGCGAATACGGATTTCGGTTTCATCGCCGTTGGGCTGGAACAATCCCATTTCGATCGCAGCTGGACCAACTCCTGAGAGGATGTTCCCGCAGGTGGGTTTGAAATCGACCAGCTTTTCATCAACAGAAACCTGCGCGAAGAAATAGTCGATATCGGCCCATTCGTCCTCGCTAACTGAAAGCATCGCCACTTTGGTCGTCACTGCGTTACCACCACCGATCCCGTCGATGTTGAGCGCTTGTCCAGCCCCGATGGCAGCGACCAGAACATCGGCCAAAGTGTCCAAATCTTCGGGCAGATCAGAGCGTCGAAAATAGGGCCCTCGGGAAGTGCCGCCGCGCATGAAGACATATGGGATTGCTGTCTGGGTCATCGCGAACCCTCCTTTACAAACTATTGATATTTCGGATTTCAGCGCTGCCCAGCCCGCCAGATTGGCCGGCCGGGCAACCGTGGAGCGCTCAATTGAGCGGCCATGGCAGGTTCACCATGTCTTGCAGCAGACCCGGCGGGAAATCCCTGTTCAAAGCGCCGGCCATGAAGCACATGAAACCGATGCCACAAGCCGTCAGGAGCAGCGTCATCTGCCAGCTGGACCCGGCGCGAATGCGGAAAAATGCGATAAGGAACCCGATCAGGGCTAGGATAAAACCCACAACCCAAGTGGCCGCGATCAAACCCGCAAACCAGGCGAGCGTTGACCAAAGTCCATGTGGCGCGCTCGCATCTTCGCCGGCGAGTTCCTTGTCAGCAAAGATCGCATCCCCCTCGGGTCGCCGCATCATCTGGATCAACAGAATGACGCAGCAGAACAACGACACGCTGCCGATCACAAGCGGGATGATCTTGTCGGTCATGTTGTAGTCAGGGATCATGTTGGCATTGACCAACGCCACGATCAGATAGGCCATGATCACCAGCAAAAAGATCAGCGGCGCGCGCTTGCTTCCGGATTTGACCTCACCTTCGGCCATGATCATCTTAGATTGGCGAATGCCCAGAATGACCGAAACCACAGTGACCGCGATCAGGACGATCACGATCGGGCTAAAGACATATTCCATGCCTTCTGCAAAGCTTTTGCGGAAGCGGAACGAAGCGATCTGGAACGCCTGATTGGTGAACTTTTCGACAGGGTTCGACAGAACGAAGCCAATTAGAAAGGCCGGGCGCGACCAGTCAAAGCGACGCAGGAAGATACCGATCAGACCGATCACAAACAGGGCCAGAAGGTCTTCGAAATTCTGACCGGATTGGAAGGCCGCGAAGCTGATCAGCATGAACAGGAACGGCGCCAGATAGGTGAAGCGGATAGTTGTCAGCTTGGCGATGCCGCCCGAGGCCGCGATGCACAGGATAGTGCCGACAACATTGGCAAGCGCCAGCAACCAGACGATCGAATAAGTGATGTCGAGGTTGTCCTTGAGCATGCTTGGGCCGACCTCGATATCGCCGGACCCCAACAGGGCGACCGCACCGATGAAGATTGCCATCGAGCCGGAACCGGGAATGCCGAACAGCAGGGTTGGAACCAGCCCTCCACCTTCTTTGGCGTTGTTCGAACTTTCCGGTCCAATGACACCCCGCACTTCACCCTTGCCGAAGTTGCTTTTATCTCTAGTCGATTGAACCGAATGGCCATAAGCGATCCAGTCAACAACCGAGCCACCAAGGCCGGGAATGACACCGACAACCACGCCAATGATTGAACAGCGGACTGACAACCAGATGTTTGCAGCCCAGTCTTTGACGCCATCAAGCCAGCCCGCGCCCAGTGAGGCGCCCTTAGCAATTGATCGGTCTTGACGCAGCAGCGAGACGATTTCCGGCACCGCAAAAATACCCAAGCCAACGATGACCAACTTCAAACCATCGGTCAGGTAGGGAATGTCATAAGTCGCCATACGCAGCGACCCGCCTGCGTCCGCCTCGCCAATCGTACCGACCATCAAACCCAGCCCTGCGGCCGCGACACCCTTCAGTGGGATACGTCCGGCTAAGATAGCGACCATCGACAAGCCAAGAATGGTGATCATCAGCATCTCGGGCAGACCAAATGCCAGAACGATGGGCCGCGCGACCAGGATGAACATGGTCAAAAAAGTTGCACCGACCAAACCGCCGAAAAGCGATGAAGCAAAGGCCGCTGACAATGCCCGCGCGGCTTCGCCTTTCTTCGCCATCGGGAAACCATCCAACACCGTAGCCTGCGAGGCAGAGCTACCTGGGATGCCCATAAGAACTGACGCGAAGGTGTCAGAGGTCGGCACAACGGCGACCATCCCGATCATCAACGCCAATCCAAGGATCGGGTCCATACCGAACATGAAAGGCAGCAATAGGGACAGACCAGCAATACCGCCAAGCCCAGGGAAAACACCTACGGCCAGTCCCATAACGACACCGAGAACAAGATATCCCAGAACGATAGGTTGCAGGATCAGACCCCACGCGTCACTAAGCGCAGGAACAGCTGTGGCGAAAACCTCCATAGCGGCCGCCTTTCATAAATTGTCTTGTGTTTGGAACAGCGCGCGCCCGACATTGGGGCACGCGCGGTGGTGTTTGGGCTTAGTTCAGCTCGACACCATAGGCTTCTTTGAGCCAGTTCAGAACGTAGGCTTTGGCGTTGTCGTCGACGTTTGTCGCGGTTTGCAATGCCGCTTTAGAGCCGTCACCTACGAACACTGGGTATTTGCCCACGCGCTTTGAGGAGATGTCGGCAAAGTCGCCGCGCTCCGTCACAGCCTGGAACGCTGCTGTGTATGCGTCGACCACTTCCTGAGGTGTATCACCCGGCAGGAACGCCAGCTTCTGAACCGGGAAACCGGCTACAAAGAATGCTTTCCACGCATCCCATGCCTCACCGCTGGTTTCACAACCATCGGTGGCTTCACATACTTCCTTAAATGTCGGGATATCTGGGAAGGTCGGGTCACGGACGATATTACCATCCGCATCCAGCGCCCCCCAGGTCATCATCGGCACGGCCTGACCGGATTCAACCAGCGGGGCCGATCCACCCAGATAGCCGGACGAGGTCTGATAATCGATGTTGGCTTCACCGCGCTCGAACATCAGACGACCATCGCCACGGCCTTTGATGCCAAAAACAGGCTCAACACTCATGCCCAACATTTGCCATGCCAGCAGCGGCACAAGGTCAAGGCGTGTCGCGCCCTGCGATCCGTAAATGAAGTTTGTGTCCTTCAGCGCGTTCGCGGAACCATCAAACTTTGCTCCGTCTTCTGCATTCAGATAGGCAACACCACCGGTTCCCGACGCCATAACCGGGATCCAGTCGTTGTATTCATAGCGCACGCGAGGATCGCTCAGCAGATATGGGAATTGAGTTGAACCGGAGGTGCCAAACAGCAGCGTGCCGTCATCATGGCTCTGCTCCTGGAACCAGTTTGCGCCTTTGGTTGAACCAGCGCCCGGCATAAATTTCACAACAACAGTGGGTTGGCCCGGCAGGGCTTCGGACAGAAGTGGCGCAAAGAAGTTGGCCCATTTGGCGGAGCCACCCGTTTCCGAGAACGGGATGACCCATTCAATGGTCTTGCCCGAGAAATTGACCTCGGCAGCGGCAGGTGCGGCGATACCGGCGGCGGCGATCAGTCCCACGACGGCGCGACGGGTGAAGTTGGAAATGGTCATTGGTTCCTCCCTGTTGACCAGACAACCACGCTAGCGCCCTCTGCGCCACCGTGATCGCAAATAGAACTGTGGGGTTGATTCCCCCTCCCATCTGGCAATCATGGAGCGCCAACCTTGCGCGAAACTTGCAGGAGCCCGAATGCGGATCGTCATAATCGAGGATAACGAGACCCTCGCCAACGCTATTGCGTATCGTCTGCGTGACCGCGGTCATGCGGCGGAAGTGCTTGCGGACGGCAACGAGGCTGACTTGTATCTTGCGCAAGAAGGCGCAGACTTGGTTGTTCTGGACATAAATTTGCCCGGACAATCTGGGCTGGAGATCCTGAAATCTCTTCGCAATCGTGGCGATGGCGTACCGGTGATCTTGCTTACGGCACGTGCCGAAACAAGCGACCGGGTTTCAGGTTTGGATATGGGTGCAGATGATTATCTGGTTAAGCCGTTCGAAATGGACGAGTTGGAAGCACGCATCCGGGCGCTTTCTCGACGCAAAGATCTCGACTACGGAGCTAAGGAGAGCATCGGAGGCCTAGAGTTCGACCGCGCCGCACGTCAGGTCAGTGTCCGAGGCGAAGTTATGGATATACCGCGGCGGGAAATCGCGGTGCTTGAATGCCTGTTGGAGCGCAGGGGCAGAATTGTTCCCAAAAGCCAGCTTACAGATTACGTCTATGGCGTGGGTGCCGATGTCGAGGCCTCGGCAGTTGAGCCTCATGTATCTCGGCTGAGAAAACGTCTTCAAGATCTCGGTATTGGAATTAAAACAGCCCGTGGTCTCGGGTATCTGCTTGAGGTGCAGAAGTGATCAATCACGGCTCGCTCAGGTTAAGACTGTTCATTCTTATCCTAACCCCTTTGATACTAATTGCCGCTCTGCTTGGTCTTTGGCGCTTTATGATTGCGCAGAAAACGGCTCAGGAATTGTTCGACGACAGCCTGTTATCTGCTGGTCTCGCAATATCGCGAGATGTTGCGATTTCAGGCGGTGACGCACTGTCACCAACGACACGCAGCATGATCCGTGACGCGTCAGGCGGAGAGATTTTTTACCACGTAACGGGACCCGGCGGCATCTATGTGACAGGCTATGCCTACCCTCCGGCAGCCACCAACCCGACTGCTGAAGAGGTGTACAAGCCGCAGTTTTTCGAAGCACTTTACCGCCAAGAACCGGTCCGCGTTCTTAAGATGACGGAACGAGTGACCATAGAAAATCTAATCGGAGATGCGACAGTTACAGTCTGGCATCGTATGGCGGATCGCAATGCGTTTGCGAATGAACTGTCAATCCGCGCAGGAATTCTCATGGGAATTCTGCTGGCCACGCTCGCCATTGTGGTTTGGTTCGGCGTCGCTCGTGGCCTGAGGCCTTTGCTGGATTTGCAGGACGCAATTGACCTGCGTTCACCAGATGACCTCAGTGAGATTAAGCGCCCTGTCCCGATCGAAGTTCAGGGTGTTGTTAGAACCCTGAACCGGCTTTTTGGTCAGGTGGAAAAAAGTATCAACGCCCATCAAGTGTTTATATCCGAAGCTGCACATCAGCTGCGGAACCCAGCGGCCGCAGTGCAGTCGATGGCCGAAGCGCTGCAGGACGCGAAAACGGATGGCGACCGAGAAAAACGCATCTCCGAGCTTGTTACGGCTGCAAAAAAATCAGCGACAGTGGCGGAACAGCTGTTATCACTTGAAAGGCTCAGGCAGCCGACGCACCAAGACCAAATGGATAAAATTGACTTCCGCTCGGTCGTTGAAGAGGCCTGCGCGGAGATAGGAGTTCACATCCTAGCAAAGGGTATCGAGTTCGACGTCACGATACCTGAGACGGCGGTCCCGGTAACCGGTGACCGCGTCTTTCTGATTGAGGCTCTAAAGAACCTGTTGGACAACGCAATCAAACACGGTGGCACAATGTTGAGCCAAATTTCAGTGGTGCTGCGGTGTGACGGCAAATACGTCAATCTAACAGTGGCCGATGACGGTGCTGGGCTGTCGCCAGACCAAAGCGAAGCGGCATTTAATCGGTTTTCTCAGTTGGAATATTCGGAGGGCAGCGGATTGGGGTTGTCAATCGTCTCCGCAGTGGCGGAGCGCCACGGAGGAATGATCGAAATCAACCAAGTAGAAAGAGGAGCGAGTATTACGCTTGAGATTCCCATGGTCCTGTAAGCTGTTTCTAATTTCACTCGGAACCCAAAACCAGTCAAAGTCAACGCGAGTTTCTGCGATTGCTGCTAAATTCAGGTATTCGCCCTGAGCGAAGAACGCAGCTCTCAAAATCTATATCTATGTCGTCTTTGGGCTCAACGCAGTCGTTCGTCGAAATTTCGTGAGTGACTGCTTTGCGAGACTTTGCCGACATCTAAATTCAGAACTGGCCGACAGAAGATGCGCCTAACTGCTGTTTCACAGCATCCACATCACCAAGCACCCAAAGCTGGGATAACTTATTGCCTGATAATGTGAAAAACGCTGCACCCGCCCATTCGATCTCTCTTTTGGTTGCCGCCACACCAAAAAACTCGGCCTGGTGAGTGCCTCGGAACGTCATTCGCGCTGCAACACGATCATCTGTAAGGACTAGGTCGTTGATAATGCATGTGTAGTTGCCAAGAGCTGCGTGGACGGCGTCCACATATTCGAGAAAACCGTCAATGCCCTTCTTCTCTGACCCAAGAGACCCTCGAAACCCGAAGTCAGCAGCAATTATGTCATGCGCGACGTCAAAGTCGCGTCTGTTCCAGACATCAGCGTAGAAGCTCTCAACAAGTGTCTTGGGGATCGGTTTCATGCGCACACGATACCTTTGAAACAACGTACTATCAACAAAGTGAAGGGCGCTTACTGTCGACATGATTGCGATGCAACACTTGGGAGGTATGGGCTCGGAGCCGTCATTCGACCCGATCTGACGAACGACTGCAATGCGGACGAAGCCGCCATTCACTGCATTGCTTTGAAGATTCCCCGAGATCGCATCGCAGGTTTTCAAAAGATGACAATGCCCGAGCGTTGTTTTA
>NZ_WQGD01000027.1:0-25789 GCF_013034475.1 Ruegeria sp. HKCCA6837
ATTCGCACTCGCCGTTCCGACGACGCGAACGCGCGATGCAACGTTTCAGGCGCATCCGAAGTTTGCAGAAGTTCGCCGCCGTCCATTCCTGCGTCTACAACCACTTCAATCAGGAAAGATCGCTCAGCAGCCGAGACTCCTTCAAGCTGACACGCACCGCTGCTCTTGCCGAGTGGCGTCAACTTTTTTCCGAATAGCTTCGCAGTTTCAGCGGCAAACTGAGACTAGCTAGAATTCGTCTGACAGCACCATTTTTAGTGTGGTTCAGCGGTGGCTTTCTTGGATCAGAAATCATTAGTCAAAAAGTCCATGAGGGGTCCGCATCGGTCGCCCAGTTGTTGTTATATCCAATCCAGCTTGACCAGCGACGTTTGAGCCAAATCAATGTGCTGCGTCGATCGGATTGTTAATGTTCTTTCATTGGGAGGCAAAGAACCATGATTTCGGCTGAAGATATCGAAGACATGTCCGCGCTCACGAGGGCAGAGATCGACGCGCTCGCTGAACACGAGCATTTCACCACATACGACGCCGCGCTAATGGGGAATTACCTTATGCAAATTCACCACGGGCCGCAAAAAGTACATGAAATGATCTGCGACGATATTCGCGCTGCAATGCATGCTGACGATATTCAACATGCGAGGGATCTCTTCACCGTTTTGCGAGGTTTTCTGACTGAGAACCCTCAGGCCGCGCGGGGCGCGAGCAATTAAAGGGTCTTGTCAGAATAACTTGGCTTGAGCAGGGCAGGGCGGTTACGTAGCTGGTCTTGTCAGAAGAACTTTGCTTGAGCGGGGCAGGGCGGTTGCATAGCCTTCGGACATGACCAAACCTGCCTCCTTAAAGTACTTCAAAACTAGCCCTGAGATCATCCGCCTTGCGGTGATTCTGTACATCCGATTTCCGCTCTCGCTTCGAAATGTTGAAGATCTGCTGCACGAGCGCGGGATCGATGTCAGCCATGAAGCCGTCCGCTATATTGCGCGCTTTGATTTGAGTCATTGCTTTCCCCCAGACCTCCCCACCAGACTTTCTGCGGGAGGATGTAGCAATGAGCATCATTGGGAAATCACCCGAAGAGCGCGCCGCTGCGTGTTGGCAACCAACCTCGGATGCCCTAGAGCAGCCGACAAACGACCTTGGCCGCGGACTTCTCACAGGTTTGCCAGATGGCTCGATCAACATCGGGTTTGAAGCTGTCGATCGCCATTTAGCGCAGGGGCATGGAGACCATACTGCCCTGATCTGGCTATCCAAGGAGGGAGCGCAGCAAACGCTCAGCTATGGAGATCTCGCAGCCATGTCGTCGCGGTTTGCAAATCTGCTCTACGACCACGGACAACAAAAAGGGGACCGCGTCTTTGTCGCGATGGGGCGGCGGCCTGAGCTTTATGCTGCGGCCCTTGGCACTTTAAAGGCCGGGATGGTCTTTACGCCACTCTTTGCCGCCTTTGGGCCAGAACCCCTGAGAACCAGGATGGAAATCGGCGATGCCAATGTTCTGGTCACGACTAAATCACTCTACAAACGCAAAATCGCATCGTGGCGTCAGGAAATGACGTCGCTGCGTTTGGTCCTCATCGTTGGCGACGAAGCTCCTGATGATTGCGTCGCTCTGGCCCCGGCATTGCAAGAGGCCTCGACAGAATTTCTGGCTGCCCACACACAGACGGAAGACCCGGCATTGATTCACTTCACCTCGGGTACCACCGGGAGGCCAAAAGGTGCGGTTCACGTGCATGGCGCAGTTCAGCACCACGCGCTCTCGGGTCGATACGCGCTCGAACTGCAGCCCGGCGTGACCTACTGGTGCACCGCTGACCCGGGCTGGGTCACCGGAACGACCTACGGGATTATCTCACCACTGGTGAACCGCGTGACGATGATCGTGGACGAGGCAGAATTCAATCTCGAACGCTGGTATGGGATCGTTGAAAGGGAACGCGTTGAGGTCTGGTATTCAGCCCCAACAGCCATCCGCATGATGATGCGCGCTGGCAGTGAGGCCGCACGAGGGTACAACTTCAGTGCTCTGCAGTTTCTTGCAAGCGTCGGTGAGCCTCTGAACGCCGAAGCCGTGGTCTGGTCCAACGAGGTATTCGGTCGTCCGTTCCACGACAATTGGTGGCAGACAGAAACCGGGGGCATCATGATTGCCAATACTAGAGCGCATGACATCAAGCCTGGATCGATGGGCAAACCCCTGCCTGGCGTTGTTGCTGGCATTGTGGAACCAGACAACGGTGGCTTGCGGGAATTACCGGATGGCGAGATAGGAGAGCTTGCTCTGCGACCGGGCTGGCCCTCGATGATGCGGGACTATCTTCACGAACAGGCGCGGTACGAAAAATGCTTCAATGATGGTTGGTACTTGTCAGGCGATCTCGCGATGCGGGACAGTGATGGGTATTTCTGGTTCGTCGGTCGAGCCGATGACCTAATCAAAACGTCGGGCCATCTGGTCGGCCCCTTCGAGGTTGAAAGTGCGCTGATTGAGCATGAAGCCGTCGCCGAGGCCGCTGTGATTGGTATTCCAGACGAGACAGCGGGCGAAATCGTCAAAGCCTTCGTGACCCTGAATTCCGGCCAAACCGCGGATGAGGAGCTAGAGCGCGACATTCGCGGCCTTGCCCGCAAACGGCTTGGAGCGGCTGTGGCCCCCCGCGAGATCGTTTTCCGAAATGCCCTTCCCAAGACCCGCTCTGGCAAGATCATGCGCCGCCTTTTGAAGGCGCGCGAACTTGGTCTGCCAGAAGGTGACATCTCTACATTGGAGACGGACGAGAAATGACCACAAGCAAACCAAGACTGGACCGCGACCATGTGAAACGCTTGCTGAGTGACATGATCCGTATCCGACGTTTCGAAGACAAATGTGCGGAGCTATACACTCAAGAAAAAATTCGCGGCTTCCTGCACCTCTATGATGGAGAGGAAGCGATTGCCGCTGGGATTATCCCGCTCTTGTCGGACAAAGATCGCGTCGTCGCCACGTACCGAGAACACGGACATGCGCTGATGCGCGGCGTCTCAATGTCCTCGGTCATGGCCGAAATGTATGGCAAGGCCGAAGGCTGCTCGGGCGGACGCGGAGGTTCGATGCACCTGTTTGACGCCGCCACGAGCTTCTATGGCGGCAATGCCATTGTCGGTGGCGGTCTCCCCTTGGCTGCGGGGCTGGCTCTAGCCGAACGGATGCGCGGCGACACGGGCGTGACGGCCTGCTTCTTTGGCGAAGGCGCCGTGGCCGAGGGCGAGTTCCACGAGACTCTTAACCTCGCGGTACTGTGGCGGCTACCTGTTCTTTTTGTTTGCGAAAACAATGGCTACGCAATGGGAACGGCCCTGGCGCGCTCCGAGTCTGAGACCGATGTCAGCCGCAAGGCCGCCGCTTATGGGATCGAGGCGCGTGTGGTCGATGGCATGGACATTGTCGCGGTGGAAGTGGCCGCAACACAGGCGCTGCAGGAAATCCGCGAAACGGGAAAGCCAGTCTTTCTCGAATGTAGAACTTACCGTTTCCGGGCGCATTCGATGTTTGATGCCCAACTTTACCGACCAAATGACGAAGTTGAGGAATGGCGTAAAAAGGGGCCAATTCTGCGCTTCCAGTCATGGCTCATAGAGAATAGGCTGATCCACGAAGAAGACATCCGGGAGTTCGAAAAGCAAGCCGATGCCGAAATCGACGAAGCCGTAGCCTTTTCCGAGGCCGGAACCTGGGAGCCTGTGTCGTCGTTAACTAAGGACGTAATGGCGCCATCCGCAACAACTGTTGAGGCCTCTTCCCCTACCGGTGAGCTGGTCGAGACGACCTATCGCGAAGCCGTTAGGGCCGCGATTTCCGACGCCATGACTCGCGATCCCCGTGTCTTCCTCATGGGCGAGGACGTCGGTGCATATGGCGGATGCTATGCCGTCTCCAAAGGTCTGATGGACAAATTCGGCGCGGACAGGTTGCGTGACACGCCGCTTTCCGAGTCAGGCTTCACCGGGGCTGGGATCGGCGCTGCATGTGCCGGGATGCGCCCCATCGTTGAACTGATGACCGTCAACTTCAGCCTTTTGGCACTCGACCAGATTTTGAACACTGCAGCCACCCTCCGGCACATGTCCGGAGGGCAGTTCGGCGTACCGGTGGTCATCCGTATGGCGACCGGGGCGGGCAAGCAACTCGCGGCCCAGCATTCCCATAGCCTTGAAGGTTGGTACGCTCATATTCCGGGACTTAAGGTCCTCGCGCCTGCGACGCTGGAAGATGCGCGCGGCATGCTTTGGACCGCTCTGCAGGATCCCGATCCAGTCCTGATCTTCGAAAACGTTATGCTCTACAATCTGAGCGGTCAAATCGACTCGGGCGCAGGCCCTGTCGACATTTCCCGCGCAGCTATTCGCAGGCCGGGCAAAGACCTGACGCTGATTACCTATGGCGGGTCGCTCCACAAGACATTAGAGGCGGCAAATTCGCTTGCCTCAGAAGGGATTGGCGCTGAAGTCATCGACCTGCGCTCGCTACGTCCGCTTGACGACGAAACAATCATGGGATCGGTTGCCCGGACGCGCCGCGCCGTCATTGTTGACGAAGGATGGCGCAGCGGCTCGCTGGCAGCTGAAATCTCGGCCCGGATCACCGAACAGGTCTTTTGGACGCTCGATGCCCCAGTTGGAAGGGTGTGTTCGGAAGAAGTTCCGATCCCTTACCCGAAACATCTGGAAGACGCCTCGATACCGCAGGTTCCGGCGATTGTCGCGGCGGCCAAAAGTGTGATGGGGCAAAGCTGACATGAGTATCTTTCGGATGCCCTCGCTCGGTGCGGACATGGAGGCCGGTACGTTGGTCGAGTGGTTGATTCAGCCAGGGGACGAGGTGCACCGGGGGGATGTCGTCGCCGTGGTAGAGACACAGAAAGGCGCCATAGAAATCGAGAGCTTTGAAGCCGGGGACGTCTCAGAATTACTGGCGCAAGTCGGTCAAACCGTTCCTGTGGGAGAGCCGCTAGCCCGTATAGGAGAGGACACGCCGGAAGTGTCAGCGGTTTTGCCAGACCCGGCCGACACTGCGCCTCCATACATTCCATCGCTTGGCCCTGATGTGCAAAAGGTCTCGGCCACGCCGCCCAGACCGACGGCAGTTGTGGCAGCCAGCCCGGCGGCCCGCGTTGCAGCACGACATGCTGGCCTGAAGCTGTCTGAACTCCGAGGCAGCGGCCCGGATGGGGCAGTTGTTTTGGCCGATGTCGAGATCTTCGCGAAAAACGCGGCCAGTTCCAAACAAGCCACGGACGGCCTATCCGAAATGCGCAAGGCGGTTGCCGCAGCGATGACGCGCGCAAAGCAGGAAATTCCACATTTCTACGTCTCGCACACGATCGAAACTCAGGGCCTGTCTGAATGGCTGGCCGCTCGCAACAAGGACCGGCCCCCGGCAGAACGGATATTGCTCGGCGCGGCCATCGTGAAGGCCGCCGCCCTCGCAGCGCAGGCCGTCAAATCGCTGAACGGTCATATTGTGAATGGAGAATTTGTCCCCTCTAGCGAGATCAATACAGGAGTCGCCATCGCACTCCGTGGCGGCGGGCTGGTCGCCCCAGCGCTCCTCAATGCAGACCGTATGTCCCTTGAGGAGGTCATGGAAGGGATGCGTGATCTGGTGACGCGTGCTCGTTCTGGACGATTGCGTAGTTCAGAACTGACCAGCGGAACGCTCACTATTTCCAGCCTTGGTGAGAGTGGTGCCGACAGCATGACGGGAGTGATTTTCCCTCCTCAGGTCGCCCTCTTGGCGGTCGGTGCCCCACAAATCCGCCCTTGGGTGGATGGGGAGAAAGTTGCCCCCCGTGAGGTCACGAACTTTGTGCTCTCTGCAGACCACCGCGTTTGCGACGGCAGGCAGGCCTCAAAATTCCTTACAGTGTTGGCCGATAAGCTTTCGAGACCGGAGGAACTATGAACGATAGTGAGATTAGACAGGCTTTTCTGGAGGAAATCCACAAAATCGCGCCGGACATAGAACCGGCGGATGTGTCTGATGATGACCATCTGCAAGATGATCTGGAACTCGACTCGATGGATATTCTGAACCTTGTGACGGCCCTGCACGCGCGCTTAGGCGTGTCGATACCTGAGACCGACTATGCCCAGATCGAAACGCCGACCAAGGCGCTTAAGTACTTCGCTTCTAGACACGGGCCATGATTCAAAAAGCCAATTACGTTGAAGGTTTTGTCAGAAGAACTTGGCTTGAGCAGGGCAGGGCGGTTGCGTAGCTTTTGCCCATGACCAAACCTACCTCTTTCAAGTACTTCAAAACCAGTCCCGAAATCATCCGCCTTGCTGTGAAGCTGTACATCCGTTTCCCGCTTTCGCTTCGAAATGTCGAAGACTTACTTCACGAACGCGGGATCGATGTCAGCCATGAAACTGTCCGCTACTGGTAGAATAGGTTCGGTCCGATGTTTGCTGCTGAGATCCGAAGAAAGCGTGTTCAGTAGCTGCGCGCATTGCCAATACATGTAATTGGCGAACTGACGGGTTTGAAAACCAGCGACTTCCAAGCATTTGATGTTGCAGGTGGTGAATTTGAAAGCATGGCCGCACGAAGAGAGGTAAACGGACCAGAAGATCTGGGCCTCTGATCAACAACATTCTGGAACAGCGATAAACGTGAGGGAAAAGTTCGCGCTAAACAACTGTTTTGGATTAAAAAATTTAGCTCAGATTTTGCTGGTGAATGTTGGGGCGAGGGGCGGCTACGGAGACCCAACAATCAGGTGCGACCCGGATCAGAAGCGTTTCAAAGGGATTTTGAAGGCTGGCAGACGCACGTTTAGTAAACCCACAGCATTCAATAGAAATCGATTTGACACGTCTCCGCGTGTACCTTCCTGCAGAAGACTGATGGGCCGAGTTTTGGTGTCGAGCGCGCGCTGTGGTATGATTTCGTATTCAGATACGGGATTATGGTATGTTCGAAGGATTGAACCCCATTATCGTTTTCCGTATGTCCGAACGTCTGCTGCTGACCGCAATTGTTATCGTCGTGGCATTGGTCGTACTCGTCGGCTTCTGGAAAACTGTGCAGCGAGTGACGCTGAAGGATGGCGGTTCGCTTGGCATCACGGGTTCAGTGGCGTTGTCTACGCCGGTCTTCGCACTGTTGGCGGTTATTCTCTACGCCTGGGTAAGCTTGTCGCACCCGATTTCCTACAGCGCGCCACCTCCTGCTAGTGAAGCCGTTTCCGGGCAGACCGCCGCTTTGGAAGCAACTGCTCCGGGTCAGTTCACGGGCGCGGTCAACACCCAAACGCATGACATCGCCGCGGCTGGGGTCAGCAGCTACGCGCGCCAGCGTGTCCGCCACCAGATTTGGACGCTCAACTGCCTGGCGGCCTCGACCACCGTACGTCCACCTGCGCAATCTGAACTGACAGAAATCAAGCTGAAGCTCATGCGAGAAGTTTGGGACAGCAATTGGGGTGCCGTGCTTCAGTTCGAAAACTGGGCGCGCAATCCCAACCTGGGCACCAATCCGACACCGGAAGCGATTGAATTCTTTGATGGAAAGCACACCGGATGCTAAAGAAGGTCTTTTTCCTTTGGATTGTCACCGCGGGTTTTTCGACAGCCGAGGTCGTCTACAGCCCGGCAGAAATTCAACGTGTTCGAGAACGTACGGTCCCTTCGATCCAGTCTGTGATGTGGCAGGATATCGTGCCTCGCCTGCCATCCGAGTACAGAGCCCGTGCCAGCGACGTAAAATTGATATTTCCCGAACGCGGTCCGGGCCCGATGTCGTTCTATGCGGCACCTGCGAGGCAGGAGATCCATTTGCCGCTGACATCTTTGCGCTTCTATGACGACATCGCGACGTTGCACGCCTGGTTTGAGTCCCGCTCATGTCCGCAAGAGTACATTCAGACCTACCTGGCGGCGCTGCTTCGAGCCGATGAAAACCTGCCTGCGCCACTCGTCGCGTTTGGGCTGGATCGAGACAAGTTGTTCGCTGACAATTACACCTACGATCTCAGCGGAAAGATCTTTTCGTCAGGTGTGCAGTTTCTTTTGGCACATGAATTGGGGCATATCCTGCTTGATCATCGCACTGGGGTTGAGGGTGCAGAGAGTCAGCGGCAGGAAGCCGAGGCGGACACCTTTGCGCTTGATCATTTCGCGCGGCTGGGCGGCAATCCGATGGGCATCTTCTGGTACTATCAGGCTGCCTGGTGGCACGACCCGGCAAGCGAGAAAGGGCGGCGGGAGAATTCACATCCCGTTTCGGCAGAGCGTATTCGGGCGATGGCCACGAGGCTGATGGATAACCCAGGCGAATTCGCACATGGAGAGGCCGATCCTGCGCGTGAAGCCAATTTAATCTCTCAGCTAGGGATGATGACCGCGGCCTTCGCTGATCTAATAGATGACGACAGTTTCCTGAATTGGATCGCGCCTGCGATGTTCAATGATTTTCCAGTCTCCAACTTGCGCAACTCATGCCCGCATTAGGTGCTTTTTTAGAACTGGTCGGTATGCATAAAATTTCGTGGGGGCTTCGGAGCCAGAATGGTTTTGTCAGAAGAACTTTGCTTGAGCGGGGCAGGGCGGTTGCGCAGCATTTGCCCATGACCAGACCTGTCTCTTTCAAATACTTCAAAACCAGTCCCGAGGTCATCCGCCTTGCGGTGATGCTGTACATCCGTTTCCCTCTCTCGCTTCGGAATGTTGAAGACCTGCTGCACGCACGAGGCATCGACGTGAGCCACGAAACTGTCCGATATTGGTGGAACAGGTTTGGCCCGATGTTTGCATCAGAGATCCGAAGAAAGCGTGTTCAGCACCTGCGCGCCTTCTCCAAATGGAAGTGGCACGTGGACGAGGTCTTTGTGAAAGTGAATGGCAAGCGGCATTATCTTTGGCGGGCCGTTGATCACGAAGGTGAGGTGCTTGAGGCCGTCGTCACGAAGCGTCGAAACAAAGCCGCAGCACTGAAATTCCTCAAGAAATTGATGAAGCGGCACGGTTGCGCCGAAGAGATCGTCACAGATCGCTTCGCTTCCTACAAGGCTGCGCTCAGAGAAATGGGCGCGCTTGAAAAACAACAGACGGGCAGGTGGCTCAACAACCGCGTCGAGAATTCGCACCTGGTTTCGACGACGCGAACGCGCGATGCAGCGTTTCAGGCGCATGCGAAGTCTACAGAAATTCGCCTCCGTCCTTTCCTCTGTCTACAACCACTTCAACCAGGAAAGATCGCTAGCCAGTCGAGACACCTTCAAGCTGACCCGCGCCGCCGCTCTTAGCGAGTGGCGTCAACTTTGTTCCGGATAGGTCCGCGGTTTCCGCAGCAAACTGAGACTGGTTCGAATTCGTCTGACAGCACCTCTGCGACTCAGTCGGAGAGCCGACACGCTATAAAGCAATTCGATTCCCTGTGATTGCTTTTGATGAGGTGCCAAGCTTCGCGGTTTTAGCCATGTTTTCTTACCTTTAAAGCGCGCTAAGAGTTTTTTCTTGTCATACTTGGAACGTTCCACTAGAAATTTGGAACGTTCCAAAATCGGGGGAATCAGATGAACTGGGCTTTTGTCGGAGCGAGTACGATAGCTTCACAACACATGCTGGGCGCGGTGCGTCAGCAGACAGGCAACGACGTGACCTGGGTCGTCAGCAATTCGCCCGACCGGGTGCAAACCTGGGCCAATGAACACGGTATTCCCAATGCCACCACAGACTTGGACGCTGCATTTGCTGACGAGAATGTTCAGGCTGTTTATATTTCCTCAACCAATGAGAAACACCACGGTCAGGCAATGGCAGCCATTTCGGCTGGTAAGCATGTACTGTGTGAAAAGCCACTTGGGATGACGCAAGCGGAAGCTATCGAAATGGTGCGTGCGGCTGACACGGCTGGCGTGACATTTGGAACCAATCATCACCTGCGTTGCTCTGGCAGCCATCGCGCAATTCGTGACCTAATTGCAGCCGGGCGCGTCGGAGACGTTCTCTCGCTACGAATCCATCACGCAGTGCATCTGCCGGGCAACTTGCAGGGGTGGCGTATCAACTCTGCGGATGCTGGTGGCGGCGTGATACCCGACATCGTTGTTCATGATGCAGATGTCACCCGCTTCCTGCTCAATGAAGACCCGGTGTCTGTCGTCGCGCAAATGGCCATTTCTGGGATGGGGCAGGGCGTCGAAGACTCCTGCATGTCTGTCTGGACTATGCCCTCGGGCGCAATGGTCATGACACATGAAAGTTTTACGCACCCGTTTGCCGGGTCGGACCTTCAAGTTCACGGAACCAAGGGTTCGATTTTTGCGGATGGCGTCATGACGCAGCGCCCCGTTGGGTCGATCAATCTGGTGACTGAAGCAGGAAGCGAAGAGATCCCGTTTTCGGATCATTCGCTCTACGTTCAGGGCGTATCAGAATTTGTCGCCGCGACCACCGGCGAAGGTCGCCCGGCGGCTGACGGGCTCGATGGCGTGAAATCGTTGTCCGTGGCGCTTTGTGTGCGAGAAGCCGCAGCCTCGGGTCGGCGTATCAATGTAGATTATGGTGGTTTCTGATGACCAAGCTGGTTTCTCTTTCCGAGGCCGTTTCTCGCATCCCGGACAATGCGGTCGTCTCTGTGTCATCGTCTTCGGCTCTGGGTTGCCCTGATCTTGTTCTAAAGGCGCTTGGAGAGCGGTTTCGCACTGAAGGGCATCCGCGCAACATTACAACGCTGCACCCTATTGCTGCAGGGGATATGTATGGCGTAAAGGGCATGGATTATCTGGCGCAGGATGGACTGCTAAGTCGCGTTCTCGCCGGATCATACCCGTCGGGCCCTTCGAGCCTTGAGATGCCGGAAATCTGGAAAATGATCGTCGAAGATCGAGTGGCCGCATACAACGTGCCATCGGGAATTCTGTTCGATATGCATCGCGAAGCCGCAGCGCATCGACCTGGTGTTCTGACGCAGGTCGGGCTTGAGACTTTCGTGGATCCTGTTCGCGAAGGATGCGCGATGAACGAGCGTGGTGCGGCGGCTCCAATCGTTAATCGAAAGGAGTTCGACGGTCAGACTTGGTTGCACTTCCCAAATATCAACCCGAACGTTTGCGTTTTGCGCGCAACCACGGCGGATGAGTTTGGCAACCTGACCTATGAACATGAAGGTGCCTATCTGGGCGGATTGGAGCAAGCGATTTGCGTACGCAACCACGGTGGGCTTGTGATCGCACAGGTTCAACGTGTGACTGCTGCAGGTAGCTTGCGCCCCCATGACGTGCGCGTGCCGGGGCATCTGGTCGATCTGATCGTTGAAGACCCAGAGCAGATGCAAACGACAGAGACGCCCTATGACCCGGCGATCTCTGGCCAGATTATGCGCCCTTGGGACAGTTTTTCGCTGGCCGAGCACGGTGTCGAGAAGGTCATCGCGCGACGGGCTGCCCAAGAACTGCGCAGCGGCATGAGCGCCAACTTGGGCTTTGGCATCAGCGCAATGGTTCCGCGTGTCTTGTTGGAGGAAGGCCATCCTCAGGCGGTGACATGGGCGATTGAACAGGGGGCCGTCGGTGGTGTCCCACTAACCGGCTTTGCCTTTGGGTGCGCATCCAACGCGCATGCCTATGTGCCGTCACCACAGCAATTCATCTATTTCCAGGGCGGCGGGTTCGATATGTCGTTCCTCTCGTTCCTCGAGGTCGATGTCGAAGGCAATGTGAACGTCTCCAAACTTGGTAAAAAACCCTATTTGACAGCAGGGTGCGGCGGTTTTGTCGATATAACCACGCGGGCCAAAAAGATCGTGTTCTCGGGCTGGTTCGAAGCTGGCGCCAAGATTGATCTGGCGGATGATGGTATCCGTGTGAATGCCCCCGGAAAATTCACCAAGATGGTGGATCAGGTCGAACATGTCACATTCTCGGGCCGACGTGCCCGGGAAACCGGTCAGGATGTGCTCTATGTAACCGAGCGTTGCGTTATTCGCCTGACGGATCAGGGGCTGGTCGCGACGGAAATCATGCCCGGCATTGAGGCGCAGCGCGATATTATCGAAGCTTCAGGCGGTCGCGTCAAAGTCGCGGAAAACGCGGTTCAGATGCCCAAGTCGCTATTCGCAGTTGGCCCGATGGGGATGACACTTTGAGCAAACTGCGCATTCATATCGAGGGTGCAACCGCCGTCCTGACTTTGGACAACGAGGCCAAGCTCAATGCGCTAACTGTAGATATGCTGCACGCGCTGGAAGCTGGCCTGACAGAGGTCGAGCGTGACGTATCTATTCGTGCGCTTGTTCTGACCGGCGCGGGTGAAAAAGCGTTCTGTTGTGGGGCCGATATTGGCGCTTGGGGTGGTCTGAAACCCGCCGAATTCGCGCGCCATTGGGTCCGTGATGGACATCGCATCTTTGACCGCCTGGCGCGGATCGGCAAGCCAACAATTGCTGCGATCAACGGTCATGCGTTCGGCGGTGGGCTAGAGCTGGCCAGTTGCTGCGATCTGCGCCTGATGACCCCGCGGTCCACGCTGGCTTTACCTGAAGCTCGGGTCGGGATTGTACCCGGCTGGTCCGGGACACAGCGGTTGACCCGGCTGATCCCCGAAGCTGCGGTGAAAGAGATGGCACTCTTTGGGCGCCGTATTGGTGCTGACCGCGCCGTGGCCTTGGGCTATGCGACCGAGGTGACTGACGACGTTCTGGCGCGCGCGCTTGAGATCACCGCCGAACTTAGCGACCTTTCGCCTCGCGCCACCGAAATCTCAAAAAACATGATCCATGCAGCGGTTGGTGAAGACACTCATGCCGTGGTCGAAGCCCTTGGTAGCGCAGCGATTGCTGCCTCAGCGGACCGCGAAGAAGGCGTTGCCGCGTTCATGGAAAAACGTAACCCCACATTTTCGGGCCTTTGACAATATGAAAGATATCACCATCAACCCTGCTATCCCGTTCGAGTTGCCGCCGTTGTTCGAAGGTCGGCATCTCATCGATGGCAGGTGGCAGAATAGCGCGTCGGGTGAGACGTTCGAACGGCGCTCGCCCTCGCACGGGCACATCGTCAGCCGTTCGGCCTTGGGTGGCGAGGCTGAAGCCGAGGCCGCAATCCAGGCGGCGCGCAAGGTGTTCGACAGCGGTGATTGGAGCCGGGCATCAGGCAAAGAACGGGCCACCGTTTTGCTGAAGGTTGCCGACCTAATTGAGCAGAATGTCGACCGGATTGCACTGATCGAAACGCTGGAAAGCGGTAAGCCGATCAGCCAATCCAAGGGCGAGGTCGGCGGTGCAGCAGATCTTTGGCGCTATGCGGCCTCATTGGCACGCAGCACACACGGCGACAGCCACAACACTCTTGGCTCAGACATGATGGGTGTCGTGCTGAAGGAACCCATCGGTGTCGTGTCCATCATTACGCCATGGAACTTCCCGTTCTGGATCCTCAGTCAGAAACTGCCTTTTGCGTTGGGCGCTGGTTGCACCGTTGTTGTGAAGCCGTCTGAGATGACACCGTCGACAACCTTGATACTTGCCGAGCTGCTGGTTGAAGCCGGTTTGCCCTCAGGTGTCTGTAATGTCGTTTTGGGCTACGGAGTTCCGGTTGGCAGTGTAATGTCGAGCCATGACAGCGTGGACATGATCAGCTTTACGGGCTCAACGGCTGTGGGCAAGACGATCAGCGCAGTAGCATCGGATACACTCAAGAAAGTCGCGCTTGAGCTGGGGGGCAAGAACCCTCAGGTCATCTTTCCCGACGCCGATCTGAATGCAGCTGCTGATGCGGTTGTGTTCGGTGTTTATTTCAATGTTGGCCAGTGCTGCAATTCAAGCAGTCGCATCATCGTGCATGAGGACATTGCCGATGAATTCCGCGAACGTGTCATCGCCCTTTCGCGCAAAGTCAAATTCGGCGATCCTCTGGACCCGACGACGCAGGTTGGGGCTATCGTAACGTCCGAGCACAACTCAAAAATCGACGCGTATGTTAAACAGGCGCAAGCTTCCGGTGCGACTATTGATCTGGGTGGTGAGCCGCTGGAAGTTGAAGGCCTCAGCGCTCAGTTCTATCAGCCGACGGTGATTTCCAACGTCTCGCCCGACATGCCCATTGCCCGCGATGAAGTTTTCGGGCCTGTTCTGTCTGTTTTGACTTTCAAAACACTAGACGAAGCCATCGCGCTCACCAATGATAGCGCTTACGGTCTGTCGGCAGGGGTCTGGAGCGAAAACGTTCACACCTGCCTAGAGTTTGCCCGCCGAGCAGAAGCGGGGACGGTCTGGACCAATACCTGGATGGACGGGTTCCCCGAGGTCGCTTTCGGTGGGGTCAAACAATCCGGGCAGGGGCGGGAAATCGGACGATATGGGTTCGAGGAATTCTTCGAAGTGAAATCAGTGGTCATGCGCGTCGGCAACAGCCGGGTGCCATGGGTTCCGCACGACTAAGACCGGGCACCAGATTGGTCCCGAGTGAGAATAACGCATTAAGGGAGGAAACAAGAATGCGTAAATTTTTGAAGACAAAATCGCTGTTTGTGGCAGGTCTACTGTGCACGACCAGCCTTGCGCACGCTGAAGACGTGGAAGTTCTGCACTGGTGGACTTCTGGCGGCGAGGCTGCAGCATTGAACGTTCTCAAGGACGACCTGTCCGGACAGGGCATCGGCTGGACCGACATGCCGGTTGCAGGTGGCGGTGGTGAGCAGGCGATGACCGTTCTGCGCGCACGCGTCACCGCAGGCAACGCTCCAACAGCCGTTCAGGCTCTGGGCTTTGACATTCTGGACTGGGCCGATCAGGGCGCGCTGGCCGATCTGAACGAAGTGGCAGCCCAGGAAGGTTGGGATGACGTCGTCCCAGATGCGCTGAAAGCCTTCGCCAAGCATGACGGCAAATGGGTCTCGGCACCTGTGAACGTGCATTCGACCAACTGGGTCTGGGCTAACAAGGCGGTGCTGGACGCCAACGGCATTGCACAGCCCACCAACTGGGACGAATTCGTCGCCGCAGTTGAGGCGTTGAAAGCTGCTGGTGTCACTCCGATCGCGCATGGTGGTCAGGCATGGCAGGACGCGACCGTGTTCGATGCTGTCGCAATGTCGACGCTGGGGCCTGACGGCTACAAAGCGGCCTTCATCGACTTGGACGAGGAAGCGCTGGGTGGCGACGCGATGAAAGAAGCTTTCGACCGTATGGCCTTTATCCGCGACAACGTGGATGAGAACTTCTCGGGTCGTGACTGGAACCTGGCGACAGCGATGGTCATCAACGGCGAAGCCGGCTTCCAGATGATGGGTGATTGGGCCAAAGGCGAATTCCTGAACGCGGGCAAAGTGCCGGGCGAAGACTTTTTGTGCTTCCGCTTCCCGGGTACTCAGGATCAGGTCACCTTCAACGCTGACCAGTTCATGATGTTTGATCAGGGCGGTCCGGTATCGGCCGAGCAAGCCGCGCTGGCCAGCGCGATCCTGTCGCCATCCTTCCAGATTGCCTTTAACAAGGTGAAGGGCTCTGTCCCGGCTCGTACTGATGTGGATGGCAGCGATCTGGATGCGTGTGGTCAGCAGGGCATGAAAGATTTGGCCGCCGCGGCTTCGTCAGGCAACCTTTTCGGCTCGATGGCACACGGACATGCCGCGCCCGCGTCAGTCAAGAACGCCGTCTATGACGTGGTGACCGCCCACTTTAACGGCGAGTACGGCAGCGAAGATGCCGTGACCGAACTGGTTGACGCCGTTTCGATCGCCAAGTGATCCACAATTGATCCTCCCGATGGGGCGGCGGTCTGGCCGCCCTGTCACCAAACGGGCGCAAAAGCTCCGATCTAACACGACTCGAACGAGGAGGGCGCGCCATGGCTGCTTCAGCCGACGCGGATTTTAAGACACGCCTTCAGAACTGGTTACCCAAGCTGGTCCTGTCACCGTCGCTGGCGATGATGCTGGTCTTTGTCTACGGGTTCATTCTGTTTTCGGTCTACCTGTCATTCACCGACAGTCGCATCCTGCCGTCCTTTGGATGGGTCGGATGGGAAAACTACGACAAACTATGGCGGCTGAGCCATTGGGAAACCTCGTTGATCAATATGGGGATTTTCGCGAGCCTATATATCGTGATCTGCACCTGTATCGGACTGGGTCTGGCGATCTTCCTTGATCAGAAAATCCGGGGGGAAGGGCTGCTGCGTCCCATCTACCTCTATCCGATGGCTCTGAGCTTCATCGTCACCGGTACAGCCTGGAAGTGGTTCCTTGACCCTGGCATTGGGTTGGAAAACGTGATGCACACATGGGGCTGGACCAGCTTCGAGTTCGACTGGATAAAAAACCGTGATTACGCCATCTACACAGTTGTTCTAGCAGCCGTCTGGCAGACGAGCGGCTTTGTGATGGCAATGTTCCTGGCTGGCCTGCGTGGGATCGACAATGAAATTCTGCGGGCTGCGCAGATGGACGGCGCGTCGAACTGGAACCTCTATCGCCGGATCATTATCCCGCAACTACGACCAGCCTTCTTGTCGGCCTTCGTGATCCTCAGTCACCTGGCGATCAAGACCTTTGACCTTGTCATCGCCCTGACCGGGGGTGGCCCCGGTCGCGCCACAGAACTACCCGCGACCTTCATGTATTCTTACACGTTCACGCGAAACCAGATGGGGATCGGTGCGGCCTCGGCCACGATCATGCTGATGACCATTGCCGCGATAATGATCCCGTATCTTTACGCCGAATTGCGGGAGAAACGCTGATGTCTCAAGCTACTCAGGATACCGCAATCCGAACGGGCCGCGTTACGCGCACGTTGATCTATCTGGTGCTGCTTCTGTTCGGTCTGTTCTACCTGCTGCCGCTCTATGTCATGCTGGTGAACTCGGTGAAGCCATTGGAAGAGATCACCGGCGGCGGCATGATGAACCTGCCGCAGGTGTTCACGATTGAGCCGTGGCTCAAGGCGTGGTCTTCGGCGCAGATCGGCGTCGATCCGACAGGGCTGAAGCCCTACTTCTGGAACTCGATCAAGATGGTGGTTCCGGCGGTGATCGTCTCGACCATTCTTGGGGCGTTGAACGGCTATGTGCTGACCAAATGGCGCTTCAAGTACGACACCATCTTATTCGGTCTGATGCTGTTCGCCTGCTTCATCCCGTTCCAGATTGTTCTGATCCCGATGGCACGGATGTTGGGCATAATCGGGCTGGCAGGCACCACCTGGGGTCTTGCACTTGTCCACGTTGTCTACGGGATTGGCTTTACCACGCTGTACTTCCGCAACTACTACGCTGTGTTCCCGACCGAGCTGATCCGCGCGGCGCAGATTGATGGCGCCGGGTTCTTCCAGATTTTCTGGCGCATTCTTCTGCCCAGTTCCGGGCCGATCGCCGTGGTTTCGATCATCTGGCAGTTCACCAACATTTGGAATGACTTTCTGTTCGGCGCGTCCTTTGCCGATGCCAACAGCCAACCGATGACGGTGGCATTGAACAATCTGGTGCAGTCATCAACCGGTGTGAAGGAATACAACGTTCATTTTGCAGGCGCCATTCTGGCGGCCATGCCAACTCTGCTCGTCTACATCGTGGCCGGTCGATACTTCGTCCGCGGCCTGATGGCGGGTTCGGTGAAAGGATAAGACCTCATGGGTTTTCTAGACATAGACAACGCGACCAAATCCTACGGGGCGGTCGAGGTTCTGCACAAGGTCGACATCTCGGTGCAGGAAGGAGAGTTCCTGGTTCTGGTCGGTCCCTCGGGCTGTGGCAAATCCACTCTGCTGAACATGATCGCGGGGCTGGAAGAGATCACCAGCGGCGAAATCCGCATCAAGGATCAGGTGATGAACGGGGTGCACCCGTCCAACCGCAACATTGCCATGGTTTTCCAAAGCTATGCTTTGTATCCCAATATGACGGTCGGGCAGAACATCACTTTCGGACTTGAGATGCATGGTGTGCCCAAGCCTGAACGCGACAAAGCGATGCAAGAAGTTGCCAAGCTCTTGCAGATCGAGCAGTTGCTGGATCGTAAGCCCGGTCAGTTGTCGGGCGGTCAGCGCCAGCGGGTTGCAATGGGTCGCGCGTTGGTACGGAACCCTGATGTATTTCTGTTCGATGAACCGCTCTCGAACCTGGATGCCAAGCTTCGCGTCGACATGCGAACCGAGATCAAGAAGCTGCATCAAAATCTCGGGACCACCATCGTCTATGTGACGCATGACCAGATCGAGGCGATGACGCTTTCAAGCCGGATCGCCGTGATGAACGGCGGTTATGTCCAACAGCTGGGTACGCCGCAGGAAATCTATGACACACCTGCGAATATCTTCGTTGCAACATTCATGGGCTCGCCTGCGATGAACGTGGTACCGGCCAAGGTTGCGGTTTTGAATGGCCGCCCTCATGCAGAGGTCGCTGTTCACGACGGATCTATGGCGCAACTTCCGTTCAGCCAGGACAACTTGGCCGCATGGGATGGGCGCGAGATCTTGTTGGGAATCCGCCCTGAGACAATCACCGATATGGATGGCGCGGATCGAAAGTCGTCGAACATCGCGCAGATGGCCAACCGTATCGTGGTGACGGAGCCCGCTGGATCGGACACCTTCGTCTCGATGCAATTGGGCGGACGAGATGTGATCGCGCGTATGCGTTCGGATGCCGAAGTGGCACCGGGTCAGGATTTCAACTTTGCAGTGAACATGGAAAAGGCCGTGGCTTTTGATCCCGAAAGCGAGATGCGGATCCTTCCATGAATCGAGCTGACGTCATAATCATTGGGTCGGGTATCGGGGGGGCAACACTGGCTGCGGCGTTGGCTTCGTCCGGTCGTCGCATTCTGATCCTTGAACGAGGCAAGCGGTTGCAGCTCTCACCTCAGGATCGAGACCCAAAAGCGATCTTTGCCAATGGGCACTTTCGCCCCGATGAAACATGGCTGGACGGAGCAGGCAAACCTTTCAACCCCGGAAACTACTACTGCGTTGGTGGAAATTCCAAGTTCTACGGCGCAGCTTTGATACGCTATCGGAAAGAGGATTTTGAGCCGCGTCAGCATATGGGTGGCTATTCGCACGGCTGGCCCATGCCCTATGAAGAGCTGGAGGCGGATTACACCACCGCGGAACAGCTTTACGACGCACGTGGGACCACCAAAGAGGACCCCACCGAACCGCCGCACAGTAGGGGTTATCCGCACCCACCTGTGCCGGATGAGGTTGATATTGCAGACCTGAGGAACCGGCTAAGCCACGCAGGCCTGACGCCATCCTCAGTGCCTTTGGGCGTGGATATCGAAACCTGGTTGCGGGCTGGGCAAACAACTTGGGATGCGTTTCCCAATACATGCGGCGGCAAAATGGACGCCGAAACCTGTGCACTCGCCGAGGCATTGAAGCATGGGAATGTCGAGCTTCTAACTGACGCGCGTGTCCGAAAATTGAAGGCTGATGCCATTGGTCGTGTCACAAGTGTCGAAGTTGATGGCCACGGTACCCTGCGTGCGCCGGTCATCGTGCTTGCAGCAGGTGCGGTACAGTCCTCGGTCCTATTGCTTCAATCCGCGAACGACAATTGCCCAACCGGTCTCGCCAATCGGTCTGATCAGGTCGGGCGAAACTTCATGAACCACAATTGTTCGGCGGTGCTGGCCCTTCACCCGCTTCGTCGCAACAGAGCAGTCTATCAAAAGACACTGATGTTCAACGACTATTACAACAGCGACGGACAGGGTGGCTTGCCTTTGGGCAACATTCAGATGTTGGGAAAGATCACTGGGCCGATCCTTGCGTCGCAAACCCATCTACCGAGTCCAATTGCAGCACTGATCGCAAATCGCAGTTTTGATTTCTATGCTATGTCCGAGGATCTGCCGAACCCAGAAAGCCGGGTGACGGTCGAAGGTGACCAGATCAGGCTGGATTGGAAACGCTCGAATTGGGCCGCGCACGAGGCCTTGGTTGCGCGGCTAAAGGCGCATCTGAAGCAGGCCGGGTTTCCCGTGGTACTGTCGCGACCATTTGATCGGCGAACTCCGTCGCATCAATGCGGAACTGCACGGATGGGCAATGACCCGGCAAGCAGTGTCGTCGACACGTTCTGTCGCAGCCACGACCACAAGAACCTGTTCATCGTCGACGCGTCAGTTCTTCCGACATCTGCGGCGGTGAATCCGGCCCTCACTATAGCCGCACTCGCACTCCGCTCGGGGCGTCATATCATTGAAACGGAGTTCGCCGCATGACCGGAACAGCATTAGTGACCGGAGGACAACAGGGCATTGGACTAGGGGTGGCGCGCGCCTTGATCGCGGCGGGGTACAAGGTCGCAATAGCCTCTCGCTCGGCGCCCGACAAACCAGTCGTTAAGGCGGCTTTGGCAGAGTTAGGCCCAAGCGCCATTTATGTGCAGCACGACGTGTACGACATTGATCACGTTTCGGCGCTACTGGATCAGATCGAAGCCGATTTGGGCCCGATCACCGCGTTGATAAACAACGCAGGGGTTGGGGCGCCAGTGCGCGGCGACATGCTGGATCTGAAGCCCGAGAACTGGGACTTCGTGCAGAATATCAACCTGCGTGGCGCGTTTTTTCTGGCGCAAGAGGTGGCCCGGCGCATGTTGGAGCAGCCACAAGATACCTATCGTTCGATCACCTTTGTCACCTCTGTCAGCGCGACAATGGTATCGATCGAACGCGCCGAGTACTGCGTATCCAAGGCGGCCGCAGCGATGATGGCTCAGTTGTTCGCGGTACGCTTGGCCCCCGAAGGCATCGGTGTCTTTGAACTGCGACCGGGCATCATCGCGACCGAGATGACGGCGGGCGTGCGCGACAAGTACACCGACCGTATCGAAGGCGGTCTTGTTCCCGCGGCACGCTGGGGTGAGCCCGAGGATATTGGGTCCGTTGTCGTCCCACTGGTTCAGGGGCAGATGCACTTTGCGAACGGCGCCGCCATCCCGGTGGATGGCGGCTTGTCGATTTCACGTCTGTAAGTCAGGGCACATGAGAATGTCTGAAGGATATGATTTCATTGTCATTGGGGGCGGCTCGGCAGGCTCGGTGATCGCTGCGCGTCTTTCCGAAGAACCGTCGGCGCGTGTGCTGTTGCTGGAGGCCGGCACCACCGACCGTCACCCGTTTTTCCACTTACCAGCCGGGTTCGCGAAGATGACCAAGGGTATCGGCAGCTGGGGCTGGTCCACGGTTCCGCAAAAGCACATGCAGAACAAGGTCTTCAACTACACCCAGGCCAAGGTGATCGGCGGAGGGTCTGCAATCAACGCGCAAATCTACACGCGGGGTGCAGCTCAGGATTACGATGACTGGAGACAGATGGGGTGCGAGGGATGGAGTTATGCCGACGTGCTGCCCTATTTCAAAAAGTCCGAAGACAACGACGCCCACGACGACGAATTTCACGGCAAGGGCGGACCGCTGGGCGTGTCCATGCCCGCAGCCCCTTTGCCAATCTGCGATGCCTACATCAAGGCCGCTGGGGAAGTAGGGATTCCTGAAACACGCGATGTGAATGGGGCCAAACAAGATGGAGCGGGGTACTATCAGCTGACCCAGCGCAATGCGCGACGATCCTCTGCTGCGATGGCGTTTATCGCGCCGAACCGCAGCCGCCCGAACCTGACCGTGCGCACTGGCGCACAGGTCCGCCGCATTGTGGTGGACAAAGGCAGGGCGACTGGTGTCGAGATGATGAATGGGGACAAGATCTCCGCCGCGAAAGAGGTTATTCTGTCCTCAGGTGCCATCGGTTCGCCGCGCTTGTTGCAACTGTCGGGAATTGGCCCGGCGGATCATTTGGACAGCCTTGGCATCGACGCGGTTTTTCATCAGCCGCAGGTGGGCGCGAATTTGCAGGACCATCTGGATTTGTATTCCATCTGCGAAGTGACCGGCCCACACACCTACGACCGTTTCGCTAAGCTGCACCTTTCAGCTTTTGCAGGCCTGCAATACCTTTTCACCCGCAAGGGACCGGTCGCGTCCAGCCTGTTCGAAACGGGTGGGTTCTGGTACGCAGACCCGGATGCGCGTTCGCCGGATCTTCAGATGCATCTGGGGCTTGGTACCGGCATTGAGGCAGGGGTCGAGGCGATGCCCAACGGTGGAGTTACACTGAACGCCTGTTTTCTGCGACCCAGATCACGCGGAACCGTCCGGTTGCAAAGCTCGGACCCCGCGATGATGCCGCTTATAGATCCCAACTATCTGGCGGATCCCTACGATCGCGAGATGTCCATTCGGGGCCTGAAGCTGGTGCAGAACATCCTCGCTCAGGATGCGCTGAAACCGTACATCTTGGCAGAACGTTTGCCGGGCCCGGACGTGCGGACCGAGCAGGATTATTTCGATTTTATCTGTGTACACTCCAAAACATCACACCACTGCGCTGGTACCTGTCGTATGGGCAGCGATGCCGAAGCCGTTCTGGACCCGCGCCTGCGGTTCAATGGGATCGAAGGGCTTCGCGTCGCGGATGCGTCGATTATGCCGACGGTCAATTCATCGAACACCAATGCACCTACAATCATGATCGGGGAAAAAGCTTCCGACATGATCAAACAAGATCAGGGTTTCTAGAAATGATCCGCCATATCGTACTGACCAAATTCCGCGCCGACGTGACCGAGGAGACAATCGGAGCCATCTACAAAGGTCTCGAGGACGTGTCCAAGGCCCTTCCCGGGGCCAGCGGGTTTACCGGGGGCCGCAGTGAGAGCCCCGAGCAGATCGAACGCGGATACATGCATGGTTTCGTGATCGACTTCGACGATTGGGCCGCGCTGGAGGCCTATCAGAACAACGAAACGCACAAGGCGCTGGGCGCGCAACTGGTCGAGAACGCCGTGGGTGGCATCGACGGCATTCTGGTTCTGGATTTGGAGGTTTGAGACAGTGAAATTGATTTTGCCAAATCCTGAGGGGCAGCTGGAACCCTATGCGCTGACCGGAACGCCGTTAGTACCGCGCAAGCCGCAGGTGCCTCTGACGCGCACGGCCTTTGCGGCGGCTCATGTGGTTTCAGATCCGCTGGCGGAACGTAATCCCTGGGATGGGCGTCCCGCAGTTGATTGGGAAGCGACCCTGCGATTTCGTCAGGGACTCTGGGATCAGGGGCTGGGTCTGGCCGAAGCAATGGATACCGCACAACGGGGTATGGGCGTCGATTGGGAGACCGCGCTGGAGCTGATCCAGCGCACAATGAAGGCTGCGCAGGCGCATCCGTTGTCGCCTCGGGTGGCTTGTGGGGCAGGGACTGATCACCTGCCTCTAAGCGCGTTGAACACAGCAGGTGAAATCCTGTCAGCCTACGAGCATCAGGCCGAGGCGATCGAAGCCGGCGGAGGGCAATTGATCCTCATGGCGTCACGCGCCTTCCCATCGATCAAGGCAGGTCCGGACACCTACCATGATGTATACCGCGCGCTGATCGATGGGGCTGCGGAGCCTGTAATCCTGCACTGGCTGGGCGATATGTTCGATCCTGCATTGACGGGCTATTGGGGTAGCACGGACATCGACGCGGCCAGCGACTTTGTGCTGTCCCTGATAAACGAAAATCCCGCCAAGGTTGATGGGATAAAAATATCCTTGCTGGATCAGGCACATGAAGAAAACTTCCGCGCGCGATTGCCGGACGGCGTGCGCCTCTACACTGGTGACGATTTCAACTACGCCGATCTTATTGCCGGGGATGGAACGCATTTTTCCCACGCTCTGCTCGGCATTTTCGCTGCTATCGCCCCCGCCGCCAGCCAGGCGCTTGAGGCGTTGGCTATGGGCGACATGGATCGCTACAACGCGCTGTTCGCACCGACTATTCCCCTCAGTCGAGAGATTTTTAAGGCTCCGACGCGGCTCTACAAAGCCGGGATTGCCTATCTGGCATGGCTGAACGGAGCCCAGTCCCATTTCATCATGCCGGGTGGGTTCCAATCCAGCCGTGATATCTGCCACTACGCGCAAGTGTTCAGATTGGCGGATCAGGCCGGTTTACTCTCAGACCCTGAACTGGCTAAAGCACGGATGACCACGCTTCTCAGCTTGCATGGAGTTGAACAATAGCCTGAATGCGAAGACCCACGATCATAGATGTCGCCAACTCGGCGGGCGTTTCCAAGTCGACGGTAAGCCTTGTGTTGCAGGGCAGTCCGCAGGTGAAGCCGGAGACACGCAAGCTCGTCCATACCGCGATGAAAGAGATCGGGTATGTCTATAACCGATCGGCGGCAAATCTGCGATCCACGGGAACGGCGCTAATAGGTTTGGTGATAAACGACCTAACCAACCCGTTTTTCACCGAGTTTGCGACTTCGTTACAGATGGCGCTGGCGTCCCGAGGCTATGCGGTCGTATTGGCGAACACAAACGAAGACCCCGAACTTCAGGATCAGGTGGTGGGCGCGATGCTTGAGCACGGTGTTTCTTCTTTGATCCTATCGCCTGCTTATGGCGATGTCACAAACACCCTCTCCGCGGTAGAGCGAGCTGGCATTCCGTTGATGCAAGTCTTGCGACAGGTTGAAAGCGAAACAGGCAGATTTCCCTTTATCGCCCCTGATTACTCCGAGGGTGGACGCGCGGCAACGCAGTATCTGATCGAAACGGGCGCGCGGAACATCGCCTTTGTCGGTGGTCTGGATGGTGCCGAAGTCACTCAGGAAAGACTGTCCGGCTATATCAGTGCGATGAAAGACAACCACTTTCAGCCTATTGTAAAAACAGGAGAATCCAGCCGATCATTTGGACATGAAGCAACGGTCAACCTCTTCAAAGAGCATCCTGCGTGCGATGCCGCAGTCTGTTTCAATGATCTTGTTGCTTTTGGGATGATTAATGCCTGCCATGAAACTCAGATAAAGATTGGCACGGAGTTTCAGATTGTCGGTTTCGACGACATCAAGGAAGCATCAGAATGCTGGCCAGCTTTGTCTACCGTACACTGCGGCGTCTCTGAGTTTGGAGAACAAGTTGCGGACACTGTTTTGCTGTGGTTGCAGGATGGTGCCACGCCAGCACAACACACGCGGACTTCAACGCGTTTGGTATTGAGACAAACTACGAAAGACACGGTGTAGCAAAAGACTATACCAGCCTTTGTCGAAAGGTCTTGTCAGAAGAACTTTGGTTGAGCAGGGCAGGTTGAGTAGCTTTTTCCGATGACCAGACCCGCCTCTTTCAAATACTTTAAAACTAGTCCCGAAATCATCCGCCTTGCTGTGAAGCTGTACATCCGTTTCCCGCTCTCGCTTCGGAATGTCGAAGACTTGTTGCACGAGCGAGGCATAGACGTGAGTCACGAAACTGTCCGGTATTGGTGGAACAGGTTCGGTCCGATGTTTGCTGCTGAGATCCGAAGAAAGCGTGTTCAGCAGCTGCGCGCGTTCTCGAAATGGAAGTGGCATGTGGACGAGGTCTTTGTGAAGGTGAATGGCAAACGTCACTACCTTTGGCGGGCTGTGGATCAGGAAGGTGAGGTGCTGGAAGCCGTTGCAACGAAGCGCCGAAACAAGGCTGCAGCACTTAAATGGTCTTGTCAGAAGAACTTTGCTTGAGCGGGGCAGGGGGTATGCGTAGCGTTTAGGAATGACCAAACCTGCCTCTTTCAAGTACTTCAAAACCAGTCCCGAGATCATCCGCCTGGCCGTGATGCTTTATGTCCGATTTCCGCTTTCGCTTCGGAATGTCGAAGATCTCTTGCATGAGCGAGGCATCGACTTGAGCCGCGAAACCGTCCGGTATTGGTGGAACAGGTTTGGCCCAAGGTTTGCTGCTGAAATCCGAAGAA
>NZ_WQGD01000028.1:0-25377 GCF_013034475.1 Ruegeria sp. HKCCA6837
CCCACCAGTCCCCGAAACTCTAGTCCGAAATGGCCCAGAACACGGGGGCTAGACATTCTGATCCATCGGCGGCGGGTTCCGCCCAAGTCGCGGACACTGTGTGCAAGTCTTCGTGAAAACTCGACCGCCGAGCAAGGCTGGCAGTTGCTTCGCGTTCTGCAACCATGTCATTGCCTTCAGACCAACTTATTCTTCAGAACACCATCAAACCGCCTTCGAACGTTTAGCTCCCACACAGAACGACACCACCGGTTCCAATAGTTAGAATGCACAAATTTGGCATCACGCACTCAACCCAGCTATGCGACCCAACACAACGGCACTCAGCAAGCCATTTCCGGAAAGATACCCGCTGTCCCCTTTGCCAGACACACCAACAGCCGCGCCGCCGCCTGCATAAAGGTTGGTGAATGCGGAACCGTCCTCTTTGAGGACGCGCGCAGAGGAATCAACGCGCAAACCGCCTTGGGTGTGGAATAGGGCCCCTGTGACGCGGACGCCCATGTAAGGTGGCGCCAAAGGTGGCGGGTTGAAAGACCGGCCGAATTGATCCGTGCTGCCAATGGGGATTTCTCGTATTGTTTGCTCCAAAGCCAAAGATGGTAGGCCTAGTGCCTTCGATAGGTGTTCGATTGTATCAGCGGATCGGATCGCACCTGTCTCTTCCGCGCGCTTGAAATCCTGGAACTGGCGCGCAACGGCAGCAATGCGGCCGTCAAAGATGGCGAAGGCTTCTCCGTCGGGCTGCGCCAGCACCGCGCGGGCGGCCTCAGAATAGCCTTGTGACTCGTCCCAGAAACGATGACCGTCGCGGTTCACCTGTATGCCGCCTTCGGTAATCACCGCCCAGGTTATCAGGATTCCATTTGGGTGCGCGACATTACCATGGCCTTGGTATGCCCTCAGGTTTTGCAGCCCGGCACCCAGCCCCTCTGCCCACAGAACAGCCTCGCCTCGGTTACCGCTATGCCCGAACCACAATGCATCTTCGATTTGCGGCATATGCTCGGAAACGAGGGCGGGGTTGCCACCAAAACCGTTGCAGGCAAGGATAAGCCGGTCGCAGGCAATGGTTTCCACTGTTGCGTCCGGGCCTGTTACGGCAATACCTGAAATCTGGTCCTGATCCCGATAGAGCGTTGTCGCGCGGCGATTGCAGATGATGTCCAAACCTTCTCGCTCGCAGGCGCTGCGAAGCGCGTCGATCAACTCTTGTCCCGAGCGTGCCGGCAGCCCGTGCATCCGACGGCGCGAGTGACCGGGGTAGTCAAAATCCGTGACAACCGAGAAGGGCAGGGCGTGGCGTTCAGACAGCCAGTCGATTACTTCCGCGGCATTGCTGGTCAACAAGTCGACCAGCGCTTGATCGTTTTCGCTGTGGGCCTTCGACTGAATGTCGCTGGCAAAGAGTACCGCATCGTCCATGATCCCCGCGGCTTGTTGAACTTTTGTGCCAGAAGCAGGGATCAACCCGGCGGACAACGCGGTTGAACCGCTTGGAACCGGATCGGCTTCGATCACCAGCACGTCCTGTCCCGCCTCCGACGCCGACAGGGCCGCGACCAGACCGCAAGCCCCTGCGCCGATGATCAGGGTACCGGTCTTCAGATCAAACCGATCGGGTGCAATACTCTCAACTTTGGGCGTCATCATAGCGGGCCCCGGCATCGAGCATCTCGGCGGTTCCGATGACTTCGTTCAGACCGCCGAAGTCGAACATGTTCTGTGCGAAGGGCTTGTTCGAGCCATTCTCTGCCAGGCTCTGATAATAGGCCTGAGCGGTTTTGGCCAAAGCTCGGACGATCCCGCCAGGGAAAATGACAATGGAATAACCCTGAGCCTCTAGATCGTCAGCACCAAGTATCGGGGTCGCGCCGCCTTCGACCATGTTCGCCAACAGGGGAACGCGTGGGGCAAACTGGTCAGCGATGGACGTCAGCTGTTCGCGGCTTTGCGGAGCTTCGAGGAAGAGTACATCCGCACCAGCTTCAAGATATGTTTCCGCGCGCTCGATAGCTGCGCTGAACCCCTCAACGGCGATGGCGTCCGTGCGGGCAATGATTAGCGTGTCACTTCTGGCGCGCGCTTCGGCCATCGCTGCTATCTTTCCAGCCATTTCCTGCTTCGGGATAAGGGATTTGTCCGACAGATGACCGCAGCGCTTCGGAAAGGTTTGATCTTCGACTTGCAGTGCGGATGCACCGGCTCGCTCATATAGTCGCATGGTACGCTGAGCGTTCAATGCGTTTCCAAAGCCGGTATCGGCGTCGATGATAACGGGTGACGAGACCCGATCGGCAATCAGCGTCATCGTGTCCGCCATCTCGGACGCCGTGGATAGCCCGATATCGGGACGGCCAAGTCGCGTGTAGGCAACAGCCGCGCCGCTCAGATATAGCGCCTCGAAGCCAGCTTTTTCAGCCAGCGAAGCCGTCAGACCGTCATACACGCCCGGTGCAACCAGAATTTCTTTCTTTGCCAGTCGGGATTTAAGGCTCATATGACTCCCTCCAACCAGTTCAATATTTGATCGCAACTTCGCTGATGCGTGACGGTGCCCAGTGACAGGAGTGTTGCGTCATGAACCTCTTGCCGAAAGGCGGCACATCCGTCTGTCAGCATAACGGTGTCGATATCCCGCAAATGCGCATCGCGCAGAGTTGAGGCAACGCCACCATTGGTCACGATGCCCCCAACGATCAGGTTCTCGATACCCAAAGCGCGCATCAGATATTCCAGCCGAGTCTGATAGAAGGCCGAGTAGGCAACCTTTTCGATGACGAAATCGCAGGGTTGCAACGTATCGACCAAACTGTGACCAAACCCGCCCGGCGCGAAGTCGCCCTTGGTCACGAACGGGCGTAGTTTCTTCAGGTGCGGCGCAATCAATGGCTCGCCGTTGCGGTCGGGTACAAGTGTGAACTGCGCCGAAAAATAGCGCCCACCCGCGGCTTGCAACATTCGCGCCAAGGGCGCGATGCGTTCGGGAAGAGCCGCGATTTCTTGCGCCGACTGGCCAGCCCGGCCATAGGCTCCCTCAGGATGAATAAAGTCGTTCTGAAGATCGATAGTCAGCAGCGCCGTCTGGCGTGTGTCCCAGGATTCTGGTTCGCTCATTTAGTCCTCCTCCCGTGGTTCGATAATCGTGTTGCCAAAGGAGTCCACGCGCCCTTGAAAATCCGGTTCGATCAGGACGGTCGTGTCCGGTTGCGTCAGAATGGCTGGACCTTTGACTAACGTGCCAACCGGAAGCGACAAGCGATCATAGATGGTTGTGTCATGCCAAGCATCTCCGAAGTGAACTTTCCGTGTCGACGAGGGCGTGGCACTGCCTTCTGTTGTGGGCGCAAGTGAAGAAAGATCGAATTTCGGTCGCTTGCCCGTTACAGCGCTACGTAGATTCAATATGCGCCGCACGCCGTTTTTCAGCAGTCTTCCATAGGTGGCTTGATAGGCCGTATCGAAGGCCTCTTCGATGTCGGCTTTGCTTGGCGGTGTAACCTTGCCATCTGTCATCGTAACAGTCAGCGGCACCGGCACTGTATGCGTTTGACCCACATAGGCCATGTCCAGCTCGAATGAGATCTCACGCTTGTCGAATGTGGTCCGCGATGCGTCAAGAAGCGCCATACCCTGTTCCACGTGCTCTTGCATGAATGTGCCCAAAGCAGCTTTGTCCAACTGCGTGACCAGTGTGTTGACCGTCTGTACGAAATCTTGCCGCATGTCAGCGATCACACAGCCTAGTGCCGAGGTGACACCGGGATAACGCGGAACGATTGCGCGGGCGATCCCCACTTCGGCCAGCATTGCTCCTGCGTGCAAAGCTCCGCCACCGCCGAACGGCATAAAGGCAAATCGTTTGGGGTCGAAGCCGCGCTCGATACTTACAAGACGGATGGCTCCGGCCATACGGGAATTGGCGACGCGCAGGATAGCCTCGGCGGCCTCAAGCCTGGACAAACCGAGCGGTTCGCCGACGTGGATATCGATCGCTTTGCCAGCGGCCTCCACATCCAGCCTTTCCAGTTTGCCTCCGATTGGGTTGTCCGGATCGATGCGACCCAACACGACATTGGCATCCGTAACCGTGGGGCGATCATTTCCCAAACCGTAGGCAACAGGACCGGGATTTGATCCTGCGCTTTCAGGGCCGATATTTAACAATCCACCCTTATCGACCCAGGCGATTGACCCTCCGCCTGCTCCGATGGTTGTTATTTCGATCATTGGACTGCGCACAACCATCCCAAAATCGATGGAGGTCTGGGCCGACAACATCGTCTGCCCCTGTGATATCAGCGAAACATCAAAACTGGTGCCGCCCATATCCCCCGTGATCACATTGTCGAATCCAGCAGATTGCGCAATGTAACCTGCAGCAATCACCCCCGCCGCCGGACCAGACAGTGCCGTACGCACCGGAAGGCGGGACGCGGTGTTGACCCCCATTACCCCGCCATTGGACTGCACGATCATGAACTCGCCATCAAACCCGCCGGATTGCAGAGCGTTTTCCAGGCGGGTCAGATAGCCTGAGACTTCGGGTTGCAGATAGGCATTCAGCGCCGTGGTAGAGAACCGTTCGAATTCACGGATTTCCGGTAGGATTTCTGACGAGGCTGACACATGCGGGTTCGGCCAAATCTCGCGTACGGCGGCGACAGCGGCGGCTTCGTTTTCAGGGTTGGCATAGGCATTGGCGAACAGGATTGCGATGGCTTCGCATCCTTGCTCTCGCAAGTGCTCGGCTGCTTTGCGCACGGCAATCAGATCGACAGGTGTGCGAATAGTGCCATCCGCCAGTGTACGTTCCGGCACCTCCAGACGGTCGCGGCGATCCACAACGGGTTCGAAATCCCCGCGCAATCCCCAGGTGCGCGGTCGGTCCCTTCGGCGCATCTCCAAGACGTCCCGCAGACCTGCAGTACAGATCACTCCTGTCTTGGCCCCTTTGCGTTCCAGCAGAGCATTTGTGCCCGCCGTGGTGCCGTGTACCACTACTGAGATCTCGGACGGATCGTCGACCTCGCGCCCGATCCCGTCCAGGAATCCACATGATTGATCCGGGCGTGTGGTTGGAACCTTGGCGACGGTTGCGCTCCCGTCTGCTTCGTTCAGAACAAAAACATCCGTGAACGTGCCCCCCACATCCACGCCGATCATACGTCCGGTCATGGCGCAACCTCCCGCCATGTGGTGCCGTAGACCTGATCCGCCTGTTCTGCACTCACAAGACCCCGAGCCACATCCTTGGCGATCGCTGCAGGAGCGCGATGGCCCGCAGCGCCATAGCCGCCACCGCCGGGTGTTTCAAGGCGAACCGCTTGTCCTTGTTTCAATTCGATCCCTCTCATTTTTGAAACCAGTGGCGGTGCCTTCCACCCATCGTCTTGTTCATACGTGAAGACATTCATGGCCCCGTCGCCACCGTCGGCGATACCCTTCGGCGCGAACTTGCCGCGTTCGCCGAACAGAAACGCCTGAGCGCCGTTTTCCTCCAGAACTTCAATTTCATAGACAGCCCCAAGCCCCCCGCGATGCGCACCTGTTCCTGCGCTGTCGGGGCGCAGAGCCCACTGGCGGAACATGATCGGATAGGCGGCTTCAAGAATTTCCATCGGCGGGATCGTCGCCGTCGAGATCGGAGCGTTACCGTGGTTCAGCCCGTCGCTCTCGACCGAGCCGCCGTGCCCCCCACCATAAAAGCTGAACATCACCCATGGCTGTCCGTTTGAGCGTTTTCCGGCGATAGAGAGCGCATTGATTGTCCCATAAGCGTTGGCGACAACCCGATCCGGTGCGGCGTTTGCGAAGGCGGAGAATACAATATCGATCATTCGCAGAATGGTTTCTGTGTATCCACCTGTCGGGGCAGGGAACTCGGCCGCCAATAGACTGTCTTCGGGCACGATAACTTCGATGGGACGCATCACGCCGGCGTTGGCAGGCAGCGCCGGAAAAACGTGTTTAACAGCCACATAGGCGGTTGCAATGGTCGTGGGGAGGGCGATGTTCACAGGCCCGGCGCATTGCGGAGACGAACCCGTGAAATCAAGCACCATTTGATCGCGTTTGATCTCAAGAGCCAGTTTGATGCGAAGCGGATCGTCTGTGATACCGTCATTGTCCAGGAAGTCTTCGGCCTCCCACCGACCGTCCGGCAAGTCCTGCAACTCAGATCGCATAAGCACCTCAGCCCGATCGCTGAGCGCCTCAAGAGCGGCTGAGACTATTTCGGCATCATATTCGTCCAGCAGCTCGTCGATCCTACGGACCCCAAGATCCAGTGCACCCAGTTGTCCGTTCAAATCCCCCATCGCTGATTGGGGTAGGCGGGTGTTACGCAGCAGAATGTCAATAATGTCCTGGCTAACCTCTCCTTTGCGCGCCAGTTTTACCGGCGGCAGAACAAAGGCTTCCTGGAAAACTTCGGTCGCAGCGGGATTGTAGTTTCCCGGTACCGCACCGCCTACGTCATGCCAGTGCCCAACCGACGCGAGATAGCAGAACAACTTGCCATCACGGAAATAGGGACGCACCAAACGCATATCAGACAAATGTGTTCCGCCGATATGTGCATCGTTGAAGATATAGATGTCGCCGTCTTCCAGATCCCCGTCAGCCGCGGCCTTTTCAATCACCGCTTTCACGGCAAAAGACATCACACCCACGAAGATCGGCAGCCCGGACTTACCCTGAACAAGAGTGTCGCCCGTTGTTGCAGAATACAGACCATGGCTGGCGTCATGCGCCTCGGCAATGATCGGATTAAAGGCCGCTCGAAATAGGGTTGCGTCCATTTCGTCAGCGATCTGTTCCATGCGGCCTGCAAGTACAGAAAGGGTAATTGGGTCAATCTCGCTCATGCCTGCGCCCTTGTTTCTGCAATGTCATTCCAGACATCCTGACGTGTGATCAGATCGTTCTGAATCTCGAACCGGTCAATGAAGCGAATGCCTTCGAATGCTGAACCATCGGTCCATTCACCGGACAACGTTCCCCGGCAGTAAACGATCGCAGCGTCGCCATCGCTTTGCATTGCGTCGAACCCCTCGTAGGTTTTCGCGATACGGAGATACCGGTTTGCCGCCCAACTCCTGAGGTCCTCAAGATCTCGCATGGGCGCGGTTCCGGGAAACTGCATCACGAAGTCCGAGCTGAGCCTTTTCCGGGCGCTTTCAAACGCGTGATCACTCGTTTCGGCCAGGAAAGCGCGCACGATGTGCTCGGGGTCTTGTTTGGCCCGAGCAGGATGTCTGCTCTTGCCGCCGCGATAGTAGTTCTGGTCTGAAATGTCGTGGATCACGACGGTCACAAGCTCTGTCGCAGCAGGCACTACGAATCGCACAGCATTGGTCAGCGCCACGCCAAGTCGTTGTTTTTCTTGCGCGCTATAGCCCTCGATCACATGCAATTCGACGATCGGCATGCAAAAGCTCCTCTGATTATTGTATTATCTGTAATACAGGTTGTTAAATAATGGTAAGACTATTTTTCGAGAAGCAATAATACTAAACCTTGATTTTCCAAGTTCCGGTTTTACGATTGAAGGTGCTGTGAAGGGGGAATCAACGGGTGAACAGGATCAACGTGGCCAATCTACCGGACGGGACCAAGGCGCAACGCGTCTACCTGCATCTGCACGATCAAATCACCGAAGGACAGCTTTCGGCGGGGGAAACCCTGCCCGGTGAGCAGCGGCTGGCCAAGAAATTCAGTGTATCGCGAGTGACAATACGACGGGCGCTGGACGCGCTTTCACGCAATGGCCTGATCGAGCGTCAGGCGGGTAGTGGTACCCGGGTTTCAGGCCAGTCCACCCTCGGTGTACCCGCAGCGATGGATTTCAATACGCTCATGCCGCAGCTGGTCGAAATGGGGCAGAGCACAACCGCGCGGCTATTGTCCTTTTCTTACGGCAAAGCTCCAGAGGTGGTGGCGAAGGCCATGGGGCTTCCGAGCGACCATCAGGTGCAGATCGCAACGCGGGTGCGTCTGACTGATGACGTCCCGTTTTCGCACCTGACGACCTATGTGCCGGCTGTGATTGCGCAGAACTACTCGGAAAGCGACCTCGCCACGACACCGCTGTTCAAACTTCTGGAACGCAGTGGCGTGCAGATTGAGCAGGCGCATCAGACCGTTTCCGCAACGTTGGCGGGGCCCGACGTGGCTGAGGCATTGGGCGTTGCTGTCGGCTCAGCTCTGCTATCGCTTAAACGCATCGTTCGCGATGTCGAAGGAAATGGGGTCGAGTATCTTTCTGGCCTCTATCGTTCTGACATGTTTCGGCTCGAGATGCCTTTGGCGCGTGTGGGAACCGGTTCATCGCGGCATTGGGAGCCCGCGATCGGACGCAGCGAGGAGACCGGGAAATGAGCGCACCGCGCACCATGCTCGACAAACTCTGGGCCTCGCACGAGGTTCTGAGGCGCGAGGATGGTGTGTCGCTGCTTTGGGTTGACCGCCACTTAGTGCATGAAGGGTCGCATCATGCCTTTGCCAAGCTGGCAGAGCGCGGCTTATCCGTGGCTGAACCTGCTCTCACCTTTGCGGTTGCAGATCATTACGCGCCCACGAGAAACCGAGACCGGATTGCCGATCCAAAGATCGCCCGGATGATCGAAACCTTGCGGAACAACGCGTCGGACCACAACATCAGACTTTTCGATCTCAGCGACCCGTCGCAAGGCATCGTTCACGTAATCGGGCCCGAGTTGGGTCTGACATTGCCCGGGCTGCTTATCAATTGCGGGGACAGCCACACATCCACTCACGGGGCATTTGGCGCATTGGCTTTCGGGATCGGGGCTACAGAGGTTGCGCATGTGTTGGCGACGCAGACGGTCTGGCAGCGAAAACCCAAGGCCATGCGAATAAGCGTCGAAGGTCGCTTGGGATTCGGCGTCACTGCCAAGGACATCGCCCTGAACTGGATAGCGCAATTGGGCAGCGGCGGTGCGCAGGGCCACGCGATTGAGTATGCAGGACAGACAATTCGGGATCTGTCGATGGAGGGGCGCATGACACTGTGCAACCTCTCAATCGAAGGCGGGGCGCGGTTTGGCATGGTTGCGCCGGATGAGGTCACGTTTGCCTATCTTGAAGGACGCGAACACGCGCCTTCGGGCGCAGATCTGCAAAGAGCGCAACAGGCGTGGCGCGGCCTGATCACGGACGAGGGGGCCGTTTTCGAACGCGAGGTTAAGCTGAGCGCAGCTGACATCGCACCAACCGTGACGTGGGGCACCAGCCCGGAACAGGCCCTGCCCATAACAGCCAACATCCCCAGTCCAGACGCCACTGATCCTGCAAAGTCAAATTCAGCACAAGAAGCTTTGGAGTACATGGCGTTGAGGCCGGGGCAGCCTTTGGACGGTATCACGGTGGATCAGGTGTTTATCGGCTCCTGCACGAATGGGCGGATTGAAGATCTTCGCGAGGCCGCTTTGGTGTTGTCTGGGCGCCAGGCGCGTGTGCCGGGGCTTGTCGCGCCCGGTTCAGCGCGGGTAAAGGCGCAGGCCGAAGCCGAAGGGTTGGACAGGATATTCCAAGATGCCGGGTTGGAGTGGGCCGCGTCAGGTTGCTCTATGTGCGTTGGCATGAATGGCGACGTTGTGGCCGAGGGCAAGCGCTGCGCATCCTCAACCAACCGCAATTTCCGCGGACGTCAGGGGCGCGGCGCGCGAACGCATTTGATGTCCCCGGCGATGGTCGCCGCAGCGGCCGTAACGGGTACAATTACGGATGTAAGGCCGCTTTTGCAGGGCAGGGCGGCGTGATGGCGGGGTGGAGCACTCAACAGGGGCAGGCCCTGGCACTGGCGTTCGATAACATCGACACGGACCAGCTGATCCCGGCGCGTTTCATGTCAGTCCCGCGCAGTGAGGGGTATGGCCGCTATCTGCTGCACGACATGCGGCGCGACGACAATGAACAGCTTTCTGCGGATTTTCCGCTGAACCGCCACGAGGGGATCAGCATTCTGGTCGCCGGGCATAACTTTGGCAGCGGCTCGTCGCGCGAGGCAGCAGTTTATGCGCTGGTCGACGCAGGCATTCGCGCGGTCATCGCACCCAGTTTCGGCGACATCTTCGCCAACAACGCCATCAACAACGGCCTGCTGCCTGCTCGTGTCGACGCTGAGAAGGTGGCGCAACTGCAGCAGGCGCTGAAAGATGCCCCATACCTTGCGTCGATTGATCTGACCGAGAACCGCCTGACCCTCGGAGACATAACAGCGACCTTTGAGCTGGACGAAGGATGGCGTGTGAAGCTGATCAACGGCTGGGACGACATCGATCTGACCCAGCAACATACGCAGGCGATCAATGCTCATAGGGATAACCGCAACAAGACCGCCCCTTGGGCCTGGCCGAACAAACCGGATTAGGACAAGTCGCGCAAAGACGACGCAATACGGGTCAAGAGACCTGAAATTAGGGGAAACCAGGAAAATGCCCCTGAAACACTTGGAGGAATAACTATGAAGATGAACGCATTGGCTGGCCTTTTGGCAGGGGCCGTGATCGTCGCCGGAACGGCCAAAGCCGAAGAAACGATCTCGGCGGTTCACGCCTTTCCCGAAACGCTGATCTATACCCAAAGCTTTCTGGACTTTGTCGACAAGGTAAACGAAGCGGGCAAAGGGGTCATTCAGATCGACGTACGGGGCGGGCCGGAAGCAATTGGCATGTTCCAACAGCCCGATGCGGTGCGCGACGGGATCGTTGACATGGTTTACACGCCGGGCTCGTTCTACGGTGGCGCCCTGCCCGAGAAAGATGCGATGGTCGCGTCGAACCTGACCGCGATCGAAACCCGCGAAAATGGCGGAACGGAACTGATCGACCAGATCCATCAGGACAAAATGGGCCTGAAATACCTCGGCTGGTTCGACAGCGGCGTCTGCTACAACCTTTGGACCCGTAACGAGCCCAGTTTCGATGCTGACGGCAATCTTGAAGTCGAAGGGTTGAAGCTGCGCGGCAACAACGTCTACAACGCTTTCTTCACCAATTACCTTGGTGCGCAAGTAATCGACCTGCCCACGGGCGAGGTCTACTCGGCCCTGCAGCGTGGCGTCGTTGATGCGACAGGCTGGACCCAGATCGGCTTGATCGACCTGAAGTGGAACGAATTCCTGAACTATCGCATCGAACCGTGCTTCTTCTCGACTGATCTCGGCGTCATCGTGAATCTCGACCGCTGGAACTCGCTGTCTGACGAGGCGCGCACGATCCTGCAAGACGTTGCGATCCAACACGAAAAGGACAGTGTTGAAGCCCTGCGCAGCAAACGCGACGAAGACTTTGCGGCCCTGGACGCTGCAGGCATGACGGTTGTCACGCTGGAAGGGGAGGCAAAGGCAAACTACCTTGCCGCGGCCCGCGAAAAGACATGGGAGCGTATGAAGGGCCTGATGGCCGAGCAGCCCGGCGGCACCGATAACTATGATCGCCTGATCGAGCTGTTCTACGATCTCGACGCTGCGAACTAAGACCACCGACAGGCCCGTTCCAGACGGACGGGCCTTTCACTACCAGGGGCAGAGCAGGCGGGATGATGAAAAGGATCTATGACGCAGTCCTGTTTGGCATGGCCATTATCGCTGGTCTATTGCTGGTTTGGCTGATGCTATCCGTCATCACGTCAGTTCTGATGCGCAATGCCGGGCTGCAACCCTTTGCGTGGCTGTTTACTTCTGCAGAATACGGGCTTTTGTACATGACCATGCTGGGCGCGCCTTGGCTGGTACGGGAAAAGGGCCATGTCCACATCGAACTGGTGACGGCCGCGCTGCCTGTTGGTTTGCGCCGGATTGTCAGCCGTACGGTGGCAGCCGCTTGCGTGCTGGTCTGCCTGATCCTCGGCTGGCAAGGGGCTGATCTGGTCCTAACGAATATCGAGCGCGGGGACTACGACACTCGCGCTTACTATTTCCCCCGATGGATGCTGACTATCGCCTTTCCACTATCGTTTGGAATGATGGCGATAGAATTTTCGCGCTTTGTCTTCGGGCCCGAGCTGATGCACAGCGGAGAAGCAGGGATACACGAGTAATGGAGTGGTACGAAGCGCTTGCCCTGCTGCTTGGGTCGATAGTGTTCCTGATGGCCATCGGAATGCCTGTGGCACTGGCTTTTCTTGCCGCCAACATTCTGGGCGCCTGTGTCTTTATGGGGGGGGAGCGCGGCGTCACGCAACTCCTCAACAATGGGCTGGGTGCATTGACCAAATACGCGTTGATGCCAATCCCGCTGTTCTTGTTGATGGGTGAGATATTCTTCCACACCGGGTTGGGTGGACGTATGTTCAGCGCGATAGAAAAGCTGCTTGGCCGACTGCCGGGACGGCTGAGTTATGTAACGGTTCTTGGCGGTACCGCGTTTTCAACGTTGTCGGGGTCATCGATGGGCTCAACCGCGCTTTTGGGATCGCTCATGGTACCCGAAATGAACCGCCGCGGGTACAAATCATACATGAGCATTGGACCAATTTTGGGAACCGGTGGCTTAGCGATCATCATCCCGCCCTCGGCGCTTGCCGTTCTATTGGCCACGCTCGCGCAGATAGACGTCGCAGCCTTGTTGATAGCCGGAGTCATTCCCGGTCTGATACTCGCCTTGTTCTACATCGGCGCGATCTGGCTCCAAACTCGGTTGGATCCCGAGGCGGCTCCTGCGTACGACGTCGAGCCTATGTCATTGGCGTACCGCCTGAAACTGCTCATGACTGAGGTCGTGCCGATGGTTGGTGTCATGGTCGTGATTATTGTCTTGATGATCCGTGGCTTTGTCACCCCATCCGAGGCAGCAGCGTTTGGCGCATTGGGCGTATTGATCCTGGCCGCGATTTTTCGCTGCCTTTCGTGGGAGGCGATCAAAAAGTCGGTCATCGGTGCTCTTAAGGTTACGCTGATGGCCTATTTGATCGTCTTCGGCTCGGCCACGTTCAGCCAGCTTTTGGCATTTTCCGGAGCATCGCGGGGACTGGTGAACTGGGCCATCGCGTTTGAACTTGCTCCATTGGCCATGCTGACGGTGATGTTCGCTGTTTTGTTGTTACTTGGCATGTTCATGGAGCAGATTTCGATCATGTTGCTGACCGTGCCAATCTTCTTTCCACTGGCGCAGACACTCGGGTTTGATCCGATCTGGTTCGGTCTGATCATGTTGCTCTCGCTCGAGATCAGCTTCACCACACCACCATTTGGGTTGCTGCTGTTTGTGATGAAAGGTGTCGCACCGCCCGGCACAACGATGCGCGAAATCTACACGTCGGCATTCCCATTTATTTTCTGCTCAATCCTGCTGGTCGTTCTATTGATCGTTTTCCCAAACCTGGCTTTGTTCCTGCCGTCCTTGTAAGGCTGTTCTATTGTGGAAGATGGATGAATGCCCTTGCGAAGGCCACTGATCGAAGGTGCGGACGTTTTTTGCGACGTCGCACAGGCAAGACTCAGTAAGCAATCCGCGCTGAACTCGCTTTGAATAAATTCAAACGGCAGCAGTGTCCGCGAAGCAGAATTTGAGCAGATTTCGATGAATGTCCGCATCGAGCCCATACCTCCCAAATATTGCGCCGAAGAGCAAAGTCCGCTTATCGGCAGCAGACGGCAGAGGCCAGCCTTTGGCCTCTGCCCATAAGGATCATTGCTTGAAGAATTCAGCGGCAGCGTCACATGACGCTTTCACCGCTTCCGGTTTCCAGTAGAAGTCCACGTGGCTGAATTCATCGAAAGCCCGGACGTCTGAGTTGTTTTTCAGCCGATCAATGAAATTCGTTGAACAGATTGCGGTCGCAGCGCTTGTTCCATAGATTACCATCGTCGGTTGGGTGATTTTGTCTGCATAGTGCTCTGCAATGGAGATCAGGGACTGCATGGGCTGATCGCCAATGTGCTCGGCGGTGAAGTTCTCGACCTTGCCATGGCCCGCAACGCCATCCTTGCCGTAGTAGTTGTAGGTATCGTCTGACATTGGAATGCCCAATGCGTTGAACTCTTCCCGTGTCATGGTGTCGTTCAGGACAATCGGCCAAGTGTAGTCTGCCTCTCCCGTCTCATACATCTTCTGCTTTGACGCATTGGCCGCCGCGATTGTCTGGTCGGCTATGTCCCGATCTCCCCATTGGAAGGCATCGGCTGCCATCATGCCGGACACTGTGACGATCTTCTTGATCCGATGGTCGGTGACAGCAGCGGAAGCAATGATCGAACCGCCTTGGCAAACGCCGAGGCCATAGATTTCCTCAACGAAGGGCAGCGTCCCAAGGTAGGACACCGCGTCCCATGTGTTTTCGATCAGCCGGAACATATAGCGGCTTTTCTTGTACTCACCCGGCAGGGCCGGGCTGTCGCCCATGCCCAGGTAATCAAAGCCCAGATAGATAAATCCTCGGGCTGCCATCTCAGGGCCGTATGTCGCAGGGATTTGACCCCTGACTTGAGGAAACGGGCTCGCTCCAACGAGCGTTTTATAATTCTTGTTCGGATCAAAGTCGTCGGGGAGGTACAGGTCGCCGACCAAATCCACTCCGAATGACTTGAAGGTCACTTGGTTTTTACCTGCGCGAAGAGTTTGGGTTTGGGTTGTCATAGTCTTGGTCCTTTCGGGTTGAAGGCGCTTTGCCTTGCAAAAGTAAATTATGTAGTTTACTTATGAGGATGAGAGTCATTTGTAAACTAACCTTTTTACTTTTTGAGGCAGAAATCGTGAAACGTACTGAAAAGAAAAGAAAAGACATCATCGATGCGGCGATCGATGAGTTCAAGGAACAGGGGTTTCTGGGGGCGAACACCACGTCAATCGCCAAAAAAGCAAACGTATCGAGTCGCACGCTGTACAATCACTTTGAGAGCAAAGAGGCCCTGTTCGACGCGATCTCAGAGATCATGTTGGAACAAAATCGCAGCATGGAGCCGGTCGCCTACGATCCGGATCGCGACTTCGCCGAGCAACTGAAGGATGCGCTGTGGCACTATGTTAGTGTCATAACCGAAGAGACCGCCATCGGATTAAATCGAATGGTCCTGTCAGAGCTAATCCGAGACCTTGATCGTTCCCGGCAGTTCTTCACCGTGACCGAGTCTCACGATTATCCCATGACTGGTTTGATCAGCGGAGCAATGGACGCAGGCATGATCCGCAAGGCCGATCCGGTTTTTGCAACGAACCAGCTACTGGCACTCGTTAAGAACTTCTACTTCTGGCCAGAATTCTTCCTTGGCGAGAACCCGACACAGAGTGAGACCATGGACGATTGCGTCGCCATGTTCCTGGCGCATTACAAGCGAAAAGACTGAGAATGTTGGAATGGTCACATTTGCGGGAAGAAGCGCCTCAGATCCCAGTTCACGCGCTTATGGCAATTGCCGCTCTTTTGCTTGGAGCCATGCAACTGATCCTTCCCAAAGGGAACCACCGTCATCGGCTGTTCGGATATGCTTGGGCCTTATTTATGGCGGGAACGGCGTTTAACGCAGTTTTCATACACGAGATACGGTTATTGGGGAGCTACTCTACCATCCACCTGTTGATTCCGGTTACACTTGTTAGCCTTTTTCTGGCGATCAAGGCGGCACGTCAGGGAGACATCAACCGTCACAAGGTGCTTATGATATCCCTATTTGCTTTGGCGCTTGTGGTAACTGGCTTGTTCACGCTGTTACCTGGCCGCGTCATGAACACTACACTTTTTGGTGCTGTTCATACCTGAATCGCCGCATCGCCTAGTGCCTGATCAAGACTCGTTGTGACTTGATCCACATCCTCCATCGAGAGGCAAAGCGGGGGCACCATGCGTAGGCATTGCTGGAACGGACCGGATTTCGATAAGATAATTCCTTGTGCGCGGCAAGCCTCGAAGACCTCGGACGCCATCGTCTTGTCAGGCGTTTTGCTGTCGCGGTCGATCACGAATTCCAGTGCCAGCATCAGACCGTGGCCTCGAACATCTCCGATGGCCTTATGCTTGGCTTTCAGATCGTTCAGGCGCTCCAACAGCTTTGCACCAACGGTCTTTGCGTTCTCTTGCAAACCCTCATCGCGCATTACCGCAAGGACGGCACGCGCGGCGGCAGCAGAGGTCGGGTTCGCTCCATAGGTGTGGAACATGAACTTCTCGGCCATTGGCTCTGCGATATGTTTCTTGGCCACAACGGCGCCGATAGGAAAGCCATTGCCCAAACCTTTAGCCATAACAATTACATCGGGAACTACGCCGTCCGCCTCAAACCCCCAGAAGTGATCGCCAGTGCGGCCGAAACCGGATTGAACCTCATCCGCGATATAGAGCCCACCTGCTGCGCGTACTCGTTCCGCCGCCCCCGACATGTATCCCGGCGGCATTTGGTGGATACCGCCATAACCTTGCACACTCTCGACCAAAATCCCGGCCACCTGGCCGGATGTAGCGGCATTGATCGTGTGGGTGATCTCATCAAGATATGGCGCAGTGCCGGGGCCAAAAATGCCGCGATACTGGTTCGGATCAGCGACTAAGGCCACATTGCCGGGCATGCCCGGGTGCCGCCACCCAGAAATACCCGTGACTGATTGCGCTGCAGCGGTCGGTCCATGATAGGCGGTCCTCAAAGCGAGCAAATCAAGATTGCCGGTGAAGGTCCGCGCCATTGTCATGGCCAAGTCGATGGCCTCAGACCCCGAATTGGTAAGATGCACCACCCAGTCATGACCTTTTGGCATTGTGGCTGCGAGTTCCTCTGCCAAATGCGCAGGCGTCGGGTGATAGAACATGGTCGTACAATGGGTGAGTTCTTGCGCCTGTTCCATCGCTGCCGCGACGACCCGGGGATGCGAATGGCCGACAGAGATGCAGACGTTCATTCCCAGAAGGTCCGTGTATTTCCGCCCGTCCGTATCCCACAGATACTGACCTTGCCCCTTCTGAAACACGATTGGTTCCCGGAACGGTGTGAAACGGGTCAGTGAGGCCGCATAGAACTGATCACGCCGCGCGGCGGTGCTGTCAAAGTTCCAATCGGTATGCAGGGGATGTTCGATCATTTGGCGGCTCAAGCTTTCAAGCGGGTATTGTCAGGGTCATATGGAGGGCGCGGCAGAATGGTTGCCTGCCTGTGCTGCCCTAGGATGGAAACGGTCAGGTTTTCGCGTGCGGTTGGGTCGCGCAGGTACGCCAGTGCGAGCACCTTGCCGGTGCGATGGCCATAAGCACCGGAGGTGATGATCCCAACCGGGTGCTCCCGATGCCAAAGCGTGTGGGCATAGAACGGATCGACTTCGCCTGCCTCAATCGCCAACAGAACCATGGCCCATTCTTGACGCAGGGTGTTGCGCAAGTCTTTGCGGACAAAGGGTGTAAGGCCGGCCTCTAGCGGGCTGCGTTCCGTTGTCAGGTCGCTTCCCCAAGCGCGATAGCCCTTTTCCAGCCGCATCGAGTTGGAGGCATAGGCGCCATAAAAGCCAAGGCCAAGGGGTTGGGCGGTCTCTTCCAGTTTAGTGAAAAGCGCAACGGCCTGATCGCGCTTAACATGCAGCTCCCACCCGCATTCCCCAAGGTAGGACACGCGCAGGGCTCGCACGGGGATGCCAGCGATCTCGGTTGCCTGCGCGGTGAGCCACGGCATGCCGGTGAGTTCGGGCAACACATGGGGTGATTTCGGGCCCATGACGCCGATCACGGCCAGATCTTCGCAGCGGTTGGTAACGGTGACCTCGAACGCCGCCGCTGACTTGGTCAACTGATCCAAGTCGATTTCCTCTGCCGCAGCCGCGCAGGTCAGGTAGGCATGATCCTGGGCCAACCTGGTGACGGTGAACTCCGACAATACCCCACCTGCTGGAGTTAGCACATGGGTCAGGCCGATGCGCCCCGGTTCTGGCGCGCGGTTGGATCCGAGCGCCTCCAGGAACGCCGCCACATCCGGCCCGGTGACATCGAATTTCGAGAACACCGAAAGATCGGCCATCGCAACGCGGTTAGTGGCGGCATCGACCTCGGCGGCCACTACATCGAACCAATTGGCGCGGCGGAAGGTTTCAACCGCCTCTGCGCCGGGTGTATCGGTGAACCAGTTTGGCCGTTCCCAGCCATGGGTTGCTCCCATGACCGCGCCCCGCTCGACCATCAGCTCATGCAATGGAGACAGACGCAGGCCACGACCTGCGTGTCGTTCCTCGTGGGGATAGTGGACACCAAATTGTAAGCCGAAACACTCAATGGCTTTTGCCACGCGATAGTCGCGATCTGCCCAGGACCCGAAGCGGCGACTATCCACGGCCAGCGCATCCATAGGCGGCGCACCATGGGTCATCCAATGCGCGAGGAACAAGCCTGCACCGCCGCCCTCCATCACACCCATGGACGAGCCGGTCAGCAACCACGCGTTTTGCAATCCATGCGCCGGACCAATCAGCGGGTTGGCGTCGGGGGTAAAGGTGATGGGGCCGTTGATGACCGATTTGATGCCCCCGGTTTCCAGCGCGGGAATGCGTGCCATGGCCGCCTCGATGATATGTTCGACCCGGTCTAGGTCAGGCGGCATCAAGTCCGCACCAAATTCGGGCGGGACGCCATCCACGGACCAGACCTGTGCCTCTTTTTCGTAAGGTCCAAGGATCAGCCCATCGCGTTCTTGCCGGACATACCAGCTTTCTTCGGGGTCGCGGATGATCGGCAGTTCAGGCAGCCCCTGAGTAATCCGGTCTTCCACGACCTGTACAGTATCGGTTACCAGATATTGGTGTAGCACCGGGACAGAGGGGATGTTCAGCCCCATCATTTGGCCGATTTCCCATCCCCAAGTGCCAGCCGCGTTGACTACATGTACCGCCTCAACCGTGCCTTTGGGCGTGTCGATCAACCAATGGTCGCCATCGCGCCGGATCGCGGTTACTGGGCAGTTGCGCCAGATCTGCGCGCCGCCCCGGCGCGCCACCTCGGCCATGGCGTTGGTGGCAAGCGTGGGATCGACGTGGCCATCATCGGGTTCATAGATTCCGCCCAACAGACCGTCGAGTCTTGCCAGCGGATGCAACTCGGCGATGCGTTCGGGTGTCAGGACTTCCAGCGGATAGCCCGTGAAATCCGACAGGCCTGCGACATGGCGAAACTCGTCCATCCGGTCCGGGTTGCGCGTGATCCGCATGGCGCCAGAGGTGTGAAACCCGCAGTCACGGCCCGTCTCCTGTGGCAGAATATCCCGATAGAGTCGCACGGACGTGGCACGCAGTTCCTGAATCGTCGGATTGTGCGCGAAATGGGTACACAGTCCCGCTGCATGCCAGGTTGAGCCATGAGTGAGGTCGTTCTTCTCCACCAGCAGCACATCCGTCCAACCCACTTTGACCAGATGATACATCAGCGAGACGCCCATCGCGCCGCCGCCGATGATGACAACCTGTGCATTGGTCACGGTGCTCATTGTCCACGCATCCTTTCATTTTTCGGGTCAAAGGGCGGGCGCTGCAACGGGGTGGCAGCATAGTCTTTGCCAGCGACCTTCACCGTGAAACTACGTGCGCAAGTTTGAGCTTTCGCCTCACTTGGGTCGGTGGACACAAGAGCAAAGCAAAGGTTCAGCCCGGTGCGCGGTCCACGCGCGCCGGAGGTTGTGAACCCGACATGTCGACCCTCCTCAAAGATGGGTTCATCGTGCAGCATCAACGCCGAACCTTCGATTTGCATCAGGACAAGACGTTTGCGGACGCCCTGTTCCTTTTGCTCCTGCAAAGCTGCCTTGCCGGTGAAGTCCTTATTCCAGTCGATGGTAAAGCCAAGCCCCGCTTCCAAAGGTGTGACGGTCGGGTCAATGTCATGGCCCCAGTGTTTGAAACCCTTTTCGATCCGGCAGCCATTAAGCGCATAGTGCCCAAGCGGCGCAGCGCCCGCAGCGATGAGCGCGTCGAAAACGCGCACTGCGACAGCATTGGGAAGGGTTAATTCCCAACCGTATTCACCGACAAAGCTCACGCGGGTGGCGCGCGCACTTTGGCCTTCGACCTTAAATTCGCACACCTGACCCATCGGCGCAGTTGCCCATGCGACCCCGGCATCCAGTTTCTGCAGCACCGGGCCACTGCCTGCGCCCATGACACCAAGTGTGCAAAACTCCTCGGTCACATCCGTCAGCGTCACGCCATCGGCCAGATTGCGTCGCAGGAACGCAAAGTCACGAGCACGGGTCGCGGCACCCGATGTGATATGGAAACGACTGTCGGCGAGACGAGAGACGGTGATATCCATCTCGATCCCGCCACGGTCGTTCAGGATTTGGGTGTAAACTGCTTTACCGATAGCGACGTCCATCTGCGCGGTACAAAGCTGGTTCAGCGCGTCAAGAACACGCGGCCCGGTGACGTCTATCTTGGTAAAGGGGCTGAGGTCGATCAGGGCCGTGCCCATGGCCATAGACGAGGCTTCGTTTTGGGTAATCGGCCACCATCCTTGAGCGCCAATAGAATACGCCTGCGCCTCGCCATACCAAAGCCCTCTCTCCCACCCGGCGGTTTGTCCAAACTGCGCCCCAAGGGCAGCCCATCGATCATGCAGTGCGGACTTGCGCATCCCGCGCCCAGCCTTGGGCTGTTTGTAAGGCCAATGCAGGTTGAAGAGGTCCGCGACGGCCTCTTCCATCCGTGCTTCCAAATGCGCGGGCGTTGCCGTAAGTGGGTCGACCCGGGCGACATCCACCTCCCACATGTTCATCGGCGGTTGGCCATCGAACATCCGATCGGCCAAGGCGCGTCCGATCCCGGCCGAGGACATAACGCCCACCGAGTTCATGCCTGCGCCGACAAACAGACGATCAACGTCAGTTTCCCCGACAAGTGGGCGTGTGTCGGCGGTAAAGCTCTCGGGGCCGTTCATGAAATGCTGCACGCCTAAGTGCTCCAACGCGGGGCAAAGCTCCAAAGCCGCCTCCATGAAGGGGGCAAACTGATCCCAGTCTTCTGCCATCTCAAGGAAAGGTCGGTTGCCTTCTGGCCCGTATGGGTTCCAGCATTTGGCATTGGGTTCAAATCCGCCAATCACCAATTTTCCGGCATCGCCCTTGATATAGATGCCTCGATCCAGATCGCGGATCACTGGGAAAGGGTCTGGCAGATCAGGGAAGGGTTCGGTCACAACGTACATATGCTCAACCGCCTGGAGCGGTAGCGCGACCCCGGCAGTCGCAGCCAGCTCTCGCGACCAGGCTCCTGTCGCGATGACCACCTGGTCCGCTTCCAAAGTGGTGCCGTCAGCAAGTGCCACGCCCTTTGCTTTCCTGTTTTCGGTGATCAGTCTTTCGACCTCGACGCCTTCACGTATCGTTACACCGAGGGTCTTGGCGGCACGAGCATAGGCCATACATAGGTCGACCGGGTTCACATTGGCGTCCTCCAGCACATGCAATGCGCCGACATGTTTTGAAAGATCGAGCGCGGGCAGTGGAACATCGCGCGCAGCGATCACCGCTGGCGTTAACCCTTGCGTCGCGCCGAGGTCAGCAATCCGGTGAAATTCGTCCATGCGCGCCGGTTCGCGCGCCAGCCAATAACCCCCGGTGCGTCGATATCCGGTGGACATGCCTGTCTCTTGCTCCAGCGCCGGAAAGACCTCAAGCGCGGCAGAGGCAAGTACCGTCATATTGGGCGTCGCGCGCAAGGGGCCAACAATCCCCGCCGCATGCCAGGAGGTGCCCGACGTCAACTGGTTGCGCTCCAGCAACGTGACGTCATCTGCGCCGCGTTTCCCAAGATGATAGGCTACGCTAAGGCCGATTGCGCCGCCGCCAATGATCAAAATGCGGCTCATGCAAACCCCTGTTGACGCAAGCTTTTCAGCACCACTAGGCTAACCACATGACTATACATGCTTTGTGGTGCCACCCACGCTCGGTCTCGACGGCGTTTGAACGGATCATGCGCGAGCGTGGTGATCTGTCGGTCCTGCACGAACCGTTCATGTACCACCACTACCTTACGACCAAGGATCGGCTTTTCCCGGGTTTCACTCCGGAACCGGGACATCCGGAGACCTACGATGGAATCCGCGCCATGATCCGCAAGACCGCGAAGGGTCGTCCGGTTTTCTTCAAGGACATGGCGTACTACGTCGCCGACAGACTGCCCCGCGATGCAGGGTTTGCGGGCGAAATGACCCACGCCTTTTTGGTGCGTAATCCCATCGAAGCCGCGCTTTCCTACGCAAAGCGCGATCCAGAGTTTACGCAGTTGGAGTTGGGGCATGAGGCGCAATGCAGGCTTTACAGCGCGTTGACCGAGCTGGGCCATAGCCCGTTGGTGATCACTGCAGATCAGTTGCGCAATGATCCGCAGACCACGTTGCGCCGCTACTGGGCACATGTGGGGCTTACGTTTCTGGACCATGCGTTCACGTGGAACGATGCTGTGCCGGATGGATGGGGTTCGGTTCAAAGCTGGCATACCGAAGTGCTGCAAAGCGGGGCGATCAAGGCGCCTGAAGCGGTCGACTTCCAAGCAGAGCTTTACCAGCTCGGAGAACCCTATATCGACATAGCTGCGCATCACGTACCGTTCTACGAGCGGATGTGTGAGATTGCAGAAAGCCAGGCCCATCAGAAGTATTCCTGATCTGGTTTTTCGGCTTTGCGGGCGGCGATGTAGTCCTTGAGAGCTGCATCAATGTCTCGGTCGAGGCCGGGGTCCTCATACCCTGCTAGTCGTTCCTTCCAAATGACGTTGGCCCGCACGGCCGCATCCTGTTCACCTGCCGCGTGCCATTGCTCGAACGAGTTATCGTCGGGTGTCCACGGGCGAAAGAGCGCAGTCATGAAGTTGGCTTGCGTATGTTCAGACCCAAGGAAATGTTGCCCCGGCCCGGTTGTGGCAATAGCCTCCATCGCCTGAGCATTTTCGCTCATATCGATCCCGTCAAAAAAGCGTCCGATCTTGCCGCACAGATCATGATCAATCACGGTTTTTTCGAACGAGGTCACCAACCCCCCTTCGAGCCAGCCGGTCGCATGGTTGATCAAGTTGGCACCGGCAAACATCGACATCATCAGACCCCACGCAGCCTCTTGCTGGCTCTGTGCATCGGACAGTTTGGACGAACTTAGTGTGCCAACAGTGTGCAGGGGCACCCCGAGCCTGCGCGCAAGTTGCCCCGCGGCGAGAACCATCAACCCAGCCTCAGGTGTGCCAAAAGTTGGCGCGCCGGATTTCATCGACATGGTCGAGGCGAAGCTGCCCATCAGACAAGGCGCGCCGGGATTCACCAGTTGGGTTAACGTCATTGTCGCCATGGACTCGGCCAGCACTTGCGCAAGCGTGCCGGCCACGGTCGCGGGTGACATCGCCCCAGTAAGCACCCAAGGCGTGCAGGCGACGGGCTGGCCCGCGCGGGCATAGGTTTTCAACGCGCCAGACATATGGCTGTCCATCACCAAAGGCGCATTGGTGTTAGACACGCAGTATAACGCGGGCTTCTCTGAGATGTCGCCAAAAACAATGCGCGCCATGTCAATTGCATGACCCGCCCGTTCAGCGCCGATAAAGGCCCCCATAAACGCGCGGTCAGAGTGGCGGATATGAGCGTAGAGCATATCCAGATGGCGCTTGTTGGCGGGCAGATCAACAGGTTCACAAACCACACCGCCCGAATGATGCAGCCATGGCAGCGTGTGGTGTAGCTTTACCAGATTGTTGAAGTCTTCATGGCTCGCATAACGCCGGCCGCGATCCAGATCATGCACAAAAGGCGGACCCCAGGACGGGCACAAAACCGTCGCATCGCCGCCAAGCTGGACAGTGTTTTTTGGGTTGCGGGCATGCTGTATGAACTGGCTTGGCGCGGTTGCCATGATGGTCCGGCGGCAAAAGCCGGGCGCGAACCGTACCCGTGTGCCGTCTACATCGCACCCTGCATCCGCAAAAATCAGGAGGATCTCAGGATCGTCTTGAAATTCCATACCCGTCTCAGAAAGGATGGTGTCGGCATTTGCCTCAATCTGCTCAAGCCCGGCGTCGCTGAGGACACCGAAGGTTGAAAGCTTGCGCAAAATGAATGGCGCACGCGCGTCGTTCGGTGAGCGTTGCTTGGCCGTTTTTCTGCGGCGAGAGGTGCGTATGCGAGACATGTAATAACGATGCCGCAGCGATTGACCAAACCCAAGAAAATCTAAAAAGTATTAGAAATTCTTATACTAAGGATGAGCCGTGCTTGATCGCTATAAAATGTCACCCAGTCTTATGCGCTCGCTTGAGGTGTTCCTTGCGGTAGCAGAAACAGGTCAAATGCGGGCTGGAGCGAGCCTGCTGAGTCTGTCACAACCCGCCGCATCTCAGCACATTTCAGCGTTGGAAAAGGCGTTCGGCACGACGCTACTGGACCGCAGCACGCGACCCGCAAAACTGACATACGCTGGTGCAAGGCTGCACGGCAAAGCGCAAAAGATACTTGATGCTTTGTCGGATATGGAAACCGAGTTGCGCCATGTCGGTGGCCAGTCCCTGACGCTGCTAAGGGTGGGCATTCAAGCCTCCGTTGCAACAACCCTTACACCGCCATTGATCGATCTTGCGCAAAAGATGTTCAACGTCGAAGACATCACATTGCACGCCGGGCAAAGCGGTAACCATGAGCATCTCTTGCGCACCAAGCAGGCGGACCTGGCAATTACATCAAACCCTTTTTTGGACATGGACGGGCTAGAACGGCATCACATTTTGACCGAAAAATACCTCTTGGTTCTTCCTGAAGCATACAACGGACCAACTGAAAGCCTGGAGGCAATCCAGACGCGGCTGCCTCTTGTACGTTTCGGGGATACGACCAATGCAGGACGCCAGATTGCCCAGCACCTGCGACGACTGCGCTTCGAGCCTGACAAAGTCATACAGGCAGATCGCTCCAGCATGGTGACTTCCTGCGTTTCGACAGGACAGGGTTTTAGCCTTTTGACCCCGACGCTGTTGATCGATGGTCTCGTTGAAAACATGGCTTTGCGATTGCAAGAATTGCCTGTTTCGGGTTTGTCGCGCACGTTGACAGTCGTTGCGAGGAAAGAGGAGTTGCAAGGCTTGCCAGCGGCCGTAGCGGAGTTGTGCAAACAAAGGCTCGCAGAGCGAATAACTCTCCACATGGGTAATATCGGAGTTAACAGTGTGGAGCTTGTGCGGTCTAGTAGCTCAGTCTATAGTTGAATGGCGGTTGGCTAAATCGCCTAGCTTCAAGGTAAAATAATAGAAGCGGAAATTCCCTACGCAAAGTTGGAGATCGGGTTTGTCCCGCAATGCAGACGGTCAACTGAATCGAGCGAATGACCGCACCGAGCCCGAAGCCGACCCGCTTCCCTACACTGGTTCTATTGCGGTGACGACGAAACTCGGCATAGGAACAGCGAGTTTCCCACCGGACTCA
>NZ_WQGD01000029.1:0-23744 GCF_013034475.1 Ruegeria sp. HKCCA6837
CCCTTGTTCCCCCCTCTCGACCAAAGTAGTGGCCCAATTTTACGGGGCAAAGACACCCCTGAAAGGATCAACATCAAAGGCCAACGTGGCTCTTTCATCATTGACTTGAAGCTGTCCAGAAAAATTCTGTTCGACTTCGCATCCTTTTCAAAAACGTGTTGGCATTCATCATAGTGAATGCCAACGACACCTTGGCCCTGAGCTTGATCCAGCACACGTTGCCAGATGTACTCTTGGGTACGGGTTCTTCGTGGCTCATATCCAAGGGCCGAAAGAGTCCTGACGCCAAGATCTTTGAAGCTCACTCGGCCTGAGAGAACGCAACTGACGACTTTTGCCGGTCTGCCGTCAGGCATTTGTGTCTCGCTTGCATTGAAATCGTTGATGAGCTTCTTCAGTTCTCGGGATTTCCCAACTCGAGAGTTTCCTGTAACTACGATGCCGCGGGCCTCGACACCTTCGATCAATTGGCTACGGAATTGGTCTTCGAGGCATCTGCTGAATGCGGCCTTCAATGGCTTTGCACGAGAGAAAGTAAAGTGAGCTCTCCTTAGTTGGTTTCCGATTTTGAAGCTCTCTGGATTGATAAAACTCATGTGAATTTTCCCCTTTTCTTGGGTCGGCCAATTGGGCGGTTCTCGTCGTTTCTAGGTGCACGTTTTTCCTGTTCGATTGCTGCGCCATCGTGCGGAGCCCCCGAAGTCTTGCGAATAACCGGTCTCGGTGGTGTGGAAGCTGATCCAGGGTTTTCATCAGTCACTTTCGCCCTCAGGCCGCTAACTGCCTGATTGGCGAGAAGATCTGGGAACGGAACCAACAAATCTGGAGCGAACCCTAGACGCGGCCTTTGCATCAACCACCCGAGGTTCGATACAAAAAATCAGCAGCAATTTTCTGAGGAAAACTAGTGTTCTGCGCTTTCAGTAGAAATGCACAGATGGTGATAAATCTTCGACACAGTGTGAGTAGACAAACTTATTGACATCGATTTGTACGAACCGAGTGAAATTTGCACGCTTATGGGTAATTCGCATTCTGATGAGTTGGCTGGGGTGGTAGGATTCGAACCTACGATACACGGTACCAAAAACCGCTGCCTTACCACTTGGCTACACCCCAACGGTGAGCGGCTATCTACGATTGTTGTTGGCGGTGTTCAAGAGCTATTTGGCAAAAAAATGTGAGCGCCAGAAAATAATTTCGAGCACTCATTTGGTGCTGATCAAGACGGCCCCGACGCGATTTCCACCCTGAACCACGTCATGAGCAGCAGCGCAGTCCTCCAGTGTAAAGACGTTCTGGACCGGGCAGGTCAGCGCTCCTTTGACCAACGCACGATGAAGGGTTTCAACAGCGGCAGCGCGCAAGTTAGCAGGCAGCAGATAGATCAGGATCGTCTCAAGCGTTACAGCTTTGAACATCATCGCTCCAAACGGAAAAACCGGTGCCATGTTTTGGGCGGATCCATATGCATTTATGCGGCCGTTCTCGGCGACAACAGTGGCGTTTGTTTCGATGTTTGATCCGAATTCGACATCGACGATACGATGGATCGCTTGTCCGCCGTTTGCGTCCAGAATCAGTTCCGTAAGATCTGGGCTGGCATAATCGAGTACGACATCCGCGCCTGCTGCGTGTACTCTGTCAAAGTTGCGTGGGCTTGCCGTTGTGATAACGCGCGCGCCTGCCCATTTTGCCAGTTGAACGGCAAGATACCCAACCGTGCCAGCCCCGCCATGAATCAGGATTGTTTGGTTTTTGGATAGCCCACCCGAAAACACGGCGTGGCAGGCGGTCAGTCCGGGGATGCCCAGAATCGCTCCGGTCTCAAGCGACACCGCGTCCGGCAGATCAACAGCCTGGTCGCTGGGTAAGGTGATGTGACTTGCAGCTGTTCCGAATGCGCGCTTCCATTGTCCATTCCAGACCCACACGCGCTGACCGATCCGGGATGTGGGTACGCCATCCCCGACGGCAGTGATCACACCGGATCCGTCACTGTGTGGGATGATCAGCGGAAAAGGAGGTTCCGTCACGCCTGGCCGGGTCCCAGACCGGGCCTTGATGTCCGATGGGTTGACGCCCGAAAACGCCAACTCAACGGTGACCTCACCCGGTCCGGGAGGTATCGGAGGAAGGTCTTTCAGATTCAGAACTTCGGCTGCGTCTCCGAAAGCGGAATAGGTCACTGCGCGCATGGGGTCCTCCGTTTGCCCTAGTTACATCGCAAACGAGTGGGGAATTCAAACCGCTTGTGCTTCGTGACCTGTGCAACAAGCGGCAGGTGCTTTATTCGCGGATTTCGGCTGGATCGACGCCCCAGAGATTCGATTTCAGCGTCCAGCCCCGATAGCCACCGGCCGTGATCCGGCACCAATCCAGCGAGCACGTGCCAAGGCGGGCCACGACGCCAGTCTCGAAATGTGCGTTCACAGGCGAATTCGGATCGGGGCGCACATATACAGGCAGCATGTCGGATTCGATCAGCACCGTGCGCACACCAGACAACAAAGCATAGTGAACCCACCCACCGGCGCCGTCGCGGTCCTGAACTTTGCGCCAGTTGCCGTATTCAGCCGTGACTTGCAGCGGCATCCCGCGCCGCTTGAATACCCAATCGATTCGATGGCTCAGCGACGGCCCGCGCCGAACGTTCCCTTCAGCGGCTTTCATTGAAACATAGCGGGGCAGGGGAAGGTTGGTAACCGATCCGCGCTTGTCCTCGGCATGCGCAGCCCAAGAGCTGAACATGACCAGAAATACGGATATCGCCGCCAGACATTGGCGTTTTACCGGTCGAATACCACTCACTGACTGCCTGCTCTTATGCCTGTTGATACGGTTTCGAAAAAAGGTCGACTCAATGCCACTGGGGTTCTTGTGCCCCGCCTTATCCTGCGCCACGATGACATGGCGCGCGTCTGTTTGCAAAGCAGTGGGAGGGCCGAGGTGCCAAGAGAACGTCTGAGTGTTGTCGTTACGCGACGGTTGCCCGAAGCAGTTGAAACCCGGTTGAGCGAGTTGTTCGATGTGCGCCTGCGCGATGACGACACGCCCATGACAAGAGATGAGCTTGTGGCCGCGGTACAGGAAGCCGATGTGCTTGTGCCTACGGTGACCGACACGATCGACGGCGGCCTGCTGGGGCAGGCAGGTGAAAACCTTAAGCTGATCGCCAATTATGGGGCGGGCGTCGATAATATTGATGTGTCCACAGCCCGGCAGCGCGGCATTCTGGTTTCGAACACGCCGGGTGTGCTGACTGATGACACCGCCGACATGACAATGGCCCTGATCCTGGCCGTCACGCGCCGCATTCCCGAAGGGTTGAGCGTGATGCAGCAGGGTGATTGGACCGGCTGGGCTCCAACCGCCTTTCTTGGCGGGCGCATCGGGGGGCGGCGTTTGGGAATTCTGGGTATGGGTCGAATTGGACAGGCCGTTGCGCGGCGAGCAAGTGCGTTTGGAATGCAAGTGCATTATCATAACCGCCGCCGGCTGCGGCCCGAAATCGAGCAGGAGTTAGAGGCGACCTATTGGGAAAGCCTTGACCAGATGGTGGCGCGAATGGATGTGATCTCGGTCAACTGCCCATCGACCCCATCGACCTTCCACCTGATGAATGCACGCCGACTGAAGCTGATGAAGCCGTCAGCCGTAATCGTAAACACGTCACGTGGTGAAGTTGTCGACGAAAACGCCCTGACACGGATGATCCGTGCGGGCGAAATCGCAGGGGCAGGGCTGGACGTCTACGAACAGGGTACTGATGTGAACCCGCGGCTGCGTCAGCTGCCCAATGTTGTGCTCTTGCCGCACATGGGATCGGCCACGCTGGAAGGGCGGATCGAAATGGGTGAGAAAGTTATCATCAACATCAAGACCTTCGAAGATGGCCACCGTCCGCCAGATCAGGTTGTGCCCTCAATGCTGTGAGCCGCCGGAAAGGAGCCTGAATGAACCTGTTTGAAGGGGGATGTCGCTGCGGACGTTTGCGCATTTCTGCTTCGGGCCGTCCCCTTCGGGTTGGGATTTGCCATTGCGTGGACTGTCGTAAGCATCATGGGGCTTTGTTTTATGCCGCAGCAATATTCCCTAGCGGTGCGGTCAAGATTTCCGGCCCCTCACAGGGCTATGCAGATCGGTTCTTTTGCCCAACTTGCGGCTCTCCGGTGTTTGCGCGCAGCGGTTCCGAGGTTGAGGTGCATTTGGGATGCCTCGATGAGCCTAACCAATTGACGCCGACCTATGAATGTTGGGTGTCGCGGCGCGAATGCTGGTTGCCCGAATTCATGGGAATGGATCGGTTTGAGAAGGATCGGGATGAGGCTGAAGCATAGCTACTTTCGCGAATCTCTGCCGCAACCCTGCGCTTGTGCGGCCAACTCTTGCAGTTCGGTTGCATTGCTTACTAGGCTGAAAATAAATAAAGTATTGGAGGATTTGACCAAATGAGATGTTTTTCCGCTTTATTGCTTTCGGCATTTGTTTTTTCAGCGCCAGGCTTTGCTCAGGAAGCAGCTGATGCCGTTGCGCCCGAAACCGCCACACAAGGGCAGGTGAAGGCTCTGACCGAAGAGGTCATCGCTGCGCTTGAAGCCAAGTTGGACGGCGTCCCGGTTACATCTGAGAACTGGATGGTGGCCGCCGCCAATCCACTGGCCGTTGAAGCCGGGGCCAAAGTACTGCGCGCAGGCGGGTCCGCTGCTGATGCAATGGTGGCCGTGCAGGTTGTGTTGGGTCTGGTTGAGCCGCAATCCTCTGGCCTGGGCGGCGGCGCGTTCTTGGTTTGGTACGACGCAGCTACTGGTCGGATGACAACGCTGGACGGGCGCGAGACCGCACCGCAGGCAGCCAAACCAAGGCTGTTTCAGGATGAACAGGGCGAACCGCTGAAATTCTTTGATGCGGTCGTCGGAGGATTGTCCGTAGGAACGCCGGGCACGCCAGCCCTGCTTGAAGAGGCGCATCGCCGCTGGGGCCGCTCGTCCTGGCCCGGCTTGTTCGCCGATGGCATCCGGTTGGCAGATGAAGGTTTCCTGGTCTCGCCACGCTTGGCCAGCCTTGTTGAAAACGACGCTGAGCGTTTGTCGCGCTTTCCCGAAACGGCCGCTTACTTTCTGCCGGGCGGAGAGCTTTTGCAGCAAGGGCAACGGCTGACCAATCCGGCCTATGCTAATACCTTGCGTGTATTGGCCAGCGACGGGGCCGCAGGGTTTTATGGTGGTGAGATTGCTGCGGATATTGTCCGCACGGTGCGCAACGCTCCGGGCAATCCCGGTGTTCTGTCCGGCATTGATCTGGCGCTGTATCAGGTGATCGAACGCGAACCGGTTTGTGCTGAATACCGAGCTTACGAGGTCTGCGGAATGGGCCCGCCATCTTCCGGTGCGCTGACCGTGGGACAGATTTTGGGGATGCTGAACAACTATGATCTGGCAGCGATGGGTGCTGAAAGCGCGGAAGCCTGGCGGCTGATCGGAGACGCCTCGCGCCTCGCTTTTGCGGATCGGGGTCGTTACATGGCCGATAGTGATTTTGTTCCCATGCCGACAAAGGGGTTGGTTGATCCGGATTATCTTGCGCAGCGTGCGGCTTTGTTGAACACCGAAGCTGCATTGGCCGAAATCGCGCCGGGCCAACCCGAATTCGACCATGCGCTGAACTGGGCGGATGATGTCTCGCTCGAGCTTCCCTCGACCTCGCATATCTCGATAGTGGACAGCTATGGCAACGTTCTGTCGATGACAACGACCATCGAAAACGGCTTTGGTTCGCGTCTGATGACGAACGGGTTCCTTTTGAACAACGAGCTGACGGATTTCTCGTTCAAAACCCATAGCGACGGTGTGCCGATTGCCAACCGGCTGGAACCCGGAAAACGCCCGCGTTCGTCCATGAGCCCGACCATTGTGATGCAGGACGGTGCACCGGTTCTGGCGATTGGATCGCCAGGTGGCAGCCGCATCATCGGTTATGTCGCGAAATCGATTATCGCCTGGGCCGATTGGGATATGGACGTACAGCAAGCGCTGTCCCTGCCGCATCTGGTCAATCGTTTCGGAACCTACGATGTCGAGGCGGGCACCGCAGCCGAAGGGTTCACGGATGCGCTGGTGCTGCAAGGTTTTGAGGTCAATCCGCGTGACCTGACATCGGGTTTGCATGCCATTGAAATCGGTGAAGGGCTAAGCGGCGGAGCGGACCCGCGCCGCGAAGGTATTGCGCTGGGCGAATAAGCCCCGGGTATGTATGAGGATTGCCACCGTTTGCGAGCCTTTCAGTCATGTCCTGAAAGGCAAGCCATGCGTTGGGGCAGAGAGGATGACGATGGTACAAGCAAAAGTCTTGCCAAGAAATGAAACAGGCATCGAAACGGCGATCAGCATTCTCAAACAACGTTTCGGTGACAGGCTGCAAACAAGCACCGCAATCCGCGAACAGCATGGTCACACCACGACATGGATCGAAAACCAAAGTCCGGATGCCGTGGTTTTCCCGCAGAACACGCAAGAGGTTTCAGACATCGTTAAAGCCTGTGCCGCGCATCGGGTGCCTGTGATCCCTTTTGGCACGGGCACGTCGCTGGAAGGGCACGTGAATGCGCCCGCAGGGGGCATTTCGGTCGATCTGATGCAAATGGACAGCGTGCTTGCTGTTCATGCCGAAGATCTGGACTGCGTCGTACAACCAGGCGTGACGCGCGAGGCGCTGAACACGCATCTACGGGATCAGGGTCTGTTCTTTCCGATAGACCCCGGGGCCAATGCCTCGCTGGGTGGGATGGCCGCTACCCGCGCCTCGGGCACCAATGCGGTGCGGTATGGAACAATGAAGGACAATGTTCTGAGCCTTGAGGCGGTCATGCCGGACGGTCAAATCATCCGTACCGGGCACCGGGCCAAGAAGTCGTCAGCGGGGTATGACCTGGCCCGCCTTTTGATCGGAGCTGAAGGCACGCTTGGGATCATCACTGAACTGACCTTGCGGCTGCAAGGCATCCCCGAAGCCATCAGTTCGGCCCGATGCTCGTTTCCAACGGTGGACGCGGCCTGCCGTGCTGTGATGATGACCATTCAGTATGGCATTCCGGTCGCTCGGATCGAACTTTTGGATGAGCTTTCGGTTCAGGCTGCCAATGCTTATTCGGGGCTCAGCCTTCCCGCTACGCCGCTCTTGTTGCTGGAGTTTCATGGCTCGGAAAGCGGCGCGGTTGAACAGGCTGAAACCTTTGGCCAGATCGCAGAAGAATTCGGGGGTACAGACTTTGCCGCCACATCGACCACCGAAGAAAGGAACAAGTTGTGGCAGGCGCGGCATGATATGTATTGGGCGTGTCTACAACTGCGCCCCGGTGCGCAGGGAATCTCTACGGATGTTTGTGTGCCGATCTCACGTCTGGCCGAATGTGTGACCCAGACCCAAAGAAAGGCAGCCGAACTTGGCTTGCTTGCTCCGGTTGTGGGCCATGTGGGGGACGGGAATTTCCACACGCTGTTGCTGATCGATATGGAAAATGCAGAAGAGGTCGCTAAGGCCGACGCCTTTGTTGGCTGGTTGAATGATCTGGCCATTTCAATGGAAGGCACCTGCACAGGTGAACACGGCATTGGGCAGGGCAAGCAGCCTTACCTTGAGAAAGAGCTTGGGGCCGCCACACAGTATATGGCCGCAATCAAGGCCGCACTGGATCCCCTCAACATTATGAACCCCGGCAAGATATTGTCTGGTCGTCCATAACTATTTTCCTGATCTGGTCCGTTTTTGTGCCGTCAAAACGTCCAGTTGTTTTGGTTTTTAAAAGCCGAACGCAAACAGGTGGTCGATATGAGCGCAAAATACTTGGCAGGCTTTGTGGCAATCTGCGGATTGGACGTCGCGGGGCTGGACTATCATCAGCAGGCCAAAGCATCGGAAAACGGTCTGAACATGAAAGGCTATCTGGTTCGGTGTCATCGCGTGTTGGTCTCGCAGACAGCGTAGATGAGGCAGAAGCCCGTGTTTCCAAACCACAGGAACCCGCAGCGCAGAAACCCAACGAGGACCGAGGCAAACTGGTCTGCATTACAGTCGGAACCAGTAAACGCTGCAGTTCAAGCGGGTGAACATTGCGGCGGAATGACCGATCTTGGACCTGCATTCGGGTTTAGGGTCGTTTTTTTCCCATCACTGGTCGGATGAATGTCGCGCGTCGCCCCTTAACTGCGCCATATGGTGTCAGCTGAATTCAAGGGGAGACGCCCGGTTATGAAAACCCAAGTCAAAGCACTGGTCGTTGGCGGTGGCGCCATTGGAACCTCGATTGCCTATCACCTGGCCAAAGCAGGCTGGGACGATTTGATGTTGATCGAACGGGACGAGCTGACCTCGGGCTCGACATGGCACGCAGCTGGCCTGTTGCCGCTGTTTAATATGTCTTACGCGACGACCCACATCCACAAGTATTCGGTCGACTTCTACAAGACGCTCGAAGAAGAAACCGGCCTGAACGCGGGCTTTGCGGTGGTCGGCAACCTGCGCATGGCACAGACGCAGGATCGTATGGATGAATACATGCTCTATGCGTCCACTGCTGAGACATGTGACGTAAAATACGAATGGTTGACCCCGGATCAGATCAAAGAGCGCTGGCCGCTGATCGAAACCGGCGATTTGAAAGGTGCGATCTATCACACCGAGGACGGCTATATTAACCCCGCAGACGTCACGCAGGCCATGGCCAAAGGTGCCCGCCAGCGCGGCGTTGATATCGTCCGCAAAATGCAGGCCGACGCCTTCCATTGGAACGGCACCCATTGGGAAGTCACCTGCACCAAGATGATCGAACAGGGCGGCAACCTTGTTCCATCAGACGAACAGGTCGTCATTACCGCCGAGCACGTTGTGACCGCTTCGGGCAACCATGCGCAGCGCACCGCCAAGATGCTGGGCATCAAGATGCCTGCAATCCCGGTCGAGCACACCTTCATCGTCATGGACAAAGACCCCGAGCTGGTCAAATGGCGTGAAGCCGGCAACCCCGAGCACCCCGTTGTGCGCGACGCCGACAACGAATCCTACGCGCGCGAAGAGCGTGGCGGCTGGATTCTGGGTATCTACGAACACGGCGCACCAGCGCGCTTCGAATACGGCGTGCCTGACAGTTTCCGCGCCGATCTGTTTCCATTGGACATTGATCGTATCGCAGATCAATACATGGCGATGGCAGAACGCGTGCCCTCTTGCGCCGACTCCGGCCTGAAAGACGACTTCAACGGCCCAATCTGCTATACCCCCGACGGCAACCCGCTGGTTGGCCCGGCTCCGGGCCTTCGCAACATGTGGCTGGCCGAGGGTTTCAGCTTCGGTATCACCGCCGCTGGCGGCACCGGTTATTATCTGGCGCAGATGATGGTCGATGGCGAAGCCGAGATCGACATGGCCTCGCTGGACCCCAAGCGCTATAGCAGCAACTGGATGACCACCGAGTTCGCGGCGCGCAAGAACGAAGAATGCTATGAGCATGTCTACATCCTGCACCACCCCGACGAAGAGCGTGAAGCATGCCGTCCGCTGCGCACCGTTCCGGCCTATGACCGTCAGAAAGCACGCGGCGCACAGTTCGGCTGGGTCAATGGCTGGGAACGTCCGAACTATTTCGGCCCCGTCGATGCGCCTGACAACTTCGACAAGGAAAGCCGGTCGTTCCGCCGTGGTGGCTGGTGGCAATACGCCGTCGAAGAAGCCAAGTCGATCCGCGAAGGCGTTGGCCTGATCGACGCGTCGGCCTTCACCAAACATGTCGTCAAAGGCCCCGGCGCGACCCAGTTCCTGGATTGGTTTACCTGCAACAAGCTGCCCAAGGTCGGTCGCATCAACCTGACCTACGCGCTGACGTCGCACGGCACCACCCGCACTGAATATACCATCGTCCGCAATGGTGAGAACAACTACTATATCGTCTCTGCCGGTGCCTGGACCGAGTATGATGCCGACTATCTGCGCAAGGCGGCCGAAGACAAGATGGAGGAGTTCGGTTACATCGAAATCCAGGACGTGACCACTCAGTGGGGCGTTTTTGCCATCGCCGGACCCAAGTCCCGCGACGTTCTGAAAGAGGTCATCAAGGACGCCGATCCAGAAACCGCGCTGTCCAACAAGCGCTTCCCGTGGCTGTCGGCCCGTCAGATCGAACTGGGCATGTGCCCGGTCAACGCGATCCGCGTGGCCTATACAGGTGAACTGGGCTGGGAACTGCATCACCCGATCGAAATGCAGAACTACCTGTTCGACCTGCTGGAAAAAGCGGGTGAGAAACTCGGTATGAAACTGGTCGGCGCACGTGCCCAGAACTGGCTGCGTCAGGAGAAATCCTACCGTGCTTTCGGCACCGAACTGGGCCGTGATGCGACTCCGCTGGAAGCTGACCTGCCGCGCTTTGTCGATCTGTCCAAGGACTTCTACGGCAAGGCCAAGCTGGAAGAAACCGGTGTACGCGTAAAGTGCTGCACCCTGCTGATCGACGGTCCGGAAGATGCCGACCCGTGGGGCCGTGAGGTGCTGTATACCCCGGAAGGTGAGCGTGTGGGCCGTCTGACATCGGGCGGTTACTCGGTGGCGTTCGAGAAATCCATCGGCATGGGCTATGTGAAGCCCGATTTGGCCGTCGAGGGTACCAAGCTGAAGGTCAAGATGCAGGACAAACTTTGGGATGCAGTTGTCACCTGCGACAGCCCCTACGACCCGAAAAACGAAACCATCCGTAAGGACGGTTGACCGAAGAAAGGCCCCGGCACCCCGGGGCCTTTTTTACGCAGAAAGCGCGTCGAAACAATCCAGCGCCTTTGCGGCGTACATCATGGCTGGCCCGCCACCCATTTGAATGGCCATGGCCAGTACGTCCGACACTTCGTCTCTTGTTGCGCCTGCTTTGATCAGGGCTTCTGTGTGTAGGGTGATGCAAGGCTCGCATCTCAGTGTGACCGACATTCCCAAAGCGATAAATTCCTTTGATTTGTAGTCGAGCGTTCCGCCTTCTTTGACGGCCTTCCCAAGCGATCCGAAGGCGCGCGTTGTTTCGGGAATTGACCCGTTGAGATTGCGAAGGCTCTTGCGAGTTTCCGAGAGTTTTTCTTGCCAGTCCATTGCTGATGCCTTTTCATATTTCGCAAATGGAATATGAAGCAGGAGGCTGGGATCTGACTTTGATCTCGATCAGGTTGCTGGTCGCGATGTGATGAATGCAAGGTTGTTGGCGGGCATGTTGACCGTGTCCAAAACCTTCAGGCCGACATCCTCAAAAAGCGCAACAATATCTGTGTCGTCTTTGTAGCCAATGTCCGGGTCTTGCTGGATCAGAGCTTCGTGAAATCTCTTGTCGCCTTCGCTTGTAAGCAGGCCTGATCGCTTGAATGGTCCGTATAAAACAAATCGACCAGAGGACCCGAGCGCCGTGGCGGCCTCAGTGATGAGCGTTCGCGTTTCTTGCCAGCTGATTAAGTGTGTCAGGTTAACCAAAACGATCATGTTTCGTTCGGGAAAGCGGGCATGCCACCCCGAGGCGGTCGCGTCCAGTTCTTCGGCGGTCTCAACGTTTGGCAAATCGCGCGTGTAGGCGTCGATACTAGCGCGTCGTTCAGGATCGATTTCCGTAGGTTGCCACGTCAGACCCGGCAGCAGGGTTGCAAAAGCCGCGATATGCTGACCCGTCCCGCTGGCGATCTCTAACGCCTGTCCCCGTTGCGGAGCCCAATCACGGAGCAATGCACACAAAGCGTCGGAGTTTCGCGTGGCTGCGGGCGCGACCAGTTTGCCATCTTGGGCTACATTGGCGACGCTGGCAGAGGAGGGGAGGTTGCGTTTGATCATCGTTTCAACCTGTCTGGGGACAACATCGCAACATTCTTTGCATCAAGGGCAGGAGGAGCTCCTGTAACCAGATCGCAAAGCAATTGAGACGCCGCAGGTGCGGTTTGGAAACCATAGCCACCCTGACCTGCGCTCCAGATGAAGGAGGGTTCCAGTGGGTCTCTTCCAAGCACCAAAGTTCCGTCCGGTGCAAAACTGCGCAACCCAGCCCAATTTGTTTCGACCCGCGTGACGGTTTCGGTCATCAATGCCTCATACCGGGCCAGACCTTCTGCCAGTACCATATCGTCGGCATAGGCGTCCTGCGGGGGAACCGGGTCGGCTTCGGACGGGGACACAAGCAGTTTTCCGGCGTCGGGTTTGGCGTACCATGTTTCACCGACACCCAGCATCATGGGCCAGCCGGAAACATCATGCCCACTGGGGGCGGGCAATCGTGCCATCGAACGACGGCGTGGGGTAATGTCGATTGGGGGAAGGCCCGCAAGATCGGCAATCTGGTCAACCCACGCCCCGGCGGCGTTGACCACATTCCGGGCTTCAAAATTCTGACCCGCGGTGACGATCCAATGCAAGTCCTTGCGGATCGCTGTGACTTTGTGCCTGGTCGAAATCGTCCCGCCGTTGTTCCGAATGGTTCGGGCAAAATCCTGCAGCAAACGATCTGTATCGATATCAAAAGCGGCTTCGCTGATGGCCGCAAAGCCCACCTGGTCGGGGTTCAGGATCGGAACACGTGCGATGGCGTCATCCACTGATATGTGCGTCATGTTCAGGTCACGGCGATCGGCGGCAAACAGGTCAGACTGATCCTGTGCGCCGATCAGCATCAGGCCGCGCGGCGTCAGATACCCACCGTTCTGCGTGTGCAGGAAGGCAGCGCCTGCCTTGTTAAGAGCCACCACTGAAGGCGGCCCATAGCTTTCTTCAAACATCGCAGCAGACCGGCCCGATGCGTGGTAGCCCAGGGCATCCTCGGCCTCGAGCACCATCACGGTTCCGTGCTGCGACAGGCGCGCACCAGCGCTGAGACCGGCGATACCACCTCCTATGATCAAGAAATCAATCATGACGTTCGCGCATTCTGGAAAAAAGCGTTTGGTGCTCATTGTTTGCAAATTACCCCCTAAGCCCTTCATTCGCCTTGCGTTTTGGTTTCCAGACTATAAGCAGCCTTGAATTTACGCTTCAACCCGGTCAAAGACGTATCAAAATTTTAAGGAGGGCAAGGTGACTGCAGCAGACCTTCATCCAATGGCCACTGGGCATATTCCCCGTTACGTTGTCGCAGCTGACGGAAGCGACTACTTGTTTTCAGCTATGGTCGTCTTTTTTGTCGTCTTGGTGGTGTTGATCGGTGTCGGGTACCTGACGCTCCATTCTGTGCCGGAAAAAATGGCCCATGAAAACAATCACCCGCAATTTCAATTGGTTGGTATTTTGGCGCTGCTTGCGCTGTTTACGCATAACGGTCTTTTCTGGGTTGCCGCCATTCTGGTCGCGGGTTTCCAATTCCCGGACTTTGCCACACCACTCAAGAACATTGCTGATGCCATTCGGTCCCTTGGCCGATCGCCTGTACCGGACCCCGTGCCCGAGGCTGTTGCTCCGGCTACACCCGTTACAGAAGCGTTACAGAAGCAAGCGAAGCGCAGGAGCAAAGTAAATGATCGAGACCATGCTTTGCGCCCTGATTACGGTGCTACCTGATTATTTGTTCCGTCGGTTTGTACAGGGTAAACGTATAGGCCAGGAAATCACTTTGTTTACCATGTGGTACGAACTGCGTTGGGGCCTGACGACATGTGCCATTCTGGCGCTGACTGTGATTACGACGCTGTTTTACTTCCACCCGGCCAGCAAAACGGCTGCGTCCTATTTCCGTACAGTGACGATCCTGCCGCAGCTGGGCGGGCGTGTTTCAGAGGTTTTCGTCCAGAACAACCAGTTGGTCACAGCGGGTCAGCCGATTTTCAGGATCGAAGATTTCAGCCAAACCGCACAGGTCCAGGCGGCAAATGCACAGATCGCGCAGGTCCAGGCCTCGCTTAAGGTGGCGGAAACCGATTTGGCCGAGGCCGAAGCTGGAATTGCCGGGTCCAAAGCAACTCTTGCGCAGGCGCTCGAGGATTTGGAGCGTAACACGACTTTGCGGGACGAAGGGTCAAGTGCGGTAAGACTCGCCGAGATTGAGCGCCTGGAAAACCTGGTCGCCGAGCGAGAGGCGCAGGTTGTTGCCGCTGAAGCCAAACGTGCAGCCGTTGAGCAGCAGATCGAAGAACTGATCCCAGCCCAACTGGCCAGCGCGATTGCGCAACTGGACGCCGCGCAAACCGAGCTGGACAAAACAGTTGTCCTCGCCGGTGTTACCGGACGGGTTGAACAGTTTAGCTTGCAAGTCGGTGACTATGTGAGCCCGTTGCTGCGCCCCGCTGGTATTCTGGTGCCGTCCCATACGGGACATGACCGGTTCCAAGCTGCGTTCAGCCAACTGTCTGCCCAAGTCATCAAACCGGGCATGATCGGTGAGTTGGGTTGTATGACAAAGCCGTTCACCGTGATCCCGACGGTTGTGGTCGAAGTTCAGGATGTCATTCCTTCCGGCCAACTCCGTCCTTCGGACGAGCTGCGCGATGTGCAGACCAACAAAAATCCCGGATCGATCCTTGTTTATATGGAGCCGCTATACAAAGGAATGGCCGATGACATTCCACCGGGCAGCAACTGCCTGGCCAATGTCTACACGGACAACCATGAGCGGTTGGAGCACGAACACCTTGGGTTTTGGGAGGCCGCCTTCCTGCATGTGGTCGACACGATCGGTGTGGTCCATGCCGCAGGTCTGCGCCTGCGATTGATCCTGATGCCGGTGAATACTCTGGTGCTGACCGGGCACTGATCCAGCCCTGGGGAACCAAATGTTAAAGGCCCGGCAGGTATTGCCGGGCCTTTCTGTTTCAAAGTGCTGCTTTGAACAATTGCGTCAGGTTTTCTTTCGTCAACTCGATCGGGTTGCCCCCGCAAGAGGGATCAATGATCGCGCCTTCAACCAGCTCGGGGATCGACGCTTCGGTGACGCCCAGATCAGAAAGGGTGCGCGGGATGCCGAGGCTGTCGTTGAATTCCTGCACAAAAGCGCGGAAGCCGTCAAAGCCACCATCAATGCCCAGATAAGCCGCTGCCTGTTGGAACCTGTCCGCGATGGCGGGGGCGTTGAACTCCAACACAGCGGGCATACAAACCGCGTTGGTGGTTCCGTGGTGGGTATTGAACACCGCACCAATCGGGTGGCTCATTGCGTGGATCGCGCCCAACCCTTTTTGGAAGGCGGTCGCGCCCATGGCTGCTGCGCTCATCAATTGGGCGCGGGCTTCAATATCGGTGCCGTCGGCATAAGCGCGCGGCAGGTAATCCTTCACCAGCCGTATCCCTTCCAAAGCAATGCCCTGACTCATCGGGTGATAATGCGGGCTGGAGAAGGCTTCAACGCAGTGAGCAAATGCATCCAAACCGGTACCTGCAGTGATGAATTTGGGCATTCCCACGGTAAGTTCGGGGTCGCAGATCACCACGGTTGGCAGCACCTTTGGGTGGAAGATGATCTTCTTGGAATGGGTTTCTGAATTGGTGATGACGCTGGCACGTCCCACTTCCGACCCCGTACCGGCCGTAGTTGGCACCGCGATGATCGGCGCAATCACATCCGCATCGGCGCGCGTCCACCAGTCACCGACATCCTCAAAATCCCAAACAGGGCGGGACTGGCCGGCCATGAAAGCAACCATCTTGCCCAGATCCAGCCCCGAACCTCCGCCAAAGGCGATCACCCCGTCATGCCCTCCAGCAGTATATGCGGCGACGCCCGCTTCAAGGTTCTTCTCGTTCGGGTTGGGGTCCACATCACTGAACAGCCCGCGGCCCAAACCGGCAGCGTCCATGATATCCAGCGTTGCAGAAGTAATCGGTAGATCGGCCAAGCCCTTGTCTGTAACCAGAAGGGGTTTTTTCATCCCTGCCGCAGCACAGGCTTCGGGCAGTTCCTTGATACGCCCTGCGCCGAATTTGATTGCGGTCGGATAGGACCAGTTTCCAACAAGTGACATGTCAGGTTTCCTTTAGTATTTGAGGTCTGCTCGGGGGAGGGGGATCAAACCCGAGCAGACCATCGTCCTTAGACCGTGACCTTTTTCAGGTGGTAGGATTTGGGACGGGTGAGATTGTGATAGCCAATAACCGACAGACCGCCGCCGCGCCCGGTGTTCTTGCAGCCGGTCCAGCAAAGACTGGGGTCCAGATAATCCGCACGGTTCATGAACACCGTGCCGGTTTCGATCTGGTCGCCAACTCGCGCTGCGCGATCTACATCACGGGTCCAGAGGCTGGCGGTCAGGCCAAATTCACTGTCATTCATCAGCGCGATTGCTTCGTCATCAGACGAGACCTTCATGATGCCCACAACAGGTCCAAAGCTCTCATCCCGCATCACGCGCATGTCGTGGGTTACATTGGTCAATATTTGAGGGGTCAGATAAGCGCCGCCATCATCCTCAGGGAAGGTTTCGATATGCGCAACCGCGCCTGCCTCAATGGCCTCGGCAATTTGTGCGCGCACTTCATCGGCGAAACGCACGTTGGCCATAGGGCCGATGGTGGTCTCAGCGTCCAGCGGGTTGCCCAGCTTGTATCCCTTCACGATCTCCACCGCCTTGGCGACAAAATCGCCATAAAGGCTTTCGTGCACGTAAATGCGCTCGATCCCACAGCAGCACTGGCCCGAATTGAACATCGCGCCATCAATCAACGTATCGACAGCGGCATCCAGATCGGCATCCTCCATGACATAGCCCGGGTCCTTGCCGCCCAGCTCGGTCCCGACGCCGGTAAATGTTCCAGCCGCTGCGCGTTCCATCGCCTGTCCACCGCCAACCGAGCCGGTGAAGTTCACAAAGTCAAACGCATTGCCCGCAATAAGTTCATGGGTGACGTCATGGCTCAGGAATACGTTCTGGAATACGTCTTCAGGGACGCCTGCTGCATGAAAGGCTTGCGCCATCCGCTCGCCAACCAATAGGGTCTGGGTGGCATGTTTCAGGACCACAGTGTTTCCCGCAATCAGCGCAGGGGCGACCGTGTTGATCGCCGTCATATACGGATAGTTCCAGGGCGCCACCACAAACACCACCCCATGCGGAATGCGTTTGATGTAACGCTTGAATGTCTCGTCTTCCCCCACCGCGATGTCTGCCAGAGATGCCTCGGCAATCTCCGCCATGTAGCTCGCGCGTTCATTGAAGCCACCAAACTCACCGCCATAACGTACGGGACGGCCCATCATACGGGCCAGTTCTGGCACGATTTCGTCATTCATCGCACCCACGGCCGTTACGCCAGCCATGACTAGATCAATCCGTTCCTGCAAGGGCCGCGCTGCCCAGGCCGCTTGCGCGCCCCGCGCCTGACTCGCTACCCCAAACGCCGCGTCCCGAGACAACACCTCTCGTTCCGCAAAAACCGATCCATCAATCGGTGAGACACATTTCAACATCTGCCCCATGTTCACTCCATGTAGTAAATAAGCAGGATCCCTGCTTCATCTGGCCAAAAATACCTCGGGGGTCTGGGGGCAGAGCCCCCAGCCAGAACCCTACGCTCGCTCAAACCCGCGGGCGACTTCCCAGTCAGTGACCACGCGCTCGAACTCTTCGATCTCAACTTCCGCTGCACGCGAGTAGTGATCGACAACGTCGTCTCCCATCGCCTCCCGCAACATGGCCGAGCTATGCAGCGCATCCCGCGCCGCGCGCAGGTTGCCCGGGATCATGCCCGTTTCACCTTGATAAACGTCACCCGTGGTAGGCGGTTGCAACTCCAGACTTTCCTCGATCCCGGCGATCCCGGCGGCCAACATCCCGGCCAATGCCAGATAAGGGTTCATGTCTGAACCCGGAATTCGGCACTCTATCCGAACGGCCTTGGTGCCGTCGCCGCACAACCGGAATCCGGCGGTGCGATTATCGACCGACCAGATGATCCGCGTCGGCGCAAAGGTTCCCTTCATGAATCGTTTGTAGCTGTTGATGTAGGGGGCCATGAAATAGGTATAATCCGCGGCGTATTTCAGCAGACCCGCCATATAGCTTTTCATCAGATCCGACATACCCAGCTCATCATTCGCATCAAAGAAAGCCGGCTTTCCATCAGCCCAAAGTGACTGATGCACATGGCTGGAGCTGCCCACCTTGTCATGATGCCATTTCGGCAGGAACGTTGCCGCATGCCCGTGCTGCCAGGCGATCTCTTTCACGGCATTCTTGGCGATCGAATGATACTCGGCCGTGTCCATCGCAGGCGCGTATTTTATATTCAGTTCTTCCTGCCCGGTCTCGGCCTCGCCCTTCGAGTTTTCGACCGGTATTCCAGCGTCCCACAGGTGATTGCGGATCGGGCGCATCACGTGCTCTTCCTTGGTCGTTTGAAGAATGTGATAGTCTTCATTGTAGCCTGAGATCGGTTCCAGATTGCGGAAGCCTTCCTTACGAATTTCATCAAAGCTCTTCTCGAACAGGAAAAACTCCAGTTCGGTTGCGCACATCGCATCAAAACCCATAGCATTCAGTCGCGCGACCTGCTTTTTCAGGATCGAACGCGGCGCGTGCGGCACTTCTTCGTGTGTATGATGATCCAGCACATCGCACATCACCATGACCGTACCCTCAAGCCACGGAACCGGGCGCAGCGTGCTCAGATCGGGTTTCATGACATAATCACCATACCCCCGTTCCCAACTGGTCGAGGCATACCCGTCGGGTGTCGCCATCTCCAGATCGGTGGCCAGTAGGTAGTTGCAGCAATGTGTTTCTTCCCATGCGCCGGCGACGAAATGGCCTGCGTGAAAGCGCTTGCCCATCAAGCGGCCCTGCATGTCCACCAGGCAAACAAGAACAGTATCAATCTCGCCGTTGGCCACTCGTGATGTCAGGGTTTCAAAGGTCAAATTAGCGGTCATGGAGCAAACCTCATGCTTCTCAAAGGGGGCACTGGACGGCAATGCCCCCCGATTTTGATGTTAATCGAAAGTGTAAGGGGCACCGGCCTGGTTGATAACCGAGTTATACTCCCGGAATATGCCGACTATCTTCTGGTGAACTTCACCTTCCTGTGCGACCTCGTCCCAGAATTCGATGGCTGCGTTTTCGACTTCTTTCCATTCGGCGGCCGGAACCTGGCGCAGCTGCAGCTTGTCGCCATTCGCGCGCAAGGCCGCTTCACCACCCCAGTACCACTGGTTGCGATACGTGTGGCCCGCTTCGATACCCGCCATAACCACAGATTTCAAATGGTCCGGCAGTTCTGCCCAGCGTTCCTGGTTGGCGAACCACGATCCGATCCACGCGCCTGAAATGTTGTTGGTCAGGAAGTAATCTGTCACATCCGCCCAACCCACAGTGTAGTCCTCGGTGATGCCAGACCAGGCCATGCCGTCCAGTTCCCCGGTTTGTACCGCGACCTCGGCGTCTTCGTAAGGAATGTTTACCGGCACCACACCGAACTTGGCCAGGAAACGACCCGCGGTCGGGAAGGTGTAGAGTTTGAGGCCATCCAGATCGGAAAGCGTTTTGATTTCCTTTTTGGTGTTGAAGTTGCACGGGTCCTGACCCGCAGCCGACAACCATGCCACGCCGACTTTTTCGTATTCCGAACGCCAGATATCGGCCAGACCGTACTGATTGAACAGCACAGGCACATCCAGAATGTGTTTGGTTGCAAACGGGAAATAACCACCGAACTGACGCAGGGGGGTCGGTGACGCCATCGAATCGTCATCCGAGTGTACCCCGTCAATCGTGCCGCGCTGCAGAGCCTGAAACAGTTCGCCTGTTGGGACGATCTGGTCGGCGTAGAACAGCTCGATCTCAAGCTCACCATTGGCGTTTGCGTTTATGTAGTCGATTGCGGGTTTGGTTACATGCTCTCCCAACGCGCCGCCGGCATAGGTCTGGAAGCGCCACTTGATGGCTGATTGCGCTTTGACAATTGCCGGGCTCGCCAACGTGGCAGCACCTGCCAAACCGGCGGAACTTAGAAATCTGCGTCTTGTTGTCATTGTCTTTCTCCTCTGTTTGATCTTGCAGAATTTCGCCCCTTTCCGGGGTCTTGTGACTTATTTTCCGTAAACATAATTCGGTAGCCAAAGCGCAATTTCCGGGAAGATTATGATAGTGGCCAAGGCGCAGACCATCACCAGAACAAAAGGAATGATGGAGCTGTAGATATCGCGCAGTGAAATCTCCGGAGGGGCCATCGCACGCATCAGAAAGAGGTTGTAGCCGAACGGCGGCGTCATGTACGCGATCTGCGTCGTGATGGTATAAAGAACGCCATACCAGATCAGATCGAAGCCCAGTGCCCCCACCAGCGGAACGTATAGTGGGGCGACAATGACGAGCATGGCAGTATCATCCAGGAATGTTCCCATCAGGATAAAGCTGAGTTGCATCAGGATTAGTATCATCCAAGGGGACAGGCCCAGTTTCTCGGTGAAAAGACTTTCAATGGCTTTGACCGCACCCAGCCCGTCGAAAACAGCGCCAAACGCCAGAGCCGCCAGAATGATCCACATGAACATACAGGAAATGCCCAATGTATGCCGAATGGAGTTTTCAAAGACCCTACGCGTCAGCCGACCTTTCAACGCCGCCGCTGCCATAGCCGTGATGGCTCCAATGGCGGAAGATTCCACCAGCGAGGTCCAGCCGTTCACAAACGGAACCATCATTACGGCGAAAATACCCAAAGGTAACAGACCAGACTGCAACAGGCGCAGCTTCTCCGGAAACGGAATGTCGCGCTCTTCGGCGGGTAGAACCGGACCGAGCGAAGGTGTTATGCGGCAACGGATGACAATATAGATGATGAACATCGCTGCCATCATCAGGCCCGGAAGCACGCCAGCGAGCCACAACTGGCCAACAGGTTGCCGCGCGATCATCGCGTACAGAACCAAAACCACTGACGGTGGTACAAGAATTCCCAAGGATGATCCGGCCTGTATGACACCCGTCACCATACGTTTGTCATAGTTCCGACGCAGAAGTTCCGGTAAGGCAATGGTCGCACCGATCGCCATTCCGGCTACGGACAGTCCGTTCATCGCCGAAATCAGCACCATTAGCCCGATGGTGCCAACGGCCAGCCCGCCTGACAAGCCACCCATCCAGACATGGAACATCTTGTACAAATCATCGGCGATCCGACTTTCGGACAAAATGTATCCCATGAAGATGAACATGGGCAGTGTCAGCAACGGATACCATTTCATGACCTTGATTGCGGCTGCAAACCCAAGGTCATAGCCGCCCCGATCCCCCCACAGGAAGAGAGCCGAGACCACGGCGACAAAGCCGATTGCACCGAACACTCTCTGCCCGGTCAGCATCATCAGCATCATCGATGCGAACATCAGCAAGGCGATCATTTCGTAGGACATCAGATTACCTCACGCGGGATGTCGTCGCCACGCAGGCGCAAGATGTCCTTGAACAATTCAGATACGGCTTGCAGCAACATCAGGAAGATGCCGATAACCATGATCATCTTGACCGGCCACAGGTAAGGCCTCCAAATCGTCGCGCTGCGTTCGCCGCCATATTGGAACGAGTACATCAGACTGTCCCAACCACCCCACAGCAGAACGATAAGGTAGACGATCAGAAACAGGACAGTAAACGCATCGGTCCAGGCCTTGCGGCGATGAGACCATTCACCATACAGCAAGTCCATTCGTACATTCGACCCCATCTGAATCGAATACGGACCACCAAGCATGTAGTAGGCCACCATTGCGAACTGGGCCATTTCCAGTGTCCAGAGTGATGGCAGAAAGAAAGTTTTCGAGATCGAAGACCAGAGCAGAATGCCCATCATGACGAAAATGCCATACATGATCACGCGCCCGACCCAGCGGTTCGTGCGGTCGATTACCGCCACATATCCCCGCATAAACTTCATCTCGATACCTCTGTTTTCATAATTTGGCCTCCGTGCGCGAAAACGCCGTGATGACCGATTGCAGGACTGGCGTTAGCAAACCTGCCATGCGGTTCACACCTTTTGGAGTGTCGATCAGGTCGTTCCGCACTTCGATCATGACATTTGGAAGACCGCGTTTGATCGCATGTTCCCGCAAGGTGTGCGTGACGCCATCGGTGGCCGAATAAGGTTGGTTAAGCGAAACGCTCAGCCCAGATCCTTGCGCCTGTTGCAGCATGATCTGGGCTGCCCGATCATCTTCATCATGTAAAATGCCCAGCTCCACCGTCCTTTTTTGTCCCTTGTAGACTGGCGTGAAGCTGTGGATCGTGATGACAACCGGTCGTTCATGTCTTGCGTCCAGCGTTGAAGACAACAGCTGTCGGAACGGTTCGTACACCTCTTGAAGCCGTTGGGCGCGCTGGGCCGCAGTCAGGTTTATATTGCCGGGAACTGAGAACACTTCGCTGAGGCACGGCATGGAATCTTCGCGTTCCGGTGGGCGATTGCAATCATAGACAAGGCGACTGACGCGCGAATACACCAACGGTGCATCCAGCGCCCCCATCAGCTCAATCGATAGCTCCATCGCACCGATATCCCATGCGACATGCGACCGGGCCGCATCGTCATCCAGACCCAAATTCTGCAAAGCCGCAGGTATGAAGCGACTGGCATGTTCGCACACCAACACTGCAGGCGCGCGGCCCCGTGCATTCAGCACACGGGCTGCCGGGGCTTCGGCAGATTGCAGCAGGGATGACTCGGTTTCTTGTCGCATAGGTAGCATTTGTTACAGCAACTTCGTACCTGTCAAGAAAATTACTGTAGACAAAACTACAGGCAAGAATATTCTGTAACAAATTTAAAAATCGAGGGTGCCGATGGCCGCCGTTGTAAAGCTGGTCAAACAGCGGATTCAGGACGAATTGGACGATCTGACCCGATCAGAACGTCAGTTGGCGTCTGTCCTATTGCAGGACTATCCGATGGCAGGGCTGCAATCGATCACCAAGCTGGCGGCTGCGGCTCAGGTCTCGACGCCAACTGTTATTCGCATGGCGCGCAAACTGGGGTTCGACGGGTTTCCGGATTTGCAGGATGCCCTGCGCGAGGAAGTGGCGGCGCAAATCAAGAAACCGATCTCGAAACGCGATGCCTGGGTCGTTGACGACGACGCTGAACACCCGACAACCCGATTTGCACAGGCAGTCTGGACAAACATGCGCCACACGCTGGAGCGTTTGGATAAACAGATGTTCGACACCGTCGCCCAGCTGTTGGCTGATACGGACCGACATCTTTATGTGGTGGGTGGCCGCATCACCCGGTCCAACGCGGATTACCTGTTCAATCACATGCAGATCATTCGGCCCAACGTAACGATGCTGGGCAATTCAGCGAATGTCTGGCCGCAATACCTTTTGGACATGGATGCGTCCTCGGTCCTGGTGATCTTCGACATTCGGCGATACGAAGCGCATTTGGAGAAACTTGCGCAAGTTGCTTCAAGCCGGGGGGTAACGGTTGTTTTGTTTACGGACCAGTGGGGTTCACCAATCGGTAAGACCGCCAACTACACTTTCCACGCCTTGGTCGAGGCTCCCTCGAGCTGGGATTCGACGATAGCACTGCAACTGATTTCCGAGACTCTGATTGCCGAAGTACAGGAAGCACGGTGGGAGGAAAGCAAAGAGCGGATCGAAGAACTGGAGCAGTTTTTTTCTTCGACACGAATATTCCGCAACCAGGATTGAAGGGGCGAATACGACGGGGCGCTGTGGTTCTAAAACTGAGGCGCAAAATTTGCGACTGTCTAGCCCCCGTGTTCTGGGCCATTTCGGACTAGAGTTTCGGGGACTGGTGGG
>NZ_WQGD01000003.1:0-289785 GCF_013034475.1 Ruegeria sp. HKCCA6837
CTAAGGTTTACTCCCAAAACCCGCAACCCAAAAAAACAAAAAATCAAAAGTTTTTTGATGCACGCCTTAAAATTATTTAAATTCAAATACTTAATGCACTCAACATGCCGTCAAATCAGAGCTGAAAAGCTATACACGTTAACAAACCCTTTCTTCGAAAGCCTCGGCCAAACCACACCGCCACTACATCTAGAGCGCCAACAGAGCGCAGGCACAAGTCGGAGCGACTCGAGCCCACGATCCGACTCGAGGATTTCACCAAATCCCGAGCCAGCTGACGAGTAAGAATCGAAGAACAGCCAAACTAACCCTGATCTTTTGACCTTACCCAAACCTCGTTCGTCTACCGCCATACCCCTCAAGACCTGTCTTGCACATCTCTTTTGGATGGGGTCTGGTTCCCGTACTTTGTTGTCACACGCAGGATCAGTATGGCCCGTCACGTTCAGTTTCCTTTGGTCAGAACCGTTGGGTTTGACGGAGCGCTCGTCACATTTGCGGATAGCATGTCAGAGAAGGCAAATTGTGCAGCGCTGGCATTCCGGTCCGAAGTAGACGGTCTGCAATGGGATGAAGTCACAGAGTCTTCAGCGTCTTTGGGCTCGACCTTTGTGCGTTTCGACACACAGCTCATTTCTCATCAGCAAATGCTTGAAAGACTTCAGCATCTTCTGGACCAAAAGGACTGGTACAACACACCCCTTCCCACAGGTCGCAAGCTGTGGCGCGTTCCAACAGTCTACGGAACCGAACTGGCGCCACAGCTGGACGACGCTGCCGCTGCCGCTGGCTTAACGCCGGAAGAGGCAATACGACGCCTTGGACAGTCGCGGGTGAGGGTTTTGACCATAGGGTTCGCGCCCGGACAGCCCTACCTTGGGCCACTGGGGGCCGAATTCAATATTCCCCGACTGCAAAACCTGACCCCGATGGTGCCAGAGGGCGCGTTGGTTCTGGCGATCTCGCAATTCGTCTTGTTTTCCGGCCCAACACCAACCGGATGGCGGCATGTCGGACAAACCGCCTTTAGATGCTTTCGCCCGGAGAGGTCCGATACATTCCCGTTGAGCCCCGGTGACGAATTGCTGTTCACGCCAGTATCCCGTGAAGAGTTGGAGCATATCCGCGCCACCAATACAGACGGTACCGGTGGTGCCATCTGTGAGGAGATCGCACCATGAGTCTGATCGTCCATCGGATCGGCCCTTCATGTACAATCCAGGATAAGGGGCGCACCGGGTATCTGGACCAGGGTTTGTCGCGTTCTGGTGCCGCCGATATATTGGCCTTGCATGAAGGGGCTGCTTTACTGGGGCAGAGCCCGAACCTCGCAGCGCTCGAAATGGCCGGACTGGGCGGTGAGTTTGAGGTCACGCAAGACGTGCGCATTGCACTAACCGGTGCGCGGATGCAAACCAGCATCGACGGCAGCCCAGTGGCCTGGAATGCGTCACATCAATTGACTGCCGGGCAACGACTGAACATTGTGGCAGCCGTACAGGGCAACTATGGCTATCTTCATCTGGGTGGCGGAATAGAGTCCGATGTTTTTCTGGGTTCGCGCTCGGCACATCTGACGGCGCGGATCGGTCGTGCGTTAGAACAGGGCGACAAGCTGACATGCGGACCAGATGCAGGCCAGACCGGGTTGAAACTGACGCCTGATGAACGGTTCGCGGGCGGAGAACTGCGTGTGGTGGCAAGCTTTCAGACCACACTGTTTGATCGCTCGACATTGGATCGCTTTGCCGCGACCACTTTCCGGCGCGGAACGCGCGCCAACCGGATGGGGATGCAAGTGGATAGCGACGGAGACGGTTTTGCGGCGTCCGGTCAGCTGAACATTTTGTCCGAGGTGATCACCCCCGGCGATATTCAAATGACCGGCACAGGGGATCCGTTCATCCTGTTGCCGGAGTGCCAGACCACCGGGGGTTACCCTCGTATTGCAACCGTTTTGCCCTGCGATATGCCGCGCGCTGCACAAACGCCTGCCGGTGGTAAAATCCTTTTCAGATTTGTCAGCATGGACGAGGCAAGCGCGTTGCACACTGCCTTCCTGTCAGAACTTGCGCGCCTGCCCTCACGGGTCGAACCTCTGATCCGTGACCCGCATGACATACCGGACCTGTTGTCCTACCAATTGATCGGCGGAGTGATCTCTGCCACCGACTAAGGAGAATTGCCGATGCCCAGCGTCGATCTGAATGCCGATATGGGGGAGAGTTTTGGCCCCTGGAAGATGGGCGATGACGAAAGCCTGTTGAAAATCATCACCTCCGCCAACATCGCCTGTGGTTTTCATGCAGGCGACCCGGATGTGATGGCGGCTACAATGCAACTTGCGACCGACAACAATGTGGGCATAGGTGCGCATCCCGGCTTTCCCGATCTGCAGGGCTTTGGCCGTAGGAACATGAAAGTGCCCCATAATGCGTTGCGCAATTTGGTGCGGTATCAGTTGGGCGCAGCAATGGGCATGGCCAAGGCGGTCGGCACCAAAGTTCGGCACCTCAAGCTGCACGGCGCGCTGGCCAATATGTGCTCGGTCGATATTGATATGGCGCGGGCCTGCTATCAGGGCGCTTTGGATGTGGACCCCGACATTATTGTCATGGTGCTTGCTGTGACAAAACAGGAAGATGCCGTGCGCGAGCTTGGGTGTAAATGGGTGGGCGAGATCTTTGCCGACCGCGCCTACAACGACGATGGCACCTTGGTGGACCGCAGCCTGCCCGGTGCCGTGATCCACGACGCTGATGTGGCTGGTCCACGCATTCTGAACATGGTCCGCGAAGGCGCTATCATCACTGAAAGCGGTAAGAGGCTAGAGACCTCCATCGACACGATTTGTCTGCATGGGGACGGACCAACTGCGGTTCAGATCGCCCGTTCCGTGAGGGAAAGCCTGATCGGCGGCGGCGTCGAGGTGACGAAGTTCGTCCGATAACCCTACACGCCTTTAATACTGCGCTGTCATGAAAAAAGGGCTGTGGAAAACCACAGCCCAGACCCAACAGGAGAGTATTTTGCCGAACCTTATGATGGTCCGATCATGAAACAGGTCACATTGCGGGCCTGTAACCGGCGGCACGCCAGATCGGCCTGCTCGCGGGTCATGCCTTGAAAAGTTGCATCGAAGCCGCGCGAGCTTTGGTTCACCTTGCGCAGCGTGCCCTCTAGCGTCGTCATTTCTGACAAAGCGGTTTTCAGCAGCACCTTCTCGGCCTCATATCGTGTGGTGTAACGCCCCACATTGACGCCCCACAGATGCCCGCCAGACGAAGAAAGTCGGGTGACCACCTCCTGCTCGGGCTCGGGCTGTTTGGCCGTTTCGGTCGACGCCAGTACCAGACCGGTCGGGCGCTGTGTCGGGCGGGTGCCCGGTGTTTGTTCAGACGTATTGGTCGGTGCGATATCCGCTTGGGCGATGGCAGCCGCAATGCCATTTGTGATCCGGTCGCGGTTCTGATCCGCAGTCGCCGCAACGGCACTTGCAACCTGCGTTGTCGCGCTTGGACGTACAACTGGGCGCAGACTTGTTTTGGGCGGTCCGCTTACACCCGCGACCTGTACGCCCAGTCCGGCATTTCCAGCATAAGCCGGGCGCGCCGGCTTGCGGATAGGCGCTCGCGATGGGGCGCGGCGGAAACCCAAATCCAACAGCTCGGCAACTTTGGCATTGCGCGATGCGCCCGACTTTCCGCCAAAGACGGTTGCGATGATCCGTTCATTTTTGCGCTTGGCCGACGCCACCAGGTTGAACCCCGCAGCGCGTGTATACCCGGTTTTGATTCCATCTGCCCCTTTGTACGCGGCCAACAGGCGACGGTTGGTATTCGGTACAGTCTTGATCCCTGCATGTGTCGATTGACGCGAGAACAGGTTATAATACTGCGGATAATCGTACAGCAGATGCCGTCCCAGCGTGGTCATGTCGCGCGCGGTGGACAAATGCCCCGACTCGGTCAGACCATGCGCGTTCTTGAAAGTCGTACGGCTCATGCCCATGGCCTTGGCAGTGCGTGTCATACGGCGCGCAAACGCGGCTTCGGACCCGCTGATGGCGATGCCGATAGCGGTTGCCGCGTCATTGGCTGATTTCACCGCTGCCGCGCGGATCAGATACCGGAAAGCAATCGTCTGCCCCGTTCGTAGACCCAACTTGGAAGGCGGCTCGGCCGCAGCCTTCTTGGTGATCCGTACAGGCGTATCCAGTGTAATCTCGCCATTTCGCACCGCTTCAAACGCGATGTACAGCGTCATCATCTTGGTCAGCGATGCCGGATGCAACCGCGTGTCAGCATTGCGCGAATGCAAAACCTCTCCGGTACGAGCGTCAATTACCATTGCCGCATAAGGTGCCGCGATGGATTTGAGTGGCGCAAACGCCAGCACACATAGCATCGCTATAAGGAATAAGCCCGTTCGGGCCGGAACTGTCCGCCGAATCTGCACGATCTTTGCCTCTGTCTGCCTCGCGCCGCCGGGTTTTCCCAGTCAGCAAAATTATTTTGATACCGACTAAGCTAACACAGACGGGCCATGAAATAAACTGAAAGCTGCGCATTTCGCGGTTTCGTCATGCGCCCGCACAAGGCTATATGTTGATGACGTTCCAGCCCTGGCCCACCAGATGCGCGATTGTGGCAATGCTTTGCCGCCGCGCGGCTCGAAATTTGCAGAACTGCGGCCAATAGGCAACATTACCTCAGGCTGCTCACCAGATCAGCCAGATCACCCAAATCGCGCAGCTCGCGGAATCGGGGGCTTTCAACCGGGGCTTCGGCGTACTCAACCTCCCACTCCAGACCGTGGGGCACGTAAACGCCCCAGCATCCGGCCTGAATCGGAGCCACCACATCCGAGCGCATGGAATTGCCAACCATCATTGCAGACGCCGGACCATCCCCGTGGGATTCAAAAATCGTCCGATAGGTATCCGAAGTCTTTTCCGAGACGATCTCGACCCCGTCGAACAAATCGCCCAGCCCTGACTGGGCCAATTTCCGTTCCTGATCGATTAGATCGCCCTTGGTGATGAGAATGACGCGATAAGCGTCAGTCACGTTCTCGACCGCTTCGCGCGCATGAGGCAGCAGCTCGATCGGATGCGCCAGCATCTCTTGCCCGGCTTCGATCAATTGCCGAATGACCGAGGCCGGAACACGGTCTTCTGTCACCTCGATGGCGGTTTCGATCATCGACAGAACAAACCCCTTTATCCCATATCCATAATGCCTGATGTTGCGTTTTTCGGCGGCCAGAAGACGCTCCATCAGGTGATCGCGGTCGGTGTGATCAGCCAGCAATTCGGCAAAATGGGCCTGTGTCAGCTGAAAAAACCGTTCGTTGTGCCAAAGGGTATCATCCGCATCAAACCCGATTGTGGTCAGTTTCTTCGTCATCTGATTTACGTTCGCTTGCTCTTTTCACCGGCTATCCCCACGTTATATAAGCGCCAAGATAAACCCCAAGCCTGAATCGGACAGTTGCACACGATGCTGGAAAAGACCTGGATGATGTCTGAGACCCCGGACGACGACGGTGACGCGTCTGTCCTGCTTCAGACGCGCCCAAAAACCAAGCGTCCGCCCTTGTATAAGGTGCTGTTGCTGAACGACGATTACACGCCAATGGAGTTTGTCGTGCACGTGCTAGAGCGTTTCTTTGGTATGACCCACGCTCAGGCGTTTGAAATCATGCTGACCGTTCACAAAAAGGGCGTGGCCGTTGTCGGCGTCTTCAGCCACGAGATTGCTGAGACCAAAGTTGGCCAGGTGATGGACTTTGCCCGCAGGCACCAACACCCGCTGCAATGCACCATGGAACGCGAAGAATAAGGCATCTCGCCTGACGCACCCTTCTCTTTTTTTTGCCGGAATTGCCCATGTCCCCACGTCTGGAACTCGCTTTGCAAAACGGCCTGTCGCTGTCGCAGCCTTTGACGGTGATTTGCCCGGTGCCAGAGCATGACCTTTCGACGCTTCCCCCCGGTGCGCAGGTGGTGCAACCGTTCAAACCCTTTCACGACTGTTTTGCCGCGCAAGGTTTTGACACAGTGCCCGAAGCAAAAAACCCCTGTCAGGATGCCATCGTGTTTTTGCCACGTGCCAAGGCGCTGGCGCGCGCGATGATCCAGCGGGCGTGTTCACGGGCTGCTGGGGTTGTCGTGGTCGATGGGGCCAAGACCGATGGGGTGGACAGCATATTGAAAGATGTGCGCAAGCGGGTTGAAGTCGAAGGCCCCCTGTCGAAAGCACACGGCAAAGTTTTTTGGCTTCAATCCGATGCCTCTGCATTTGAGGATTGGGCCGCGCCCACGGCACAGAAGGTCGGTGATTTTCACACCGCGCCAGGCGTGTTTTCGGCAGATGGAGTCGATCTGGCTTCGGCTATGTTGTCAAATGTATTGCCTTCCAAACTTGGCGCACGTGTAGCCGACCTTGGTGCAGGTTGGGGATATTTGTCAGCAGACATCCTCAAACGTGACGACGTCAAGTCATTGCATCTGGTCGAGGCAGATCACGCCGCTCTGACCTGCGCACGCAGAAACATCTTGGATTCAAGAGCACAGTTCTATTGGGCAGATGCAGTCAAATGGACCGCACCCGAGCCCATCGACACCGTCGTCATGAACCCCCCGTTTCACACCTCGCGCAGCGCGGACCCCGCGCTGGGTCAGGGATTTATCGTCGCTGCCGCACGCAATCTGACCCGCAACGGAACTCTGTGGATGGTCGCCAATCGCCACCTTCCCTACGAAGCCACGCTGAACGAACATTTCGCTCAGGTCACTGAAATTGCCGGAGACAACCGGTTCAAGGTGCTTCAGGCCTCTCGCCCTCGGCGCTAAGGCTCGCTAACCTGCCCCCAATTCAGGAGGATTCGGATGTCCTTTTCCATCGCTGGCAAGACAGCAATCGTAACGGGCGGTGCCAACGGCATCGGTCTGGCTATTGGACGCCATTTCGCTGATGCAGGGGCAAATGTCATGTTCGCCGACATGGACGAAAAGCGCCTGATCGATGAGTTAGGCGGTCAGGCCGAGGACGGCAATATCCGCTATTTCGCGGGCGATTTGCGCGAAAAGCTGACCATAGCAAACCTGCTTTCTGCTACACTGGACGCTTTTGATCAGGTGGATATTCTGATCAACGGCGCGCGGCAGGTGATCCCATCTGATCCTCTGGACCCAGATGACGACTCGGTGCGTACTCTGCTGAACCAGAACCTGATGCCCGCCCTGCGGCTAAGCCAATTGGTTTCCAAGCGCATGATCAAACAGGCGGACGGGGATGAAGAAAACCCCGCCGGGTCGATCATCAACCTATCTTCTATCGCAGCCCGCCGGACGCATCCCGACCTGATGGCCTATTCCGTGTCGACCGCGGCGCTGGATCAGATGACCCGATCCCTTGCAGTTGCGCTTGCTCCGAACCGTATTCGGGTCAATTCGATCGCACTGGGCTCGGTCATGAGCGCTTCGTTACAATCGACCCTCAAGGAAAACCGGGACTTCCGGGACGATATTGAAAAGCACACGCCGCTGGCCCGCATCGCTTCGGCGACAGAGCTGACCGAAACCGCGCAGTTCCTGGCGTCCGACGCAGCCGGTTTCATCACAGGTCAGATTCTGACAATCGACGGCGGGCGTACATTGCTTGACCCCGTAGCTGCCCCAGCCCACTAAGACACATGTTCGATACAGAAAAATCCACTGCCTCCGCCTGGTTCCGACAACTGCGCGACGATATTGTCTCTGCGTTCGAAGCCCTTGAAGACAGCCACGACACTGGTCCGTTTTCCGATGCAAAACCCAGTCGGTTCGAGGTCAAAGAAACCAAGCGCCAATCTGAGGATGGCTCGGATGCAGGTGGCGGGCTGATGTCTGTGATGCGTGGCGGTCGCGTGTTCGAGAAAGTTGGCGTCAATGTCTCGACCGTCTACGGCACATTGGGTGAACGCGCACAGCACGCGATGGCGGCGCGCAAAGGTATCCCCGGCATGACCGAGGATCCCCGCTTCTGGGCTTCGGGGATCAGTCTCGTGGCCCATATGCAAAATCCCCATGTCCCTGCGGTGCACATGAACACACGCATGTTCTGGACGCCGCACGCCTGGTGGTTTGGTGGGGGCTCGGACCTGAACCCCTGTATCGAATATGACGAAGACACACGCCATTTCCACTCCACCCAAAAAGCTCATCTGGACCCGCACGGCGTCGCACACTATCCGCGCCTGAAAGACTGGGCGGACGAGTATTTCTATATTCCTCATCGCAAGCGTGCACGAGGCGTGGGTGGGATTTTCATGGATGACTACTGCACCGGGGAATGGCAGGCCGATTTTGCCCTGACCCAGGATATCGGTCGTGCATTCCTGCCCGCCTTCTTGCCATTGGTTGAAAAGCGTCGCTTGCAGGGTTTCACAGACGCGGACAAGAACACCCAACTCGTGCATCGCGGTCTGTATGCGGAATACAACCTGGTCTACGACCGCGGCACAAAATTTGGGCTGGAAACCGGGCATGACCCGGATGCGGTTCTGATGAGCCTGCCGCCGATGGCGAAATGGGTCTGACGCTCAGAACGTGTCCATGATGAAGTTGTCGTAACAGTAGTTCTGTGCCGACGATGCCGACATGTTGGCACCGACCTTTCGAACAGTTATTGAGTATCCCGGCTTGGTATCCGCGCCGGGTGGCGGTGACAGAGAAAACTGAACTGTCCGGACACCGGGTTCATAAGCACGATAAATATAGATCCGTTGATTATTCGGCACGCCCAAAGTTCGGATCGCATAGTCGCCGATACCGCACCAGTAATTCACGGGCGCTGACGAGCCTACAGCCTTGACCTCATAAACCCCATCCGGCAGCGCCGTGATCTCTGTGCGAAATTGAGGGCGGACATACAGGCCAAAACCGACAGCCTCGGCAATTGCAGGTGCCAACACCAGAGCAGTTGAGGCAAAAACCTTAAGAAAACGCATAATCCAGCATCCCGTAAAAATGCTCCCTTCTCATTAACATAGCCAGGTCAGCGCCCGAGTAAAGCGCTGCACCCTCGAGATGAGGACGGCGTGGGCGCGGTTAAGAAATTCTTCTACCCATATCGCTGGAAAAGGGTACACTGTGATTAAGGTTTTGGTTCACATCGCAAAGTTGGCCTGTCCCGTTGAGCAAGAGCTTCCCCAAAGACTGGTTTGATTTTCCGCCCGAGAAATATGCCGATCTGGGCGCGATGTTCTATCTTGCCGGGCTGACGAAGACCCATCAAAAACGCAATCTGGCACAGGTTCTTTATGCGTTCGAAACTCCATTTCGCCTCGGCCAGTATCATATCTTCCGGCAAGACGGTTTTCCCCGTGGCTTTGTTACCTTTGCCGGGCTCAGCCCCGAGGCCGAGTACCGCTATGCGGTACAGGAAAAACCACTGAAGGATACCGATTTTACCAGTGGTCCTTCCTTCTGGATCGTCGATCTGGTGGCCCCGTTTGGACAAACAAGCCAGATTGTTGATATCCTTAAACAAGAGATCCCACATCCACGTGTGCGAACAAACCGGATGGACAGCGACATGACACGCAACCGGATCGTCGAATGGACGCGGGATCAGGCGGGCGAGGTCCATATGCGCCTGTATCGGAAACGAGAATTTGAACAGGTGTTGCAGCAAGGCGAAGGTTAAGTGGTCTCGGTAACAATCACAGGCGAATTGACCGGAAACGTGACCGGATCCCCGCCGAATGTGGCGATGGGACAGCCGACGCTGGACAATGGCACATTCACACCAACGACCCAGACCTGGACGATTGCAACACCCCCCGCCAACGGTACTGCCTCGATTGATCCAAACACTGGCGAGTGGACCTATGCGGTCGACCCGACCTTTTTTGACAGCTTGGACAACGGTGAAGTCGTTTTCGATACCTTCTTCATCAGCGTTACTGGCACCACACAAGTGGGGCCCTTTACCCTGCCGTTTTCCAACAACCCGGACCCGGTTGCAGTCACGATCAGGATCGAAGGTGTGTGCTTTGCAGCCGGGACTTTGATCGAGACCGAAGACGGTCCAAAGGTCATCGAAACGCTGGACGTAGGTCACAAGGTTGCTACCGCGGATCACGGGCTGCAACCCATTCGCTGGATCGAAAGCAGTGTGATACCTCGCGAACGATTATGCGCCGAGCCTGCGATGCGGCCTGTGCGCATTTCAGCAGGAAGTCTGGGGTCGAACTCACCCCGTCGGGATCTTCTGGTTTCGCAACAGCACCGCATTCTGGTGAAGGGCCCGAAAGTGGAACTGCTGTTCGGTGCCGCCGAGGCGCTGGTGGCTGCAAAGCATCTATGCGACTGGCCGGGTATTTATGTGGATACCTCGGTAGAGGCGATTGAGTACCTGCATATATTGTTGGATCGTCATGAAATTCTGAATGCAGAAGGGCTGCAAGCTGAAAGCCTGTTTCTGGGGGAAGAAGCGCTTTACACGCTGTCTTCCGACGCGCTTCGGGAACTGGCTGCAATCTTTCCAGACCGGCCAGCTTCGGGTCACACCGGGTTTGGCCGCGCCGCGCGTTTGATACTGCGCGAACATGAGGCGCGCGCGCTTACCTGAGATTACTGGCCCGGCGCGATACGCCCGCCGACATCCTGAGGAGCCAGGGCAACCGTCTTAATAATCGCGTGACATGGGCTGCCCACCTGCAAGTTTAATGCCGCCACTGATCGACGTGTGACGCGCGCCAGAACACTACCTGCAGGGGTCGTGACGGACACAATTGCGCCAGGCCCCTCGCCCGATCGGATCGAGGCCACCGTACCGCTGAGCACGTTCAGTGCAGACAATCCCTCGGGCTTTTGGTTTGACAAGATCACCTCTTGCGCCGGGATGCGGATGCGCAATTGCGCCCCTACGTCATGCGCAATGCGTGGCAGGAACAATCTTGCGCCGTTGGCATTCAACTCTGTCAGCCCGTCAGTGTGATGCTGCACGACCTGAACTTCCAAAACGGCCCCAACTGCGCGAACCCCGGCCGGGGCAACCGAAGGATCGGCTAAAACCTCGGAAGCGGGCCCATGGCGCACGGCTTTTCCGTCTTGAAGTGCAACAACCGAGGTCGCCAGACGCGCGACCTCGGCCGCCGAGTGGGTTACATAGAGAATAGGAACAGATACCTCATCCCTGAGACGTTCGAAATACGGCAGAATCTCTGCTTTCCGCGCCTCGTCCAACGCGGCCAGAGGTTCATCTGCAAGGATCAGACGCGGGCTCGCCAGCAGCGCACGCCCAATGGCAACGCGTTGTTTTTCGCCCCCTGACAACCCGGCTGGTCGGCGATCCAGCAGGTGGCCAATGCCCAGCATTTCGATGACCTTTTCGGGGTCTTCCCGCTGCGCCCTTTTGGGAGCAAACCAGCGACCATAGGCCAGATTTTGGCGTACGGTCAGATGAGGGAATAGCCGCCCTTCCTGAAAGATATACCCTAACCGCCGCCGGTGTGGCGGCAGCCATTGCCCGTGACCCGTGTCGAAAAGAACCCAATCCTCGACCGCAACGCGACCCGCCTGAGGTCGCAGCAGCCCGGCCACCGCATTGACGATGGTCGTCTTGCCCGACCCGGACCGCCCGAACAAGACAGTCACTCCGGGCGGTGCGTCAAAGCTGACATCCAGATCCAGATCCGACAAATGATGATGCACCCGAACGGAAAGACTCATGATCCGGCCACCCGTGCGGCAGCGCGCCGTCCTACGTATTCTGACAAAAGAAGGGCGCTCATCGCGATAACGATTGAGATAAGGACCAACCGCGTTGCAGCCGACTCGCCGCCCGGAACCTGCAAGAATGCATAGACTGCTGACGGAAGCGTTTGGGTCTGGCCCGGAATGTTAGATACAAACGTGATGGTTGCACCAAATTCACCCATTGCCTTGGCAAAAGCCAGAATGGCCCCGGCTATGACCCCAGGAAGGATCATCGGCAAAGTCACGGTCACAAAAACCATCGGGCGCGACGCCCCCAGCGTGGCCCCGGCTTGCTCTAGTTTTGGATCCACAGCCTCGATCGACAACCGTATGGCCCGGACCATTAAGGGGAATGCCATGATCCCAGCAGCCAGCGCCGCCCCGGTCCAGCGAAACGCGACAACGATCCCGAACTCTGCCAGAACACGCCCAAGAGGTCCCTGAACTCCAAAGGTCAGCAATAACAGATAGCCCGTGACAACGGGTGGCAGGATTAACGGCAAATGCACCAGACCATTTAGGACCTGCCGGCCGGGAAACCTCCAGCGGGCCAGCGCGTAGGCTACGAAAATCCCAAACGGCAACGTCGCCAGCGTCGCCCAGAACGACACGCGCAAAGACAGCTTTAACGCTTCAATTTCGGCAGGGCCCAACCAGTCCACGTGGATCACCCGCCCGGCAGGGAAAACCCCTGCTCCTGAAAAACGGACAACGCCGCAGCGCTGCGCAGATGGTCCAAAAAGGCTTGTGCTCCACCCTGTGCAGATGATGTGACGGCCGCAGGATATATTATCTCAGGATGCAGGTCGTCGGGAATGGTCGCCAAAACACTGACCCGCGTTTCCACCTGTGCGTCCGATCGATACACAATACCCAAGGGCGCAGCCCCTGCGGCCACAAGTGCCAGAGCTGCGCGCACGTTGTCGGTCTGCGCAACATGGTCCTGTAATGCGTCCCATTGGTTCAGGCCTTGCAACGCGGCTTTGCCGTAGATACCTGCTGGCACGGCATCAACCAAGGCCATCGCCAAAAATCCGCCTTTCAATTCGGCCTTTAGGTCGTGACCAGGTTGGATCTCTCCCCAACTTGCTCGGCCTGTCGAACCAATCACAACCAGCCCATTGCCCAGCAAATCCACCCGCGAATTCGCCCGGATCAAATCGTCCTGCTCCAATATGTCCATCCAATCAGGATTCGCCGAGATGAACACGTCGGCAGGCGCGCCCTGCTGAATTTGGCGCGCTAGCACCGACGAGGCCGCGTAAGAGACCGTGACACGGTGCCCCGTTTCCGTTTCATAGCTTGCAGCAATCTCGTCCAGCGCTGTCTTCAGACTCGCCGCTGCAAAAACCAAAACACCCTCGGCCCCGGCTCGGACCGGTGCCAACGCCAATACACCTAAGACCAGTGCCACCATCCAGAAACGGCGGGTGAAGGTTAGGGTCATGTACACTCCCGACCGGAAAATTGCAGTCCCTTCGGGAATATCGGAGGGTACAGTCCCCGCGCAAGCGCCTTTGAGAAATTACCGAGATCGGTGCTGCTGCGTTGCAGAAAGTCCAAAAGGGTCAAGGCGTCCATTGGACATGACCATCATCACGCCGCACATATCCGGATTTGCAACGGCACAGGATTAAACCGTGTTCAGATATCCAGACGGGCAAGGCAACACGGGATGGCCAAAGAATAGAATTCAAGAAAATCACTCAGACCCTCTTGCACCCGCCCGCAGGCTTGGCTACATGCAGCGTCACGGGTGATTAGCTCAGTTGGTAGAGCGCTTCGTTTACACCGAAGATGTCGGGAGTTCGAGTCTCTCATCACCCACCATTCCCTTCATTTTCAATGGTTTAATCAGGGTCTTGTAACGAGAACTTGGAGACCATTTGAGGATGAATGTAAGGGAATCGAAACCTCAAAACCGTGTTGGACTGCCCAGAGGATTGTTCCTTAGAGGCAAAGGGTACGCACTCAGGGTGGCTGTACCGACTGAATACCAAGACATTGTTGGCAAACGAGAGATCGTCCGAGGATTGGGAACTCAGGACCTAGCCGAAGCCTTGAAACGACGTCCAAAAGTCCTTAAGGAAATCCTTAAAGCGATCACCGAAGGGCAAATACCGTCTCAAGCAGTTCGCCCAAACATCCCGAAACAGGAGAATACTTTGAGAAATACCGCCGACAGGTGGTTAGCTGAATCGGACGGGATAAATAACAGTACAAAGGTTAGATATCGCCAACACCTAAGGACCTTTGAGGCGTACTCAGGAAACATACAGGTTGCAGACATTAACCGCTCTTTAGCGCTGGGTTTCATTGAGCACCTCAAGGCAACTCCCTCTGAACGAACTGGGCAGCCACTCTCGGGCCGCTCTCTTCAATCATGCCAATCCTGCTTGGCTTCTTATTGGCGTGTGTTAGATCACTGGGGCTTGGTTGAGCCGGACATGCGGAACCCATTTAGCTCTCTTCTAAGGCGTGTGGCAGGTCAAAGAAAGAAAAAGGACCCACGTGTCAAGAAACTGAGGCCGGTCACCAGAGATGAAGCTCAAACGCTGCTGCAATACATAGCTGACAACAGTGGCCTCAAATACCAATTCGAGATGTATGTCACAGTAAGACTGCTTTGGGTTACTGGATGTAGACTCAATGAAATTTGTTCGAGATACTTGAAGGACATTGATGACAGAGGAGATCACATCAGAATCAGCATCCCTCAGAGTAAGACAGAAGCCGGAATAAGAGACGTAATGATCGTTGAGGTTATAATCAGAGAGCTTTCAGAACTTCTTCGAAAACGTCATCTAGTTGGTAAACGAGTGACACCTAGCGTTTGGCATAGTGTTGGCTGAGAATACATTTTTAAAGCAGATTCTTAGATCACACTTCAATCCGCTAACCTTGAGTAAGCCGAGGGTTCATAGCTTAGGTCTATCTGCCCAAAACGGATTCCCTCAGCATCACTCAATAATGTTGAAGATTACTCTATAGGAGCAGCTATTTACTTCTTCTTCTCAAAATTCTTCATAGGCCACAACGCGTAATCATGAGGCTAAACATTTTGCTGGGTTTAGAGGGTCTCATGAGAAAAATAAATGCCTCTCGGAATAGGCCTGCAAGGATCGTTTCCAGCGATAATGACCGTTTATGGGCAGTTCAACTGTAGATGCCTTTAACCCCTAGGTGAAGCGCCACGTTAGTTGCTGATGCAGATAGGTTTCGGTGCATCTTTCGATAGTCGACTCAACGGCAACACACGTATTTCATGTGATTGAACGCGCTTAGTAGCAGTGGAATTCAGTGCTTTGATTAGTCGAATTGGTGGTGCAAAGCGCTGCGTTTGCACCACAGATGTGTCGGGAGTTCGAAACTCTCATCGCCCGTCATCTACCCTTCAAACTCAAGCAGAAATGCCAGCCTGACCAAACCCGGCCTAAAGAAAGTTGGCAATTACCCAGCGCATCTATCGCGAATAAAACCCTTCACGAAGCTCTTGCCGCAAGCGCAAACGCTCGGGGTATTCCTTCAAAAACTGTTCGGGTGGTTTGCCTTCCCAAACTTGCGCGTAAACCCGCATCTTGTTTCCGCCGTAGATCTTTGCAAGATCTTCATTTGAATAGCCGCGCGCCCAAAGATCGTCCGTTATCGCCGCAAGGATTTTGGCAAGTTCACCGTTACCAGTTGCCCCTTTGTTGAAGGCGTCGATCATATAGCCGCCGTCATCGTACATGCTCGCGTTTGCAGTTGCGAACTGTACGACTAATTCCAGCGAAAACATGTCGTCCGTTGCGATTCCAACATGGTCGACGCCGACAAGCTGGACATAGTAATCAATCATATCAGCGGCCTGCTCGGGTGAGATATCCTCGGGCCAAACGCCGTCCATCATCCATTCTGTGAACGTCGGGGAAACGTAGCCACCAGACTTGGCCGCGCGCAGCGCCTCATCATCGGGAATGGCGCGATAACACCCTTTTGGCGTCGCATTGGGCCCATTCGCATACAACCCTGCAGGAACCGAGTGCGTGTAGACATAGGGCACCCCGGGGTAGTTCTCATCCATGTAATCCATGGCGTCATTGGCCGTTTTCGAACCCGTATGGCTTAGGTCGAGCAGTATGCCAAACCTGACCATTTCATCAATAACTGACTTCCCCCACGGGGTCAGACCAATGTCGCGACCGTTATAGGCCGCCAACTGCCCAGAACCAGTCCGGAAAATGTCATTGTAAGCCAGGATCATACTTTTGATCCCCATATCCTTGAGCACTGCCATCTTCCTCAGGTCGCCGTCCAGAATCGTGGCCGTTTGGCTGTTCCAAATGACCGCTGTTTTGCCCTGTATGTGGGCAGCTTCAATGTCGCGGGTTTCATTCACGATGAGGTAGTTTTCCGGTTGCTGGGCCATTGCAGCACGGAAGTGGTAATGTTGATCAAGAAAGGTGTCGAAAGACATATCCGCAGCAGCCAGCGTCATCTCATGCCCAGTGATGCCGTTTTCCCGCGCACGCGCGAAGTAAGTGTGAAGCTGCTCGTCTTCAGTCCAGCCAGTGCCATAGGGGCTGGCCAACATGCCGAGGACAATTGTGTTCTGCACAAACTGCTTCGCCTCTTCTGTCGCCTCCCACGTCTTGCTTTCCTCGCTCGCATGTAACGCGCCGGCAAAAGTGATCGCTATGGCGCTTACGGCCAACAGGGTCTTCATGACAGAGCCTCCTCAGTTGATTTGTTTTGCCGCCGCATGAACCCCCCTCAGAAAACGATCCGGGTTCTGAGGCCGAACAGCGTAATGCTGTCCTGAGTGGGGTTCAGCAGCGGGTTGGAAATGAACTGCACCGATGGTGTGATCTGAAACCCCGGTGAGATTGAAAAACGGTAGAAAGCTTCAAGCGTGAACTGCGTCCCGTCGATGCCCCTGGCTTCGGCCCAGTTCAGGCCAACACCAGCCAAATCGGTATTGCGACCATAGTAGCCCAGTCCAGCAGATATCGACCGATCGTAAAGAGCTGCGGTCCCTTTTGAGGCCCCCGCCCGAAAGAACGGCATCCACTTGTTGTCGACAAACCATGCCGCAGAAAACGCCGCGCCATAGTCTTCCGCTCGGCTGCCATCGTCAGCCGCATCTGCATGCCAGAGGGTCAGATGGACATTGTCGAAATAGATACGATCAAAGCCGGAAGTGTACCCAAGTTCGAGTGATTTGAAGAGATTGCCGTCGCTGAACACATCGAAATTAGGGTCAGACGGGTCGGCGTTTGCGTCTGAAACGCTCGCTACGGCATAGACAGTCTCGCTAAGCTTCAAACCACCCGCAATTCCCAATCCTTGATTGGGTGTATTGATCGTCGGGTTGGTGTTGAATGACAGGTTCTGGAATCCGCTGTAGGGACTGACCAGCCCATAGATGTCCACGAAGTCCGTGACGTCAATCTGCCCGACTTGCAGCGTCCACGCGCCGTTCGCAGCCCTTTGGGTCCAGAACAGGTTTGTCAGCAGTAGTCCATTATCATTAAAGGCTGTGCCCGTGATCGAAAGCGCTCCACCATCCAGCCCAAGGAACTGCGGGGTCACGTCGGTATAGCTGTGCCGGTCTTCAATCTTGAATGTCAGAGAACCCAGTTCAGTTGCCTGCCAATTCCCGTAGAAACGCGCAATTCCGCTGGCCGCTTCGCCGGTTCCCAGATCAGCATTCGTGGTTTGGCCCAACGCCAAGTAATCAATGTTGAAACGAAACCCGCCCTCAGCCAGTCGGTCTTTCCACCGGAACCAACCTGGCGCGATGTTACGCGGAAAATCTGATCTGTATTGCGGATCGGTCAGGCCGTCGCCGGGCTCAAGATCAGCCCCAACAGAAGAAGGTCCGGAAAGCCCTTGCGCCGATACCGCGCCAGCAGATGCAATTACCAATGCAGCAAGCAGGTATCTGATCATTCGGACGCTCTTGCCCCGCCCGTCTTGCGATTGCCCGCCGCGCGAATGCGATCAGCTGCACGCTGTTTCCACTCCAGCCGGTCCGCCTCGGATTCAAGAGTTTCGACACTGTCCGTTTCCAGCAGGAAGGTCGCGTTCATGGGCATAACGCCGTCCACGACCATCATGTTTTGCACCGAGGGGTCAATTGTCAACGTTCCCGTCAGTCGTACGGGTTCATGGAAATAGCTGGGGGCCCAATCCTCATTTAAACGCACGCGGATCATCTGGTTGGGAGGCGGCGGAGGCATGTGACTGCACATCCCGCGTTCCGGCACCAGATACGCCACAGGTCGCCCGTCGGGATCGCTGGGGGCTGGAATAGCAAAGCCCGCGACAGTGATTGTCTGGCCGTCTAACTGCGGATTTCCGTTCGTCCCAGCCTTTCTTCGACGCTCCATCACAACTTCACGCTGATCGAGCAGCCAGTCGATATCAATGTCCTGTGCCGCCAAAGCGTCCTCAGTCTCAGCCAGCAGTTCTTGCCATTTCTGCCGTTCTTCTTCGCTGCCATGATCCTGCTGCAGCCTGCCGCGCAGTCGGACAACAAACAGAACATCGTCGAACTGTTCAGGGCTGAGATCGCGATAAGGGTCTTCAAAGATCTGCGCGGACGGGTCTGGAAGATCCGCCCAATCCAACGCGACCCCAGGCGCTGCAAAAGTGGGCGGGGCACACCACACCAACCCTGCGATGACCGCGATGCAAAACCAATGACGCATGAATACTCTCCGGCTGCGCTTTTAACTATTCCAGCGTGTTCTTGTATATCACACCATCCTTCATAATCAGGCGGATCGTTTCAGGGCTGTCCGGCCTCGGGTCTGCTCCAAACCACTGATCACCGGTTCCAACGACCGAAAAATCCTCTAGCGGGTTTCCGTCGATCAACAAAATGTCGGCATAAGCGCCTTCTTCAATCACTCCAAGCTTTCCAGCCGAATAAGGATTCATGAAATCGCCCGACAAAGCAACGACTTCGCCACCTGTCGATGTCAGCGTGACCATCGAAGTGTAGGGCCCGAAGAATTCATTGTTCAGGTGCTTTTTTTCGTAGGCAATCTGGATATTGCACGCCTCAACCGAACCAACACAGTCGGTCTGGAACCCCCTTTTCACCGGGCATTCCTTCATGTTGTCGATATAGCCCGCGAATGTGGCCGAGGCGGATTTTGCCTTGGCAAGGCTCGACGGGACGTTTGCCACCGCCGGAATATCAAGCAATCCGGGATCGAAGGCCGTCAGGTTGGTGGTGATGTATGCCCCTTTTTCGTTCATGACCTGAGCGATTTCACAGTCGAACGAGAAGCCATGTTCGATCGACATCACACCTGCCTCAAGCGCACTCAGTATCGCTTCCTTGCGATAGGAATGCGCCATGACGTAGCTACCATACTCATTGGCCACTTGCACGGCGGCCCTGATTTCCTCGGGCGATCCGGCCAATAGTTGCCATGGGTCGAAAGCTGAAACGACACCCCCGGATTGCATGAATTTCAACTGGGTTGCTCCCATACGGAAATTGTTGCGTGCAAACTTGTAAACATCATCCACACCGCTAATTTCCTGCGCCAAGTTCAGACGGCTCATGTTGGTCTCTGAACCCGGTGGAGCGGTGAAATTCGCGAAGTCAGCATGACCGCCGCGCGTTCCGATAAATGCACCGGACGGAAAGTAACGCGGGCCGTCAATTTGGCCTGCGTCAATTGCGCGGCGCAAACCACCATTGGCCCCTCCCGCGTCTCTGACTGTGGTGAAGCCCTGCATCAGATACATCTCGGCCATCCGCGCACCATGTATGGCAAAGTCCTCCCACGTTGTGTTGGCCTCCATCGCGGGCAAAGTCGGCCCCATAAGCATGAGATGCGCATGCAGCTCAATAAATCCGGGCGTCAGTGTCCGCCCTCCACCGTCAATAACCGTAGCATTAGGAGCATCGATCGCGTCGGTTGAAACGGACTTGATCAGGTTACCTTCGACCAGAACACTGGCGTTTTCCATGCGCTGCTCATTCACGCCATCGAAGACATGAACGTTGGTAAATAACGTTTGTGGCACTTCTTGATCCTGAGCCTGCGTAGCCGCCGAAAAAGTAAGGACTGACGCGACAATTGCCGTCGAGAAAAGCGACATTCGTAGACCGGACATAAGCACTCCCTTCATATTCATGTTTCCCTAACTGTAGAACGGAAATCTTTGCTCCGGTTGCCATTTTTGCATTAAGATGTTCGAATATGATTGATAAAGTGGCCACTGCTTGAACATGACTTCCGCGAAAGGAGGATGAGCTTGCCTCTCAACTCCACCTCTCAAGAGCACAACGAGGGCTTTATCCGCCTCGCCTTGGCAGCCCCGTTCTTGCAATATCTCACTGACCGCGGGATCAATCCTCAACCCGCGCTGGATCAGGTCGGGCTGAAAGCCGAGTTGCTGTCTGACCCATCTGTCTATGTCCATTCAGATTTGGTCTATGGATTGTTGAATGCCTTCTCCGAATTGTCCGGAGACCGGTATCTTGGGCTGAATGTCGGCGAAACATTTGACCTGCAAGGGTGGCCCCCTTTCGCGCAGTCCCTGCAATCAACCACGACATTGTTCGAGTTCTTTGCCCGTTTCGTTGGGCTTGTACCACAGGAAACAAACTCGGTACGACACAGCCTTGTCGTTGAAGCCAACAAGGCCACGTATCGGATCGAAAGGCAACAGGAACCCGCTGTTCCGCCCGTTCAAGTCACCGGTTTTGGGGCCGCCATCTACGTGCGCTTGTTGCAAACCGTAGTTGGAAACGCCTGGGACCCAACGCGGGTACGGTGGGAAAGCAGATATATCAATGGCCTGCCGCTTGGCTACAAGGGGATCGAGGTCAGCCTTGGAACTGATCCCGGAATGCAAGTAAGTTTTCCAGTGGACTGGTTGTTCCTGAACCATGTCTCAGTCCAGACTGCCGCGCCGGCACCCTCGGCCCGCCATGACGAAGAAGTAACGGTAGTGGCTGCATTAAGATCCGTCTTACGCGACAAGCTGGACGAAACCGACTTAGGGCCACAGGTTGTCGCTGGACTGCTGGGTATACCGCCGGAACGGTTTCTAAAAGCCCTTCAGCAGCAAAGTACAACGCTGCCGCGCGAGATTAAACGGTTGCGCATTGATGTGGCAAAGGAACATCTCCGCCGGGACAAAATGACAATTGCAGAGATTGGTCTCTCGCTTGGTTACTCGGACAAGTCCCACTTTACCCGCTTTTTCCGAGGCCAGACAGGCACAACACCAACACAATACAGACTTGGACAAAAAGAAATGTGAACGCGCCCGCGGCAGAGACGGCAGGGGGCTACCGTTCCAAAGAAAACTTGCGGCCTAAGGTCTTTGAATGCAGGAAAAAACCTGCACCTGGCCATCTTCCCGCGCCATAGGATTACCCCGTCCGCCACCACAAAAAAAGAGGCGCGATCACCCCAAAGACGCCACCTTTTCACTGCATATGCCACCGCCTGGAAAAGCGATGGCACAGCTCAGGCGGTTAAACAGTGATCCGCTTTTGGTGGTTAAAAAAACCACGAGCGGCTTGGGCTATCCGCACTTGGAATGCCCGCAACTGCGGCAGGTCATGCATCCCTCGATCATCACCATGTCATACTGACCGCAGGACGGGCAGGCCTTGCCGCGTGGTGCATCCATGTTGACGACCTGCGCCTGAGGGTCTGATTTCAATCCCATGCCCTCACCTTCGAGGAAGCCAATATTGATCATGTGCTGCTCGATCACACCGCCAATCGCCGCCAAAATGGACGGGATGTATTTCCCTTGCACCCAGGCCCCGCCACGCGGGTCGAACACGGCTTTCAGCTCTTCAACCACAAAGGATACATCCCCACCCCGCCGGAACACGGCCGAGATCATCCGCGTCAGCGCCAGCGTCCAGGCATAATGCTCCATGTTCTTCGAATTTATGAATACCTCGAAGGGGCGGCGGCGACCTCCGATGACGATATCGTTGATGGTCAGGTAAATCGCATGCTCGCTGTCGGGCCACTTCAATTTGTAAGTGGACCCTTCCAACGCCTGCGGACGGTCCAGCGGTTCAGACATGTAAATCACGTCTCCACCATCAACCTCATGCGGCGCATCCGCGCTTTCTCCGGGAGCTTTATCATCGCTTTCCGAAACGGTCAGGACCGAGCCGGTCACATCATTCGGGCGATAGGTTGTGCAGCCTTTACAGCCCTGATCCCAAGCCTGCATGTAGACGTCCTTGAACGCGTCAAAGCTGATATCCTCGGGGCAGTTGATTGTCTTGGAAATCGAGCTGTCGATCCATTTCTGCGCCGCCGCCTGCATCTTGACGTGATCAGACGGTGACAGAGTTTGTGCGTTGACGAAATAGTCCGGCAGTTCTGTGTCATCGAACTTGTCGCGCCACATCTGCACCGCGTAATCCACGACCTCTTCTTCGGTCCGCGAACCGTCTTTCTGTAACACTTTACGCGTATAGGCATAGGCAAAGACCGGCTCGATTCCCGACGACACGTTGCCCGCGTACAAAGAGATCGTCCCCGTCGGCGCAATCGAGGTTAGAAGCGCGTTGCGGATGCCGTGTTCGCGGATCGCATCACGCACATCCTCATCCATCTGAAGCATCGTGCCGCTGGCCAGATACTTCTCGGCGTTGAACAGGGGGAACGCCCCTTTTTCCTTCGCCAAGTCGACCGACGCCAGATACGCGGCGCGGGCGATTGCGTGCAACCAGCGCTCGGTCTGACGCGCCGCCTCGTCCGTGCCATAGCGCAAGCCCAGCATCAGCAGCGCATCCGCCAGACCCGTTACGCCAAGACCGATGCGGCGCTTGTCCTGGGCCTCGGCCTCTTGCTCGACCAGCGGAAATTTCGAGGCATCCACCACGTTGTCCATCATCCGAACAGCGGTGGCGACAAGCTTTTGCAAAGCCTCCTCGTCCAGATGGGCTGCGTCTTCAAACGGTTCTGCGACCAGCCGCGCCAAGTTGATCGAGCCCAACAGACACGCGCCATAAGGTGGCAGAGGTTGCTCGCCACACGGGTTGGTGGCGGCGATGGTCTCAACGTAGCTGAGGTTGTTGGCCTGATTGATGCGGTCGATGAAAATCACGCCCGGCTCGGCATAGTCATAGGTCGCCTGCATGATCTTGTTCCACAGATCACGCGCCTGAACGGTTTGATAGACCTTGTCGTCAAACACCAGCTCCCACGGGCCATCGGCCTTGACGGCCTCCATAAACGGGTCCGTCACCAAGACAGACATGTTGAACATGCGCAGACGGGCCGGATCGGACTTTGCGGTGATGAACTGTTCGATATCGGGATGGTCGCAGCGCATGGTCGCCATCATCGCCCCGCGGCGTGATCCTGCGGACATGATCGTGCGGCACATCGCATCCCACACATCCATGAAACTCAGCGGGCCCGAGGCATCCGCTGCAACGCCTTTGACGTCGGCACCACGTGGTCGGATGGTCGAGAAATCATACCCGATCCCACCGCCCTGCTGCATGGTCAGTGCGGCCTCTTTCAACATGTCGAAAATACCGCCCATGCTGTCGGGCACTGTGCCCATGACGAAGCAGTTGAACAGAGTCACCTGCCGCGCGGTACCCGCGCCCGCCGTGATCCGCCCCGCAGGCAGGTATTTGAAGTCCTCCAGCGCCTGATAGAACTCTTCTTCCCAATGCGAAGGGTCTTTTTCAACCCGCGCCAGATCGCGGGCAATACGCCGCCAACTGTCTTCGACCGTCTGATCGATGGGTGTGCCGTCCGCTTGTTTAAAGCGGTATTTCATGTCCCAGATCTGCTCGGCGATGGGGGCGGCAAAGCGGCTCATTGGTGATTCCCTGTTCTGAAAGAGGTATCCAGAGTACCCTAAATCACACCCAGACCACAACACCTTGATGATTGCGCATGACGAGCTACAATATAAAGATCGGCCTTGGGACGACTCTGTGGGAAAGCTGTGGATAAGTACGTAAACCTCATAAAACTGTCTGTCGGGTCAGAAAGCGTCGATACGCTGATAGCCTGGCAGGACAGCAGAAAGCCGCTGTATCAGGACGGCTGTCCGCGTCATGTGACCCGCATGTGGCCCAAGCGTGAGGCAGAGATTCTAAATGGCGGCTCGATCTATTGGGTGATCAAAGGCGTGATCCAGTGTCGGCAGCGCATCCTGCGATTGGATGAGGTGACCGGAGAGGACGGCATCCGCCGTTGTGCCATTGTGCTAGACCCTGAGGTCTATCGGACTCAGAACGCCCTAAAGCGCCCGTTTCAGGGATGGCGTTATCTCAAGCCTGAGGACACACCAGCTGATTTGCCCAAAAACCGCGAGCAGGACGACGCCCTGCCCGATGATTTGAACCGCGCGCTGGCAGAGATAGGCGTGCTTTAACGCAGCCGATCCAAAAGGTCAGACAGAACCGCCTTCTCTGCAGCGTCGTACTTCGCAACCCGGCTACGCCACAGCGTGGCCTGCGATTGCAGGATCAGACCGTCAGACAGGATCTTCAGGTGGTTGGCCCGCAGCGTTTCGCCGGTCGAGGTGATATCGGCGATCGCCTCTGCGGATTCGTTCATCACCGTGCCTTCTGTCGCGCCCTGGCTATCGACCAGCGTGTAATCCGCGACGCCTGAATCGGTCAGGAACTCGCGCACCAGCCGGTGATACTTGGTCGCAATCCGAAGGCGGTGGCCATGGGTTTTGCGAAACGCCGCCGCCGCGGCATCAAGATCATCAAGCGTATCAACGTCCACCCAGCAGGCTGGCGTTGCAATGATCAGATCAGCCTTGCCGAAGCCCAACTGCGAAATCTCTTCCAACTGCTGTTCCCAACGCGGCAGTTTCTCGTGCACCAGATCAATACCGGTGACACCCAGATGAATCCGCCCCGCCGCCAGTTCGCGCGGGATTTCTCCAGCAGACAGCAGAACCAACGAGACCCCATCGATCCCTTCGACCTTGCCCGCATATTCCCGATCTGATCCGCTGCGGGACAAAGCAATACCGCGCTTTTCGAACCACGAGAAGGTCTTTTCCATCAACCGCCCCTTCGAGGGCACGCCCAGTTTAAGGCTCATTGCGCGCCCTCCTCGATCTCGAGCATCAAGTCGGGCCGCAGCACGCCCCCAACGGCCGGGATTTCGGCCCCGCTGCCCAGTTGCCGCGTCAGCGCATCATAACGCCCGCCCGTCGCGATCGGAGGCAGATCGGGTCGGCCTTCGGCGTAAAAACCGAAAACGAACCCGTCGTAATATTCCATCGAGGTCCGGCCATAGGCGGCCTCGAAATCCAAGCGCGCGACGTCGACACCACGCGCCTGCAACGCGGCCACGCGCGCCTCCAGCCGGTCCAGCGCCGGGGTGATCTGCGGCAAATCCACGGCCACGTCGCGCAGTTGTTCCAACGCAAAGGGCATGGTCTCGCGTACGTTCAGCAGTGTCTCTAGGCCGACAAGCTCACTGTCAGTAATCGGCGGGGTCTCACGATCCTCGCGCAAAGCTTCGATCCGCGCCTCGATTTCCGAGGCCCGACGTTTACCGATCATCGGCGCGTCAAACACCATCGGATCAGCGGCATTCAGCAGATTAGACCGCTGTTCGGGCTCTGGCGTCCGGCCCGCATAACGGTCCAGCAAAACACGGAATCGGCGTGGCCGCCACAGGTGGCGCATCAGCGCGGCTTTGCGACGCTCGGTAGTGCGCAACCCGGCTACAGCGGCCGTCAGGATGCCGATATCCCCCGTCGCTGCACGCAACGGCAAGCCGCGCAGTTGCAGCGCAAAAAGCGAGAAGACCTCGGCATCGGCTCCGGCAGGATCATTCCGGTCAAACACCTCATAGCCGACCTGAATGTATTCATTGGCCCGGTCCGGGTCGTGTTCCTGCCGCCTGAAAACCTCACCCGAATAGGTATAGCGCGCGGGCTCGGCCCCGTCGCTCATATGCATCTGCACCACGGGCAACGTGAAGTCCGGGCGCAGCATCTGTTCGCCGCGCAGGGCGTCCGACGTCACGTAGGCGCGGGCGCGGATGTCTTCTCCGTACAGATCCAGCAGAGTCTCTGCCGGCTGCAACAGGGGCGTATCCACGACCTGAGCGCCAGCCGCCTCGAACCGGACACGCATCATTGCGGCGCGGGCCTGTATCTGGGAACGGTTGGGCATGGGTCAGTCCTGACTGCCCAGAATTTCACGCACCTTCGCGACCAGATCACCGCGCGGCACTTCGAACTGGCTGGGGCGTTCTTTCCACTCCTCCAGCGTCGCGCTTTCGGCAATCTTCGCGCCCAGGATCAGGTCCTTGATCTGCACGATACCACCCGCCTTTTCGTCACCGCCTTCGATCACCGCAATCGGAGAGTTCCGCTTGTCCGCGTATTTCAGCTGATTGCCGAAATTCTTGGGATTGCCCAGGTAGACCTCGGCGCGAATGCCAGCATTGCGCAGTTCCGCCACCATGGCCTGATAGTCGGCCATACGGTCGCGATCCATCACGGTGACAACCACAGGCCCCTGAGCCTGCACGCCGATCCGGCCTTTTTCGCGCAACGCGGCCAGCAGACGGTCAACGCCTATCGAGATACCGGTCGCAGGCACTTCCTGCCCGGTAAAGCGTTTGACCAGATCGTCATAACGCCCGCCGCCAGAAACTGACCCGAATTGCCGTTTGCGGCCTTTCTCGTCGAAAATCTCGAATGTCAGTTCGGCTTCGTAGACCGGGCCGGTGTAGTAACCGAGACCACGCACGACCGAAGGGTCAATCTCGATCCGGTCCGAACCATAGCCACCTGCATCCAGCAGCGCGCCAATCTGTTCCAACTCGGCGATGCCATCCGCGCCGATCTTGCTGTTGCCCACAGCGGCGCGCAGGTTGGCCAGCGTTCCGGCAGTATCCGCAGCCTTTGAGGTCAAAAACGCGATCACGGGCTCGGCCTGATCGTCGCTCAGACCCACGCCGTCGATAAACGCACCTGAGGCATCCATCCGGCCCTTGGTCAACAGCTCGCTCACGCCAGCCTCACCCACCTTATCGAACTTGTCGATGGTGCGCAGAACGTTGTCGCGGGCAGCGGCGTCCTCGCCCAGGCCCATTGCCTCAAGTACACCGTTCAGAACCTTACGGTTGTTGACCCGGACCAGATAGTCGCCACGCGGAATACCCACGGTCTCCAGCGTATCCGACAACATCGCACAGATTTCAGCGTCTGCAGCCATCGAGGCCGTGCCCACCGTATCCGCATCGCACTGATAAAACTGACGATACCGCCCCGGCCCCGGTTTTTCGTTGCGCCAGACCGGACCCATCGCATAACGGCGATAAGGCGTCGGCAGGTCGTTACGGTGTTGCGCGTAAACCCGCGCCAAAGGCGCTGTCAGGTCATAGCGCAGGGCCATCCAATCGCCATTGCCGCCTTCGTCAAACTCCTGCCAGGCAAAGACGCCTTCGTTCGGGCGATCCACGTCAGGCAGGAACTTACCCAGCGCCTCGACAGTCTCGACCGCGCTGCTTTCCAAGGCGTCAAACCCGTAACGATGATAGACACCCGCAATCGTCCGCAGCATCTCGGTGCGCTGCGTGACTTCCTCGCCGAAATAGTCGCGGAACCCTTTTGGCGTTACGGCCTTTGGGCGGGGCTGTTTCTTGGGCTTGGCCATGTGGGGCGTCCTCGGGAGTGTCCTTGTTCCGCGCGCGGTCTATCCCATGGCCCGCATCGGGGCAAGGCGCGCTTTCTCTGGCCATGGCGGCACAGGGTCGCTATGACCGGCGCATCAAGGAGAACCCCATGCAGCATCTGGAAGAGCAGATCGCCCATCTGACCCGTACCGTGGAAGAACTGAACACGGTTGTGACAAAGCAACAGTCCGAGATCGATCGCCTGACCCGTCGGGTCGAAATGCTGTTGCAACGCGAAGCAGAGCGCGCGCAAGAAGGTTCAGGCGGCGTTGTCTTTGGTGACGAACGACCGCCGCACTACTAAAATCCTACAGTCCCAGCGTCGTCTTGACGGCGTTGTCCACGACACCACCCAAAAGCGCGTTTTCATCACCGGCGCAGCCGTCTTTCAAAGCTGCCAAAAAAGTTTCGCGCAGCGCGGCCTTATCCTCATCCGACGCGGCATGTGCCTCGATATCGACCTGACGGTTGTACAGCGACAGGGCCGTCATTTTACCAACAACCTCCAGAATGTATTCTTCGTTCCCGTCGGCTTCTTCAATGACCGAGGTACAGGTGTGATACATAAGCGGCAGCGCTTCTTGCATCATCTGTTCAGCCTCTTCGTCGGCGAAAGCCATCCCGGGGATTGTGAAGATTCCGGCGGCGACAATCACTTTAAGCGAGTTAAAACGCATCTTTTTGCTCCTCCACTCACTTGGAATTTGCGCCAATCAGCGCACCAGCCACCGCGCCTGCGGCGGCGCCCTTGCCGTCACCAATCAAGGCACCGACACCCGCGCCGATTACAGCGCCCTTGATCGTGTTTTCTTTTTTCTTGTCATCCGCCAAGCTGGCTGAGGCTGAAACCAAAGCCAGCGACGCAGCGGCACCAAATACAACTTTTCTTAACGTGAGACCAGCAATCGCCATATCAACGCCCTCCCGTAGCATGACTTAAAGACATCTCTGTCAGTTCAGCCTACCCAGACGCCAACTATCTGGCAACAAAACGGCGTCAGATCTCTTCGACGGTCATAACGCCTTCCAGGGATTTGATCGCGCCCTTGATCTGTGGGTTGATCGGGAACGCGCGCCCCAGATCCATTTCAACTTCACCCGGCAGGCTTGGATCCATCAAAAGCAACTGGATTGGGCCCCGCGCAGCACCTTTGGTAGCGGCGGCTGCGTCTTCCAACACCTTGGCGACGGTTGGTACAGCCTGCGCTTCGTCGACAAAGATACGCAACCCGGTTGCCCCAGCCTCGGCCACAAGAGAATCCGCAGGTCCCACCGAACGCCCCAGCAGCTTAAGCTGATCAGCTTCCATCGTTGCCTCGGCGGTCAGCACCACTTGAGCGCCGGTTTCCAGAAACTCGCGACATTTCTCCAAGGTGTCGGAAAACAGTGTGACTTCGTAAGCCCCGGTTGGATCTGAGAGCTGGGCAAAAGCAAAGCGGTTGCCCTTTGCCGATTTCCGTTCCTGCCTTCCGGCGACAACACCGGCCATCTTCACGCCCATCATTCCCCTTGCTCGGACAGCATTAATCACTTCATCCAGCGTCATCACCTGTTTTCGCTTCAGCGCGGGCATATAATCGTCCAACGGGTGTCCCGATAGGTAGAATCCAATCGCCTTGAATTCCTCGCTCAACCGTTCAGCAGGCAGCCAATCCGGCGTCGGCGAAAGGCGAGGTTCAGGCAGGTCATCACCGGCTTCACCAAACAGAGACACCTGGTTCGAGTTCTTTTGTTCATGAATCGCCGCCGAATACTGCACCAGACGATCAAGGCTTTCGAACACACGGCGGCGGTTTTTGTCGAGCTCGTCAAACGCCCCGGCCCGCGCCAACATTTCCAACGGGCGTTTGCCGACTTTCTTCAGATCCACACGCCGCGCAAAGTCGAACAGGTTGACGAACGGTTTTTCGCTCTTTTCATCCTGCGCGCCTCCGGCGCGACGCCCCTCGACCACAAGGTTCATCGCCTCGACGCCCACGTTTTTCAGCGCGCCCAGCGCATAAACCAATTCACCGTTCACTACATCGAACGTCGCGATGGAACGATTCACACATGGCGGCACGTAGGGCAGTTCCAGCCCCTTGCGAACTTCTTCGAAGTAAACCGCCAGCTTGTCGGTCAGATGGATATCGCAGTTCATGACACCCGCCATGAACTCGACCGGGTGGTTCGCCTTCAGCCAGCCGGTCTGATAACTGACCACCGCATACGCGGCCGCGTGGGACTTGTTGAAGCCGTAGTTGGCGAATTTCTCCAGCAGGTCGAAAACCTCGCTGGCCTTCTTGGCGTCCACGCCATTCTCGCCCGCGCCCTTCTCGAATTTCGGGCGCTCGGCATCCATGGCCTCTTTGATCTTCTTACCCATTGCGCGGCGCAACAGGTCAGCACCGCCCAACGAGTAACCCGCCATGACCTGCGCGATCTGCATCACCTGTTCCTGGTAAACGATGATGCCCTGCGTTTCCTCAAGGATATGGTCGATCAGTGGGTGAACCGAAGTGATTTTGCGAAGACCGTTCTTAACTTCGCAATAGGTCGGGATGTTTTCCATCGGACCCGGACGGTACAGCGCCACAAGGGCCACGATATCCTCGATACAGGTCGGCTTCATACGCTTGAGCGCGTCCATCATGCCCGAGGATTCCACCTGGAACACTGCCACCGTCTTGGCTGCCGAGTAGAGCTTATACGTCGCCTCATCGTCCAGCGGGATAGCGTTGATCTGGTTCTCAGCCCCTTCAGCGGGTTCGTAAAGCTCGGTGCCATCAGCAGCAATGTGCAGAGGGCGACCGGACTTGAAGATCAAATCCATCGCGTTCTGGATCACGGTCAGCGTTTTCAGACCCAGAAAGTCGAACTTCACCAAACCGGCCTGTTCCACCCATTTCATGTTGAACTGGGTCGCCGGCATGTCCGAGCGCGGATCCTGATACAGCGGCACCAGCGCATCCAGAGGCCGGTCGCCGATCACTACCCCGGCGGCGTGGGTCGAAGCGTTCCGCAGCAACCCCTCGACCTGCTGGCCATAGTTCAGCAGACGATCTACCACCTGTTCGTTGCGCGCCTCTTCCCGCAGGCGCGGTTCGTCTTTCAGCGCCTTTTCGATGGAGACAGGTTTGACGCCTTCAACCGGGATCATCTTGGACAGGCGATCCACCTGCCCGTAAGGCATCTGCAACACCCGCCCGATGTCGCGCACGGCGGCCTTGGACAGCAATGCGCCGAAGGTGATGATCTGCCCCACCTTATCGCGCCCGTATTTCTGCTGCACGTAACGGATCACCTCCTCCCGGCGGTCCATGCAAAAGTCGATATCGAAATCCGGCATAGACACCCGCTCGGGGTTCAAAAACCGCTCGAACAGCAGCGAATAGCGCAACGGGTCAAGGTCGGTGATCGTAAGCGCATAAGCCACCAGCGAGCCCGCACCCGAGCCCCGCCCCGGACCAACCGGAATGTCGTGATCCTTTGCCCATTGAATAAAGTCCGCAACGATCAGGAAGTAGCCGGGAAAGCCCATTCCTTCGATAATGCCAAGTTCGAATTCCAAACGTTCCTGATATTCCTCTGGCGTCACAGCGTGCGGGATCACAGCCAGACGTTTCTGCAACCCCTCGTTGGCGATACGGCGCAGTTCGGCCACCTCGTCATCTGCAAATTTTGGCAGGATCGGATCCCGGCGATAGGCCATAAAGGCGCAGCGTTTGGCGATCTCAACCGTGTTCTCGATCGCTTCCGGCAAGTCTGCGAACAGAGTCACCATCTCTTGCTGCGACTTGAAATAGTGCTGCGCGGTCAGTCGGCGGCGGCCTTCTTGCTGATCGACATAAGCCCCTTCGGCGATACAGATCAGCGCATCATGCGCTTCATACATATCCGAGGTTGGGAAATAGACGTCATTGGTAGCAACCATCGGCAGGTTTTTGGAATAAGCCATCTCAACATGGCCACGCTCGGTCAGCCGTTCTGCTTCCGGCTGGCCATCTTCACCCGGATGACGCTGAAGTTCGATATAAAGGCGATCCGGGAACATGCCCGCCAACCGATCCACCAGCGCCTCAGCCGCCGGACGTTGACCCTGTTGCAGCAGCATCCCAACCGGTCCGTCTGGACCGCCGGTCAAGCAAATCAAACCGTCCGACCGATCCGCAAGCTCGTCCAAAGTGACCTGCGGCAGCTGTCCGCCCTTGTCCACGTAAAGGCAGGAACTCAGCTTCATCAGGTTTTCATACCCAGCCTCGGACTGCGCCAGCAAAACCAAAGGCGCGGGTACTTTGGGCTTTTCGCCGGGCTGAGCCTGCACGTAAGTCAAGTCAACCTGACAACCCATGATCGGCTGAACACCCGCCCCGCTTGCCGTGACCGAGAACTCCAAGGCCGAGAACATCGAATTGGTGTCTGTCACGGCAACGGCGGGCATCTCCATCTTCTCGCAAAGCGCAGGCAGCTTTTTCAGCCGCACGGCGCCTTCCAGCAGGGAATATTCGGTGTGAACGCGGAGGTGAATGAATCGTGGGGAACTGCTCATGACCCCTACGCTATCTCAGCCAGGCGCGCCGCAAAAGCGGTAACCGTGGCTTTGGAATGCATAAAAAATCGGCGCTGATTATTCGGCTTTTTCAGAAGGTGCTTCGGGATTGAGTGCCCGTCGCATTCAAAAAGCACTTTATTTACAAGCGCCTGCCTTTTACACAAAAGCAGGAAAAGCATGCTGCGCGTTCCAAATGGTACATCATATAGGCAGTTTTTCTTGCCAGATAAGCCGCGCTGTTTCTAACATCTTACGGCAAGCACTTCGCCCGCCGCTCTTTCTACGTCGCATCGAAGGAGGGTCCAATGGGCGCAACAGGGTAACGCGACGGGTTTCTCGAATGAATATCACGTTTCTTCTGAACGGAGAGACAGTGGAGCTGGCGGATATCGATCCAACGGCGACCCTGCTGGATTGGCTACGCGAGGATCGCGGCCTGACCGGCACCAAGGAAGGCTGCAACGAAGGCGATTGCGGGGCCTGCACCGTTATGGTCACGGATGAAGTCGGCCATAAAGCCCTGAATTCCTGCATTCTGTTTCTGCCGCAATTGCACGGCAAAGCCGTCCGCACCGTCGAAGGTGCCAGGGGCCCGAATGGCGAAGCCCACCCGGTACAACAGGCGATGGTGGACCTGCACGGATCTCAATGCGGGTTCTGCACCCCCGGCTTTGTAATGTCGATGGTCACCAGCCATGCAAATGGCGCAACAGATCACGACACACAGCTTGCAGGGAACCTGTGCCGCTGCACCGGTTACGCTCCGATAGTCCGAGCAGCAGAAGCCGCCGAAAAACACCCAATACCCGTTTGGGTTCAAGACAAACCGATCGAACCGGAAACCGGATCACCCATGTTGCCCCGCTCTTCCGACGAACTGGCTGCGGTCTTTGCTGAAAACCCCGATGCAATTCTTGTTGCTGGGGCAACCGATGTGGGTCTTTGGGTCACCAAACAGCTGCGCAATCTGGACCCGGTCATATTCCTCAACCGCTGCGAGGATCTGAAAGAGATCACGATCACCGATACCGAAGTCCGCTTTGGTGCCATGGTGGATATGAACCGCATGGGAGAGGCGCTGACCAACCTGCACCCTTCCTACGCCGAAATGATCCGCCGTTACGCCAGCGTTCAGGTCCGCCACGCAGCGACCGTTGGTGGCAACATCGCCAATGGTTCGCCCATCGGCGACAATCCACCTGCACTTATTGCGCTGAGTGCAACCTTACACCTGCGCAACGGTGATGAGCGGCGCTCGGTCCTGTTGGAAGATTTCTTCATTGACTATGGCAAGCAGGATCGTGCTCCGGGTGAATTCGTCGAAGCCGTCAGCTTCCCGCGTCAGCCTGACAGGCTGAAGGCATACAAGCTCAGCAAACGGTTCGATCAGGATATCTCGGCCGTTTGCGGCTGTTTCAATATCACTGTTTCGGACGGCACCGTCACACAGGCGCGTATCGCGTTTGGCGGCATGGCCGGAATTCCGAAACGGGCAACCCATGTCGAGGCCGCACTGATCGGCAAACCCTGGACACGCGAGACCGTTGCGGCCGCGCTGCCATCTTTTGCCGAGGACTATTCACCACTCACGGACATGCGCGCCTCGGCCAACTATCGTCTGGAAACGGCCAAAGCGATGCTGGAACGCTATTTCCTCGAAGACCAGGGCGAGATCACCAACGTGCTGGAGGTGTCGGCATGAGCGTGACCAAACCCCTCCCCCACGACGCGGCACCGCTGCATGTGTCCGGCTCGGCGCGATATGTGGATGACATCCCGACACCCAAAGGCACGCTGCATCTGGCATTTGGTCTCAGCCCGATTGCCAAGGGTAATATCACCGCAATGGATCTGTCGGGAGTAAAGGCCGCCGAAGGTGTTGTGATGGTGATGACGGCCGAGGACCTGCCTTTCGCCAATGACGTCTCGCCCTCGATCCATGATGAACCACTGCTGTCGGACGGCACGGTTCACTATATTGGTCAGCCGGTGTTTTTGGTTGTCGCCACCAGCCATCTGGCCGCGCGCAAGGCCGCGCGCCTGGGCAAGATCGACTATGCCGAGGACACACCGATCCTGACGGTTGAAGACGCGCTGGCCGCGGATAGCCGGTTCGAGGATGGCCCACGTGTTTACGCCAAAGGCGATGCGGATGCCGCCATCGCAGGTGCAGCACATGTGATCGAAGGCACGTTCGAACTTGGCGGGCAGGAGCACTTCTACCTCGAAGGCCAGGCTGCACTGGCCGTGCCAAATGAAGGCGCGGATATGTTGGTGCACAGTTCCACACAACACCCGACAGAAATTCAGCATAAAGTAGCGGACGCTTTGGGTGTCCCCATGCACGCTGTCCGGGTTGAAACCCGCCGGATGGGCGGCGGCTTTGGCGGCAAGGAAAGCCAAGGCAACGCGCTGGCTGTCGCTTGCGCCATTGCCGCGCGCGCCACAGGCAAAGCCTGCAAGATGCGCTATGACCGCGACGATGACATGATCATCACCGGCAAGCGCCACGCGTTCCGCATTTCATATGAGGCCGGGTTCGATGAGCATGGGCATATTCAGGGCGTCTCGTTCCTTCATTACGCCATCTGCGGATGGGCGCAGGACCTGTCTCTGCCCGTCGCCGACCGCGCTATGCTGCATTCGGACAATGCTTATCTGCTGCCCAACGCGCGGATCGAAAGCCACCGACTGAAAACCAACACCCAATCCGCCACCGCCTATCGCGGCTTTGGCGGCCCTCAGGGGATGGTCGGGATCGAGCGCGTGATGGATCACGCCGCGCATGAACTGGGGCTGGACCCGGTCGAACTGCGCCGCCGGAACTACTATGAACCCGCGCATACGGTTGCTGAGGTCGCACCAACAGAGAAGCCTCTGGGCCACCCCGACCCGCATGAGGACCTGACCAGCCGCGGCGCGGTGGAAACCGGGAACGCGCCGGTGCGCGCCCTTCCTGCTGGTGGCAACACGACGCCCTACGGCATGGAGGTCAGCGATTTCGAACTGCACGAAATGACCGATGCACTGATGAAATCCAGCGACTACGCCGCGCGCAAGGCGGCTATTGGTGAGTGGAACGCCAAAAACAGCGTTATCAAAAAAGGCATCGCCTTCTCTCCGGTCAAGTTCGGGATTTCCTTTACTCTGACCCACCTCAATCAGGCGGGTGCGCTGGTGCATGTATATCAGGACGGCTCGGTCCACCTTAACCATGGCGGCACCGAAATGGGTCAGGGACTGTTCCAAAAGGTAGCGCAAGTCGCTGCATCTCGCTTTGGCATCCCATTGGAGATGGTGAAAATCACCGCCACCGATACAGCCAAGGTGCCCAATACCTCGGCCACGGCGGCGTCCTCGGGCAGTGACCTGAACGGCATGGCAGTGAAAGCCGCTTGTGATACGATCCGCGACCGGATGGCAGACTATCTGGCGGAACGGCATCAGGCTGATCCATCGATGGTCAGTTTCTCCGATGGTCACGTTATGGTTGGGGAAGAAAAGTACACCTTCGCCCAAGCAGCAGCGCTGGCCTATCAGGGCCGGATCAGCTTGTCGGCAACCGGATTCTATAAAACGCCCAAGATCGAATGGGACCGGATCGCAGGGCGCGGACGCCCGTTCTTCTACTTCGCCTATGGCGCGTCCGTCACCGAGGTTGCCGTCGATATTCTGACCGGTGAAAACCGCATACTTCGCACGGACATCCTGCATGACCCGGGCGCATCGCTGAACCCGGCGCTGGATATCGGGCAGGTCGAAGGCGGTTACGTGCAAGGCGCGGGTTGGCTGACGACCGAGGAACTGGTCTGGGATGACAAGGGCAACCTGCGCACACATGCGCCCTCGACCTACAAGATCCCTGCCTGCTCCGACCGGCCTGACATTTTCAATGTCGCGCTTTGGGATGGCGCGAACCGCGAAGACACGATCTATCGCTCGAAAGCGGTTGGCGAACCGCCCTTCATGTTGGGCATCTCAGCATGGCTAGCCCTGTCCAACGCGGTCGCGGCATGTGGCGATACCTACCCCGCGCTCGACGCACCTGCCACGGCCGAAGAAGTCTGGCGCGGTGTTCAAAGGATGAAGGGAGGCATCTGATGGGATTTGACCTGGAGGCTTTGAGGGAGGCGGTCGAAACCCATGGACGAGTGGTCCGGGTGGTTATTGCCGGGATCAAAGGATCGTCCCCGCGCGAGGTTGGCGCAGCCATGCTTGTCTGGAAGGACGGACAGTCCGGCACCATCGGCGGAGGGACGCTGGAATACCAGGCGGCCGAAGCGGCGCGGGCGCAAACCCGGTCTTCGCGTCTAACCCACCACGCGCTTGGGCCTGAGATGGGACAATGTTGCGGTGGCGCGGTTTCGCTGCTCAGCGAGGTCTATGACCGCGCGGCGCTGGAAACGCTGGATGAAACACTCATTGCACGTGCCACATCTGGCGAAGAGATGCCTCTATCGGTCAAACGAGTGCTGGCAACCGCGCGTGGTCAGGGGATAACACCTGAACCCCAGATGGTTGACGGCTGGATGATTGAGCCAGTGCACAAACCAAACCGGAACCTTTGGATTTGGGGTGCCGGTCATGTCGGACGGGCTTTGGTGGATGTTCTTTCACCGCTGCCCGACCTTGCAATCACCTGGATCGACACCGGCCCGGATCGGTTTCCTGACACGATTGCCGCCGGAGTTACTTCGCTTCCAGCCACCAAACCGGCCGAACTGGTTCGACACGCACCGACCGATGCCGAGCATCTTGTGCTGACCTATTCACACAATTTGGACCTGGAGCTGTGCAACAGGCTGCTTTTGCATGATTTCCGCTTTGCGGGGCTGATCGGCTCGGCTACGAAATGGGCGCGATTCCGATCGCGGCTGGCGGCCCTTGGGCATTCGCCCGAGCGGATCAGCCGGATCACCTGTCCGATTGGTGATCCGAACCTGGGCAAACACCCGCAGATGATCGCCGTCGGCGTTGCCGCGCAAATGTTGCGCCCGGCCCGGCAGAACGAGTTGAAGAAGGACCTGAGCGCGTGACCACTCCACTTCTGAGCCTGCAAGGGCTGACCAAAGCCTATCCCGGCGTCGTGGCCAATGATCAGGTGTCTTTTGACATCGGTGAGGGCGAAGTTCACGCCCTGCTGGGGGAAAACGGCGCGGGCAAATCCACGCTGGTCAAGATGATCTACGGGCTGGTGAAGCCCGACAGCGGCACGATGCTGCTGCGAGGTCAGCCTTTTGCGCCGCCCGAGCCGCGCGCCGCGCGGGCGGACGGGATTGCGATGGTGTTCCAGCATTTCTCGTTGTTCGACGCTTTGAACGTGGCCGAAAACATCGCTCTGGGGATGGAGAACCCGCCGCCGATGGGCGATCTGGCCTCGCGTATCCGCGAAGTGTCCGAAACATATGGCCTGCCGCTGGATCCATATCGCACGGTTGGCGATCTGTCCGCGGGTGAGCGTCAGCGGGTCGAGATCATCCGTTGCCTGTTGCAGGACCCCAAACTGCTGATCATGGACGAACCGACGAGCGTACTGACCCCGCAAGAAGTCGAGATCCTGTTTGAAACGCTGAACAAACTGCGATCCGAAGGAACGTCGATCCTCTATATTTCGCACAAGCTGGAGGAAATCCGAACGCTGTGTGATCACGCGACGATCCTACGGCTGGGCAAGAATGTGGGCGAATGCGTACCCGCCGAAACTTCAGCGCGGGACATGGCCGAGATGATGGTGGGCTCGACACTTCAAACGCCTGAACGTTCGGGACGTGAATTTGGTGAAGTTGCGCTGGATGTCAGTGGACTGTCTGTCCCGTCGCCCTCGGAATTTGGCACCGCGTTGAAAAACATCCACATGACCGTCCGCAAGGGTGAGGTTCTGGGCATCGGTGGCGTTGCCGGGAATGGGCAGGATGAATTGCTGGGCGTGCTGTCCGGGGAAATCCTGACCGCTGCGGATGCGATCAAGTTCAACGGCCAGCGGATCGGCAAGCTCGGCCCCACCGCGCGGCGCAAGTTGGGTGTGCTGACGGCCCCCGAAGAGCGGCTGGGTCATGCGGCAGCCCCGGATATGAGCCTGACGGAAAACGCTTTGCTGACTGGATCCGTGCGGGAAGGGCTGGAAAGCAACGGTTTCCTCAAATGGGCCGAAACCAAGAGCTTTGCCGAAAAGATCATCAGCGCTTTTGACGTTCGCACGCCGGGTCCTGAGAATGCCGCCCGGTCATTGTCTGGCGGGAACCTGCAGAAATTCGTGATTGGTCGTGAAGTACTGCAAAACCCCGACATTCTGGTTGTGAACCAGCCCACCTGGGGCGTGGATGCTGCTGCGGCGGCGGCGATCCGCCAGGCCATTCTGGATCTGGCCGCCAAAGGGACTGCCGTGGTCTGCATCAGCCAGGATCTGGATGAGCTGATGGAAATCTCGGACAGCTTTGCGGCTTTGAATGAAGGACGGCTGAGCGCACCGCGCCCAACAACGGGTCTGACGGTGGACGAGATCGGGCTGATGATGGGTGGAGCCCACGGCATGGAGGTGGCGCATGTGTGACGCGTTGAACCGCCTCCGGCGGCCGTATTTGCAACAAGAAGAAGAGTTGGGGGTGTGAGCAGATGATTGTGTTGGAGAAACGGCCACAGCCGTCCAAGGCGTGGTCTTATGCCACCCCTTTGGTTGCGGTGTTGGCGACGATGGTGTTTGGCGGCATCTTGTTCGCCATTCTGGGCAAGAACCCAATTGAAGCCATTGGCACCATTTTCTGGGAACCACTGTTCGGCGAGTTCGCCTTCTACTACCGTCCCCAATTGTTGGTGAAAGGCGCGCCGTTGGTTTTGATCGCCATTGGTCTTTCGCTGGGCTTTCGGGCAGGTATCTGGAACATCGGGGCCGAAGGTCAGTACATCATGGGTGCCATCTTTGGTGCTGGTGCTGGTCTGGCTTTTTATCCTTTGGATGCGTTTTACATCTTCCCGATCATGGTAATCGCGGGCGCGTTCGGCGGCTGGCTTTGGGCGATGATCCCGGCCTTTTTGAAAGTGCGCTTTGGCACCAATGAAATCCTGGTGTCGCTTATGCTGGTCTATGTGGCCGAGCAGATGCTGGCCTCGGTCTCGCTGGGTCTGCTGAAGAACCCAGAGGGCTTTGGCTTTCCCGGTTCGCGCAATCTGCAGCAATATGACAGTGCGCATAATGCCGAGTTGATCGCCGGGTCAGGTATGCATTGGGGCGTCGTCACTGCACTGATTGCCGTGATTTTTGCTTATGTCCTGCTGAACCGGCACATGCTGGGTTTTCACATCCGTCTAACCGGCGAGGCACCACGTGCAGCGAAATTCGCGGGGGTGAATCCGGCGCGGCTGATTCTGTTCTGTCTGGGCCTCTCCGGGGCACTGGCCGGGCTGGCAGGGATGTTCGAGGTCTCAGGGCCTTCGGGCGTTGTCAGCATCGATTTCAACGTTGGCTATGGCTTCACCGCGATTATCGTTGCTTTTCTGGGCCGCCTGCATCCGGTGGGTATCTTGCTGGCCGGGGGTCTGATGGCGCTGACTTATATCGGCGGGGAAATCGCGCAATCGCAGCTGGGCCTGCCTGCCGCCGCGATCCAAGTCTTCCAGGGGATGCTGTTGTTTTTCTTGCTGGCTTTCGATCTTCTGACCAACTACCGCATCCGTGCGGCGCGTAGCGAGGTAGCATAATGGACCTTGGTGAAATCAATCCCGTCCTTCTGGTCGCCTCGCTGATGGTGGCCGCAACCCCCCTGCTGCTGGCCGCGATCGGGGAGCTGGTCGTTGAGAAAGCAGGTGTTCTGAACCTTGGCGTCGAGGGTATGATGATCGTGGGCGCGATCAGTGGCTTTGCCATCTCGGTCGAGACCGGGTCGCCCTGGCTGGGCTTTGTCGCGGCGGCCATTGGCGGTGCGGTTCTGTCTTTGCTGTTTGTTTTGTTGACACAGGTGGCCTTGGCCAATCAGGTGGCAAGTGGCCTTGCCCTGACCCTGTTCGGGCTGGGATTCAGCGCACTGATGGGGCAGAGCTATGTGGGCGTCAAACCCCCGAGTATGGGCGACATCCATATCCCGGTGATCAGCGATATCCCGGTCATCGGCCCGATCCTGTTCCAGCATGACCCGATCCTTTATGTCGGTATCGCTTTGACCGCAGCGGTCTGGGCGACGCTGAAATACACCCGCGTCGGTCTGATTCTGCGCGCGGTCGGCGAAAATCACGATGCCGCACACGCACTTGGCTATAAGGTCATCAAGATCCGCATCATGGCGATCCTTTTCGGCGGGGCCTGTGCGGGTCTGGGTGGCGCCTATATCAGCTTGATCCGCGTGCCTCAGTGGACCGAAGGGATGACCGCGGGTGTGGGCTGGATCGCTCTGGCGCTTGTGGTGTTTGCCAGCTGGAAACCATGGCGCGCCTTGCTGGGTGCTTACTTGTTTGGCGGCATCACTGTGTTGCAGCTTAATTTGCAGGCAGCGGGCGTTGCCATTCCTGTCGAGTATCTGGCAATGTCGCCTTATATAATCACGATCCTTGTGCTTGTGATCCTTTCGGCCGACAAGAGCAGCGCACCTGCCTCACTGGGCCGGACCTTCCATGCCTCGCACTAGGGGCCAACTGAACCAACTTGGGGAGTAACACATGAAATTCACTACACTTCTGGCAAGTGCCGCCATGGCACTGGGCCTGGCCTCGGGGGCCATGGCCGAAGACAAAACCAAGGTCGGCTTCGTCTATGTCGGCCCGGTGGGCGACGGCGGCTGGACCTATGAGCACAACAAGGGCCGTCTGGCCGTCGAGGATCACTTTGGCGACAAGGTTGAAACCGTCTTTGTTGAATCGGTTCCCGAAGGTCCCGATGCTGAGCGTGTAATGACCCAGATGGCGCTGGAAGGCGCTGATCTGATCTTTACCACCTCGTTCGGCTACATGGATCCAACCATCAATGTGGCTAAGAAGTTCCCGAACGTAAAATTCGAGCACGCGACCGGCTATAAGACAGCCGACAACGTCTCGGTCTATTCAGCACGTTTCTACGAGGGCCGCGCTGTTCAGGGCCACATCGCGGGTAACATGACCAAGTCGAACATCATCGGCTATATTGGTTCGTACCCGATCCCCGAAGTGATCCGTGGCATCAACTCGGCCTATATCCACGCCAAGAAGGTGAACCCGGATGTCGAGTTCAAGATCGTTTGGGCCTACACTTGGTTTGATCCTGCGAAAGAAGCTGACGCCGCCACTGTTCTGATCGAACAGGGTGCAGACGTGATCCTGCAGCACACCGACTCGACCGCGCCGCAGGCGGCTGCACAAGAGGCTGGCAATGTTGTCACCTTTGGTCAGGCGTCTGACATGAGCGAATACGCTCCGTTCCCGCGCGTCTCGTCGATCATCGATGATTGGGCGCCCTACTACATTGCCCGGACCCAAGCCGTCATGGATGGCACATGGGAAAGCGCCAACACTTGGGATGGCATCCGCGAAGGCATGGTTGCAATCGGCGAAATTTCAGACGCCGTACCGGCTGATGTGAAGGAAGAAGCCCTGGCACTGAAAGCCGCCATGGCGGCGGGCGAGTACCACCCCTTTACCGGTCCGCTGAAAAAGCAAGACGGCAGCGACTGGCTGGCTGAAGGCGAAGTGGCCGATGATGGCACGCTGGCCGGCATGAACTTCTATGTCGAAGGGCTGGAAGGCGAAATTCCGCAGTAAGCTGCAGGTATTATTCAAAGAAAAGGCCCGCCGAACGCGGGCCTTTTTTCATCGCAGTCTCCAGAAAACGCAGGTCAGGTGTACCGTTCTGAAATCTGATGAAGGGCATGGGCCCAGATCACCAGAATGGGATACGCAATAGCCGCGGGTATCACCCAACAGCCAGCCGAAGGAAACGGCTTTTCAATATCGCTGGCTTTTAGCGCACGTGCCGCCTCTTCCACCTCAATCAACGTTGTTGGAACGACAAGGCCCGCCGCATGCAGAGCGGTCTTGTTGCACTACAGTTTTAACATGAGCCAACTGAAAGAGTTATGCTGTAACTTATCGGCCCTGTTTTGCGGTTGTTTCTTCATATGAACCCTTGGAACCAATGGCTAAGCTCTGGCATGCGGATTCTCCGCCAATCGGGTAGGCCACCGCAAATGTGAAGGCGTTGATGGCAAATTGAGCCGACGCAAACGAACAGACAATGGGATATGATTGTCTGCACTGGTTCAGATCAAGGTGTTCAAGTTCCATCAAAAGATTTACTCATTTCGGGTCCGCTCTGCGCTGCTTTGCAACCGGTTGCGGGAGTTGGCCGAAACTGCATAATGAACTGGCAATGAAAACCACCTCGAAATCCCTTTCCTTTTGCCGTTGGAGACGCCACCCGTGAGCGTGACCTTAAAAGACGTCGCTGCCCTTGCAGGCGTATCGCGATCTGCTGTCTCGCGCACGTTCACCGAAGGCGCTTCGGTCTCGGCAAAAACACGCAGCAAGGTCGAAAAAGCAGCCCGCGAACTTGGCTACAGCCCGAATGCACTTGCCTCGTCGCTGACCACCGGGCGCACCAAACTGATCGGGTTGATTTCGAACAACTTTCACAACCCCATTTTTCTTGAAGTCTTCGATCAGTTCACGCGTGCCTTGCAGGAACGCGGCCTGCGTCCGTTGATCGTGAACCTGACGGACGAGACCGAGCCCGCCAATTCGGTCCGAATGCTGCGGCAATATTCAGTGGATGCGGCCATCGTGGCGTCGTCGACGCTGCCACCCAGCTTTGCCAAGGCGTTTCATGATGCCGGCGTGCCCGTGGTGCATACATTTGGACGCTCGGCCACTTCGCCCGAAGTGCATGTCGTGGGCATCGACAACGTGGAATGCGGACGTATGGCCGCCCGCGAACTTGTAGCGCGTGGGTACACGCGTGTCGGTTATCTGGGCGGGCCTGAGGATGCAACATCGGCCCTGGATCGGCATCGCGGTTTCATGGAGGAACTGGCAGACCACCCGGAGATTGAAGTAAGCTATTGCTTCGCAGGAGCTTACTCTTTCGAGGCGGGGCGGACCGAGATGCTGGGGCTGTTGGCCAATAATCCGGCCCAAGCTTATTTCTGTGGCGACGACATCCTGTCGATTGGCGCACTGTCAGCGTTGAAAGATCACAGTTTGCAGCCGGGCAAAGATGTCGGAATCATCGGCCTGAACGACATGGAAATGTCGCGCTGGGAAAGCATCGATCTGACGACGATTCACCAGCCGATCAAGCAGATCATTACCTCATCCGTCGATCTGGTTGTCGAGATGTTGAAAGAGCCCCAGCGCTATCCCGAGGCCCGTATTTTCCCTTGCCGGGTGATTGAGCGGGGCACGTTGCGGCCCCGCCCCTGATCAGCGAAACATTGGTGGACGGGCATCCTGCCACGCACCATCCGCTTTGCCCGAAGCAACAGCCGCATGGACAGCTGCGATGGACCTGACACCATCTGCGGCTCCGGGCAAGCCATCCCGGCTTTCACCGCGAATTGCATCGGCCAGATCGCAATAGATGTTGGCTACGGCCAAAGGGAACCCTTCTGGGTGCGCGATTGCGACCCGAGACAAGCGCTGAACCTCGTCGTGAAGACCGCCCTCGCCCTTTTCGATGATCTGGGTACGCCCACCCACCGGGGTATAGATTAACTGGTTGGGTTGCTCGGACGCCCAACGCAGCCCGCCGGTTTCCCCAAAGACCTGAATGTCAAAGCCATGTTGCCGCCCGATTGCCACCGATGACGTCCAGAGGCGTCCAACCGTGCCGCCCTCCATCCGGAAGTTGATCATTGCATCGTCTTCCAGTTCGCGGCTGGCAATGGTCGAGGCCAGATCGGCGGAAAGGGTCTTCACCTCGTCATCGCAGATAAAGCTGGCCATATGCAGCGCGTGGATACCGCAATCTGCGAACTGCCCCGAGACACCTGCCATCGCAGGATCATAGCGCCAGCGCACACGCGGGTTGTCTGCGTCGGCCGCATCGCCATGGTGGCCATGGCTGAAGTTCGTCACAACCAACCGCACTTTGCCGATGTCGCCTGCACGCACCATCGCACGCGCCTGACGCACCATTGGGTAAGCGGAATAGCAATAGTTCACCGCGCAGATCTTGCCCGAAGCTACAGCGACGCGGACGATCTCTTCACCCTCTTCCACCGTCATGGTCATCGGCTTTTCGCACAACACGTTAAAGCCCGCCTCAAGATACGCCTTGGCGATCTCGAAATGAGTCGAATTTGGCGTGGCGATAGTCACCAGATCAATTCGATCATCCCGGTCTTTCTCGCCCGCCAGCATCTCTTGCCAGTTGCCATAGGCGCGATCGGCAGCAACGCCCAGTCGTTGCGCATACTCGCGGCCCGCTTCGGGCCGGTGATCCAGCGCGCCAGCAGCAAATTCAAACAGTCCGTCAGCCTGAGCACCCAAGCGATGGGCAGGCCCAATCTGGCTGCCTTCACCGCCCCCGATCATGCCCCATCTCAACTTAGCCATGGTCATCGTCTCTCTTTAGAATTTCATAGATTGAGCGATCAGAAATCGCTGATGTCTTTCCATTGCCGCTGGTCTGACGACGCCAAGGCGGCGGCCAGAACGCGGTTTACCTCATGCCCATCACGGAAGGTTGGCCAAATCGCTTCTCCGGTATGGATAGCCTGAAGGAAGTCCTTAGCCTCGATGATGATCTGGTCCTGATAGCCGGTGCCATGACCAGGGCCCTGACAGAAAGGTTCATAGTCCGGGTGCGCAGGACCTGTCAGGATCTTAGTGAACCCGCGCGCAGCTTCGGGCCCCTCTCGCTTATACAGCCAAAGCGCGTTCTGGTCTTCTTGATCGAACCGGATTGCGCCTTTTGTTCCTGATATTTCATAGGCATAGCCCATCTTTCGGCCTGTCGCGACGCGGCTGAAATACAGGTTGCCCATAACGCCGTTTTCGAACCGGCACATCATCTGGGCATGGTCGTCATTTGTGACCTCACCTCCGGGTCGAATTTTATGCACGGTTTCCACATCGGCCATCACCCGCGCAATCGGGCCAACCAGAGCCATCGCTCCGTTCACCATATGCGGCGCAAGATCTCCTATTGTGCCATTGGCCATGCCCGTTGTCCGCCACGTGGCTGGTGCCTGCGGATCAGCGTAAAAGTCCTCGGTATGCTCACCCCGGAACCACGTGATGTCGCCGATCTCTCCATCGGCGATCAGTTGGCGGGCAAACTGGCTGGCGGGTGTGCGAATGTAGTTGAACCCAACCATGTTCACGGCGCCTGCGGCTTCGGCCGCCGCAACCATGGCCTGACTGTCTTCAAGCGATGCACCCAAAGGCTTTTCACACAACACGGGCTTGCCCAGACTAAAAGCTGCTTCGGCGATCTGACGATGCGTGGATTGCGGTGAAGCGATCACAATGGCCTCGACCCTCGGGTCTTCAACCAAAACGCGCCAATCGTCGGTCGCGCGCGCAAAACCATAGGCCGTCCGGTAACGTTCAGCGCTTTCAGGGCTGGATGCACAAATGACCTCAAGCCGGGGCCGTAATGCGGTGTTAAAAACCGCGCCAACGGCCGCCATGGCAACGGAATGGGCCTTGCCCATATAGCCGCCACCCACAATTCCAATTCCGATTTCAGGCATCTGTAACGGCTCCGAACATATTATTTGCAACCGGTTGCAAAATGAGTATCGTGTGAATCGATTCAACGCAAGGTCCAAACTTTGCCGACCCACTTTGCCGGAGGACATGACTTGAGCGCTCTGATAGACGGTATCAAAGGAAACCGCTTTGCCGTTCTGGGACGCGCAGGAATGGACCTGTATGCAGATCCGATCGGCGTCAAAAGCGAGGATGCCGACACGTTCCATGCCGATCTGGGTGGTTCATCCGCGAACATTTGCGCCGGATTGGTTAAACTGGGCAGTCAGGCCTCTCTGATCACGTCAGTCTCAGACGATGCCGTCGGTCGCTTCTGCCTGAACCGTCTGCGCCACTATGGCGTGGACACCTCTTACATTCGCGTCTTAGGCGGCGAATACCGCATGTCTTTGGCTGTGTACGAAAGCCGGATCGAGAACTTTCAGAATGTCATCTACCGCAATGGGGCTGTCGATTTTCAGGTCACTGAAGAGGACATGGACAAGGTTGATTATTCGTCCTTTTCGGCAGTCATCTCAGCAGGCACAGTCTTTGCCTCCGAGCCATCGCGCAGCGCCACATTCCGTGCGTTCGAAAACGCCCGAGCCGTTGACCTGCCAATCATCTTCGATATCGACTACCGCCCCTACAGCTGGCCTTCGCCCGAGGTGGCCGCCGAGGTCCTGTCACGGGCCGGTGAAGCCAGCGACTTGATCGTCGGCAATGACGAAGAATTCGGGTTCATGGCTGGCGGTATCGACAAAGGCTTTGCCAAGGCCAAAGAGCTGGCGGAAAAACCCGGTCGGATCGTCATCTACAAGATGGGTGAAAAAGGCGCTGTCACTTTGACGGACGGGCAAGAGATCGAAACCGGCATCTATCCGGTCACCGCTGTCAAACCCAATGGGGCAGGCGACAGTTTTATGGCGGGACTGTTGGCATCAATTGCTGCGGGGCATGACCTGAAGGATGCTGTCATGCGCGGCTCGGCCTGCGCATCGATTGTGGTGTCTCAACCGGGCTGTGCGCCCGCCATGCCCACGACCGCTGAACTGGACGCGTTCCTTGCCTCACACCCCGGCCCGACCACATAGGAGACTCCCGTGCACATCGCGCCCTTTGACAATCAGAACAAACCCATCGTTGACATCGATGACTCAACGGTCCCGTTGAACTATTTCAACATCGTCAAACTGAAAAAGGGCGAGGCTTTCGAATATCAGGTTCCCGGCTATGAGACCTGCATCGTGCCAGCCACCGGCAGCGTCGATGTCGACGTCGAAGGCGTTGCCTTCCCGAAGCTGGGCAACCGGGGCGAAGATGTCTGGGATGGAGAACCCGAGGGCGTTTATGTGCCCGTCGGTGCGAAAGTGCAGATGGCCTGCGTGTCGGATGAAACCGAAGTGTTCATTGCCGGCGCCAAATACGACAAGGTCCTGGACCCGTTCGATGTGCGTGATCATGACCTTGTACAATACGGCAGCGACGACACCAAAACACACCGTAAGATCAAGCACATACTAGGCCAAAAGCAACACGACAAAGTCGGTCGCCTGTTGGTGAGTGAGCTGTTTACCGTCGGTCAGGGCGGCTGGTCGGGGTTTCCCAGCCACAAGCACGACACCAACCGCCTGCCGGACGAAACGCGACACGACGAGACCTATAATTTCCGTTTCAAACCCAACTGGGGTTCGGGGCTACAGATGCTGCAACGCGAGGACAACGAGCCCGGCGACGCCTATCACATCGTCGATGGCTCCACGATCTGCATCGACAAGGGCTACCATCCCTGCTGCGTTCTGCCGGGGTATGAGATGTATTACTTCACCATCCTCGGCGGGCTGAGCCAACGCTCGCTGGTGCAGTATTTCCAACCCACACATGCCTATCAGATCGAAACGATCCCAGGCATCAAAGACATGATCGCGAAGTTCAAATGACCCTGGTCACACTGAAAGACGTCCTGCAACCTGCCTATGAACAGGGTTACGCCGTCGGCGGGCTGGTTACACTCGGTTGGGAGGACATGCGCGCTTACGTGGCCGCTGCCGAAGCCGAGAATGCGCCAGTGATCCTGCAAGCCGGACCCAGCTGTCGCGAACACACACCACTGCCCATTCTGGGCAAAATGTTCCGCTATCTGGCCGAAAACGCTTCGGTTCCAGTCGTTGCGCATCTGGACCATGGTTACACATATGAAGACTGCAAGATCGCGCTGGACAGTGGGTTTACGTCCCTGATGTTCGATGGGTCGCGCAAGCCGCTTCAACAGAACATCGACGAGACCGCCGCGATTGCCGAAATGGCCCATGCGGCAGGGATTTCCTGCGAGGGCGAAATCGGCTTTGTCGGATATTCTGGCGGCGAAGGATCGAACGGAACGGACCCCGAGGAAGCCGCAAAATTTGCTCGTGAAAGCGGGGTGGACGCGATGGCGATTTCGGTCGGCAATGTTCACTTGCAGCAGAACAAAGAAGGGGGCTTGGATGAGGCGCGCATCGCCGAGATCGATGAAATGACCCAAGTGCCGTTGGTCATTCACGGCGGGTCCGGCGTGCCGGTAGAACAGCGCATGAAACTGGCGCGAGAGACCTCGATTTGCAAGTTCAACATCGGAACGGAACTGCGCATGGCGTTCGGTCACGCCATGCGTGACGCCGTCAATCGTGATCCTGAAAGGTTTGATCGGGTCACCATACTGAAGGAAACCCACGACCCGGTCGAGGCCGCTGCCCGCGCCGTGATCCGTGCCTTTGGCGCGCCACCTCAAAGATAAAGCGCCCAAACATGCTTAGATTGTAAAGGCAGCCCGGAAGGCCTCAAGCGCCGTTTCCGGGTCGCCCGCCGCAAAAGCCTCCAGACCGACAGGTCCGCGATACCCCATGTCATCCAACGCCCGTGCAACGGCGGCATAATTGATCTCACCGGTTCCGGGTTCACACCGGCCGGGGTTGTCAGCAACCTGAACTTCACCGATCCATGGCAGGCATTTCTTGCACCAACGGACAAGATCCCCTTCACCGATCTGGGTGTGATAAAGGTCCAGATTGATGCGAAGACGTGGATGATTGACAGACGAAACCAGTGCCAGAACGTCTTCGGTCGACCCAAAGGGACAACCGGGATGATCCAGCAGGTTTAGGTTTTCCATTGTGAAAACAACGTCTTCCTGCTCTGCCAGATCACAGATGCGTTGCAATGTGTCCCTTGCCTTCAGCCACATATCTCCGGTCACGACCTCGTGCTGCCGGATTGGAATTCCACCATCTCCCAAGCCTGTACCGTGCAGGTTCAGACGATCCACGCCCAGGCGCTTACCGATCTGAGCTGTCTCGCGCGCGGATCGCAGCAACATGTCAGCGCCTTCTTGGTCCGCAAGGCGACCCTGAAGATACCCGTTCATGATCGTATAGTTCGCACCAACGCGTTCCAGCTTGCCCAGATCCCAATCTGGCCAGTTCCAAAGCCCCACACCAAACCCCATCTCGGTCAGGCGCGCGGCACGCCAGTCCATGGGTTTGTCCGGCCACAGCATCTCGGCACATGCCGCAAGCTGAAAGGGTTGAGACATGTGAACGCTCCAATTTCCCAAAAGGTTCAGATCGAACCGCCCTCGACCATGAAGTTCCCGGCGCTGCACATGGCTGCGTCGTCTGAAGCTAAAAACAGCACCATTCGGGAGACATAAACCGGTTCAATCGGGTCCGGCAGGCACTGCCGGTCCACCTGCTTGGCCAGCGCTTCGGGCGTGACCCACAGGTCTTTCTGACGGTCGGTCATGATCCAGCCGGGCACGACCGCATTCACGCGAATGCGGTGATCCCCCAACTCGCGCGCCATGGTCCGTGTCAGGCCGTGTACTGCGGATTTGGCGGTGGCATAAGCGGGAAAACCCGCTCCGGCCTCCCACCATGAATTCGACCCGATATTGATGATCGAACCCGCACCCTTCGCGATCATGCCGGGAGCCACCGACTGAATGGCAAAAAACATGTGGCGAATATTGGTCGCCATACGCTCATTCCAATACTCGGGCGTCACATCGCGCCAGTCGTGGCGGTCATCATGGGCGGCATTGTTGACCAACACATCCGCTTCGCCCAACTCTTCGACCAATTGCCCCATTGCGGCGTTCATCGCCTCAATGTCGCGCAAATCGCATTGGGCAAACGCGTGCTCGCCCTCTAGATCCGACAACAAGGCAAGTCCGGCATCCGCATTGAGATCCAGAAACCCGACCTTTGCCCCTTGTTCGGCAAAGGCCCGAACAGTTTCCGCACCAATCCCCCCGGCCCCTCCTGTAATGAAAACCGTCTTTCCTGCAAGGCATGGGTAATTAGCGAAATCTTTGCTCATCCGTCACGCTCCATGATCCATTCGACCTCGGGGGCCGGTACAAATCGCCATTTCCGCAGAGGTCCCGCCATGACGTTCAGATAGTACATCTCAAACCCATAGGGCGCGCCGCAAGGGTGATGACCGCGCGGGACAGTCACAACATCGCCATCTGACACCGCCATTGTCTCATCCAACTGTCCGTCATCGGTATAAACCCGCTGTATCCCGAACCCGTTCGCAGGGTTGAGCCGATGGTAATATGTCTCTTCCAGATAGGTGATCCTGGGGAAATCATCCTCGTCATGGCGATGACTGGGGTACGAAGACCAGTGCCCGTTTGGTGTGAAGACCTCTGTCACCAGCAGGCTATCGGTATAGTCCTCGTTCTCCATCGCGATGTTGTTGATATGTCGCGTGTTCACACCCTTGCCACGTTCGGTGAGCGTGATGCCATCAGGCCCGATCCGGCGCGCTTGATGACCGCCCTTGCCCGGCGCTGAGCAGACGGCCAAAACGCAATCGGTCTCGGCGACAGCTTCCCATTCGGTGCCGTTGGGCAGGTACAGACAATGCGGTGGCGTCTTTTCGAATACGTTCATCCGCTCGCCCAACACACCCCAATCCTGCCCGGCACCAGTGATTTTCGCCTTGCCTTCGACCATCACCAGAATGACTTCGCGGTCCCCCGTGACCTCGGCTGCCCGGTCCCCGGCCTTTAGGTGATACAACCCAAAACCCACGTACCGCCATCCGGCGCTGGCAGGCGTGATGTCATGTACCTTGCCACGGGTTCCGAAAGGTTTCTTGAGCAGGTCAGCCATTCTTTTTCTCCTTATTGGGGCGGGCTTTCAGGCCCGCCCGTTTAGGCCTTAGGCGGCCTGTCGTGATTGCAAGGCGGACAGCGCGTCAGACAGCTGTGCCTTGGTCCAGCCATCCGATACAGCTTGGTGCAAAATATCAGCCTGACTGTCGGGCGCGTTGCCGCCAACCGGTGGGTCCGTGTCCAGGTTGGTCGGAAACGGATAGCCCTCAGCAGTTGCGGCAATCGCTGCATCCAACTCTGCCGTGCCCAGCTCTCCTCGTTGCTTCAGAGCGGCAAGGGACGAGAACACTGCCAGCGACATGGCATGCCGATCAATCATCTCCATCGCGCGCCCGAAAGGGGATGATATCTGCAGAAGGTTCGCCATCCGCTGAATATCCGCGCTGCTGTTCTCACCCGCCGCATGAAACAACGCCGGGTTGAAGAAAACGGCGTCACCCTTTTCAAGCGGCAACTGAATGTAGTTTTCCTCGAAATATGCGCGGTGAGCTGCGTCGTGAAAAGCCAGGTATCCCGGTGGGTAAAGCTGAGAGAACGGCAACAGTTTGGTTGGTCCGCTTTCCACTGGCATGTCACAATGCGCAACTGCCCCCTGCAAGGTCAGCGACGCTGTCACCAGATGGGCATGCGCCGGATACCGCGCAGCGCTCTCGGCCGTTTGGAAGCCCAAATGGTAATCCCGATGCGCCTGCTGTGCTTTACCGCCCGGGCGCACCTGATTGACCTGCGCGGTCACTTGGTAATTTGGCCCCAGCCATGCTTCACAGGCCGCAGCAATGGCCACATTCCCGAAATAAAGTGCAAAGCCTTCGGGGTCGCGAAAGCACTGTTTTTGCAGCGCATTCCAAATTCGGTCATTTGCGCCCGAGGCCGCAAAATGGTCACCTTCCCCACCCGCGCCCTGACGTTCTTCTTCAATAATCTGTTGGAAAACGTCAGTCGCCCGATCGATCACGGACGTGTCCGCAAAAGCGCCCTTAAGAACAACTACGCCCGCCGACTTGTCCAGCACGCGCGCCCATTCTGCCAGCAGAGATCTTCTTTCATCCGCCCTCTCCAACGCAGGACGCAGAGCGTGCATATCGTAGACTGGCACGTTCTTTTCCACCGACGCCGTGTGTGGGACCGCATCGGCTGTCAGGTTTTGTGAGGTCAACACCTTGAATTCATCCAGATCGCAGGATTCCCGGTCGAAATAGCCGACATACCCAAGTTCTTGATGGACCATGACATACTCCTCTCTCATGGCTTCGGTGTTGCCCCGTGGGGCGATGATTTAAGCGCTGATTTCCAAACCTGCTTTGCCGCAAACCTCGACGATGTGATCGTATCCCATTTTGGAGTACTCGTAGGGCGGCGCCTTGGCGGGGTCTTGTTCTGCCTCGACCACGATCCAACCGTTGTAATCCATCGCTTTCAATGCATTGGCCACAGCCTGAAAATCGATGCAGCCATCGCCGGGTACCGTAAAGGCACCTGCGATCACTGCATCAAGGAAGCTGCGGTTGTTCTCACGCGTGTCCTGCACAACGTCAGGGCGGATGTCTTTGAAGTGAACGTGATGCACCCGGTCACCCCAGCGGTTCAGCGTAGCCATCACGTCGCCACCGCCAAACAGCAAATGGCCGGTATCGAAACACAGCTTCAGTTCGGGACCCGAGCCTTCCATCAGCCAGTTTACCTCATCCTCGCTTTCGATGATCGTGCCCATGTGATGGTGATACGCCATCGGCATACCCTGATCTGCCGTCCACTTGGCCAACTCGCTCAGCTTGGCCGCATAGGCCAGAACCTCGTCTTTGGACAATCTGGGGCGGGCATTAACCGGCGTTCCAATCTGCCCCTGAACGGTATTGGAGCATTCGGCATAAACGATGCACGGGCTGTTCAGCGCAACAAACTGCTCAACTTGCTCACGAACAGCCGCAACCTCTGCATCAAAGTCGTTGACTAAGGTTGCGCCCGAACACCATCCGCCACAAAGCGCGATGTCGTTGGCGTCCAGATAGGCACGCAAGCCTTCGGTGTCGCCGGGCATCCGCTGGCCGCGCTCGACGCCGGTATAGCCAATCTCGCGCGCTTCTTTCAGCGCCTGCTCCATCGTATAGGCCGCAGTCAGATCAGGCAGGTCGTCATTCTGCCAAGCAATCGGAGAGATACCGATCTTCACGCTCATTTCGTGTTTCTTTCCTTGATGGCGACCTCATAAGCCGCGCGTTTTTCATTCACTTCGGGTCGGATGCTGACCTCGGGCACAGCCACTTCCCACCACGTTCCGCCATATTCGGTCGAGGGGTACGGGTCGGTGTCGATCACCACAACGTATGGGCCTTTGACGTCTGAACGTTTGGCCAGCGCGTCCTCAAGCTCGGCAATCGAGCTGACCTTGACCGAGGTCGCCCCCATCGCTGCCGCATGGGCTGCAAAGTCGATGGCAGAAGCCGTTTCGTGGACTGTGTGGTCGAGAAGGTTGTTAAACTCCGCCCCGCCCGTGCCCATCTGCAAGCGGTTGATGCAGCCGAAACCTCGGTTGTCGGTAACAACAACGGTGAAGGAAATCCCCATCATCGCCGCCGTCGCCATTTCGGAATTCGCCATCATGTAAGTGCCGTCACCGGTAAAGCAGATCACATCCCGATCCGGCTGGGCCATTTTGATCCCCATCGCGCCCGCGATTTCATAGCCCATGCAGCTGAAACCGTATTCCATGTGATAAGCCCCAGGGCCCGGTGCTTTCCAAAGCTTGTGCAACTCGCCCGGCATTGTGCCTGCGGCACACATCGCAACGGTGTTTGCATCGGCCGCCCGCTGTACCGCGCCGATCACCTGCATATCCGTCGGCAGCGCGTTGCTGTCCTTTGGTGCATCGGTCAGCGCATCAACCTTGCCAAACCAATCGGACTTCAACGTCGCAGGCAGGTCCGGCGCACGATGGTTACCCAGCGCTTCGGCCAGTTCATTCAGACCAACGCGCGCGTCAGATTGCAGCGGCATCGCCCCGTGCTTTTCGGCGTCGTAGGCCGCGGTGTTCAAACTGATCAGAGCCCGCTCGGGGTTGGCGAACAAGCCCCAAGACCCGGTGGTGAAATCCTGAAATCGAGTACCAACGCCCAGCACAAGGTCAGCCTCGGCGCAGATGTCGTTGGCGGGTTCGCCACCGGTCACACCAATGGGTCCGACGTTCAGCGGATGATCCCATGCCAATGCGGATTTCCCCGCCTGTGTTTCGGCCACCGGGATGTTGTGCGCTTCGGCAAAGCTTTGCAGCGCGGCGGTTGCGTCCGAATAATGCACGCCACCTCCCGCGACGATTACAGGGCGTTTGGCCGCCTTGATTGCCGCCACGGCCCGCGCCAGTTCACCCTCATCCGGGCGAATGCGACGCTGATACCAGACGCGGGGCTCAAAGAAACTTTCAGGATAGTCATAGGCCTCTGCCTGCACATCTTGGCAAAAGGCCAGAGTGGCCGGACCGCAGTCCGCCGGGTCCGTCATCGTGCGAAACGCACGCGGCAGGGCCGTCAGCAGGTGTTCCGGGCGCGTGATGCGGTCGAAATATCGGCTGACCGGTCGGAAACAATCATTCGCGCTGATGGTTCCATCCGAGAATACTTCGGGTTGCTGAAGCACTGGATCGGGCCCACGCGTTGCAAACACGTCGCCGGGCAGCAGCAAAACCGGAAGGCGGTTCACATGGGCCAGAGCTGCAGCAGTAACCATATTGGTCGCCCCCGGTCCGATCGACGAGGTCACAGCCATCGCACGTTTGCGGCCCAGTTGCTTGGCATAGGCAATCGCGCAATGCGCCATGGTCTGTTCGTTATGGCCACGATAGGTGGGCAGGCTGTCTTTCACACCATGCAGCGCCTCACCCAAACCGGCAACGTTGCCATGGCCGAAAATGGCCCAGACACCTGCGATAAAGGGCTCTCCGGCCTCGTTCATCTGCGCCCCAAGATAGCGCACCAGAGCCTGCGCCGCGGTCAGTCGGACTGTCTTGCTCATCATGATCCCTTTCAACTTGAAACCGCTGCCAGCGGCCCACAGGTTGCTTTTTTACGAAGATGTCAGGCCAATGCCTCAAGCCTGAATTGAGTGTGAGCTCAGGTGTCACCGCCCGGTCGGATGCCCCCCGAGGGGCATCCAGGTTTTCAAAGTTTAGACTGTACCGCCCAAAGACCCTTCCAGCTCGGCCATTTCCTGACCACCGGCCATCAGGTCCTGCAACTGTTCGGGGGTAATCTCACCACGGGTCGCCGTGCCCAGCGTTTTGCCGCGATTCAGCACGGTAAACCGGTCACCCACCGCCAAAGCGTGGCGCACGTTATGGCTGATGAAGACCACACCAACCCCCTGGCTGCGCACCTTGTCGATGGTTGCCAGAACATTCGAGGTTTGACGCACCCCAAGGGCCGAGGTCGGTTCGTCCAAGATTAGAATCTTGGCACCGAAATACACGGCTCGGGCAATGGCGACGGTCTGCCGCTCGCCACCTGACAAGGTGCCCACGGCCTGATCCGGTCCACGCAGGTTGATGCCCATTTTGCGCATCTCTTCCATGCAGACATCATTCGCCTGTTCGACATCGAACCGCTTCATCAGGCCTTTGCCTTTGGTCGGTTCGCGACCCATGAAGAAGTTGCGCGTGACGCTCATCAGCGGGATCATCGCCAGATCCTGGAACACGGTCGCAATGCCCGCCTCCATCGCATCCCGAGGCGTGTCGAAATGCAGCGGCTTGCCTTCAAAGAAGATCTCGCCCTTGGTGGGTTTGTGCACGCCCGACATGGTCTTGATGAAGGTTGATTTACCTGCACCGTTGTCGCCCAGCAGGCAATGACATTCACCCGGTTTGACGTCAAAGCTGACGCCCGCCAAAGCGATGATGTTGCCAAAGTGCTTTTCGATGTTCTTCATTTCGACGATGGGCGCCACATCCGCTGCCGCATCGCCGTGGTGGAACTTGGTATCTTCGGTCATATCAGCGCTCCCCGGTTACGCGTTTACGGATCGCGTTGTTGAACAGAACCGCAATCAACAGCATCGCGCCAAGGAAAACCTGGAACCAGTCCTGATCGAAGTCTGTATAGGTCAGACCGATGACAACCATACCGAAGATGATCGCACCAAAGAACGCACCAATGGCCGAACCATAACCGCCTGTCAGCAGACAGCCGCCGATCACAGCTGCGATAATCGCCTCAAACTCTTTCTGGAAGCCACGACGTGCGTCGGTCGAGCCTGCGTCGATCACGGTGATGATGGCGACCAGTGCGGCACAGCAGGCGGTCAGCATGAACAGCGAAACTTTGACCCGGTTCACAGGCACACCAGAGTTTGACGCCGCAGTGCTGTCGCCACCCGATGCGAAAATCCAGTTCCCTGCCGGAGTGCGCAGCAGCACGTAAGTTGCTGCAAGCGCCAGCACGATGAACCACAGGATTTCGACTGGAATACCAGGCACCTTGGGCGCACCACTTTTGAAGGTATCGATCATGCCTTTCTCGGCCAGCCAGGTAAACAGGCCGCCGAAAGCCTCGCCTGAAAAGAACGGAGCCAGCCAGTCGTTCTCAACCACGTCACGAACGCCACGCAACTGGGTCGATCCTCCGGTGGCGGCTTTCAGGCCAACCAACGACAGACCGCGCAGAATGAACAGGAAAGCAAGCGTCACGATGAAGGATGGCAGACCTGACCGGATCACGATGTTTCCGTTTATTGCCCCGACAAAAGCTGCAAAGACAAAAGTCATTGGGATCGCAACGATCAGTGGCAACTGCCAAGTGACCACACAGACGCCAAAGAACAGGCCCGCAAACGCCACCATCGAGCCGATGGACAGGTCAAACTCCCCTCCGATCATCAGAAGCGCGGCACCGATGGCCAGAATTCCCAACTGCGCCGCAGGTGTCATGAAGTTCATGATCCCGGCCAGGGTAAACATCGAGTCGTCTGCTGTGATGGCAAAAAAGATAACCACCAGGACAACGCCGGCCATCGCACCGAGTTCGGGCCGTTTCATGAGTTTGGTCATGAAGGGTTCTTTTTTGACCCTTTCGTCCCCGGCGACTTGAGCTGAGTCACTCATCGTTTCCTCCCATTTGGGTGGGAACGGCGCTGCTGCGCCGCCCCGATTTGTTCAGGTTCCGGAATGGATCAGCGAATGCCCTGCGAAGACAGTTCGATCACCTGAGCGGCCTTGTCCTGAGTCACCAGGTTGGGACCCGAAGGAACGTTGCCGCCGGGCATCAGGCCATATTTCGCGTGCAGACCCATAAAGTTCACCGACAGGTACCCCTGCAGATACTGCTGCTGATCGATGGCAAATGCTGCATCGCCGTCCGCGATCGACTGCAGGAAGTTGGCCGACAGGTCAAAGGACGCAACATTTACATCCCGGCCCGAGCCTTTGACGGCTGCAACGGTCGGCTCACCGGCCGAGCTTGCACCCAATGCCATCACAGTATCGACCGCTTCGTTTGCAGCCAGAGCAGCGGCAACTTTCGACTCGATTTCCGACGGGTCGTTCGAGGTCGGAAGAACTTCGACATCACCACCGAAACCTTCCGCAAAACCTGCACACCGCAGGTCCAGCGCAACGTTGCCCACTTCGTGGTTCACACAGATCGCCGTTTTGCCACCCATTGCTGCCAGTTCTTCACCAGCGGCCTTGCCGGCGTCAAATTCGTCCTGGCCCACATGCAGCAGCGCACCCAGGTCTTTCGAGACATCCGAACCCGAGTTGATCGAGATCACCGGGATACCGGCGGCAACCGCGCGTTCAATTGACGGGCCAAGCGCATCCGCATCCGGGATCGAAACGATCAGGCCATCAGGCTCCTGGTTCACCGCCGCATCGATCAATTGCGACATGGCCACCATGTCAAAGGTTTCCGGCGCGCGATATTCCACATTCACGCCGACGTCCTTACCGGCCTGCTCGACCCCGTTTTTCACAACGTTCCAAAACGCATCGTTGGCCTGGCCGTGTGAGACAACCACGATTTCCTGCGCAAACGCAGGAATGGCCAGGGCCAGAGCCCCCGCAGCAAGTGCGCCTTTCACAAATTTCTTCATTTCAGGTTCCTCCCATGATTTCAGTCTGATCTTCCGTCGGGGAACCAGCCCCGATCATCCGGCTGTGCCGAATCTGATTGGCTGCGGCGCAAAACCGAGCTGACGTAAGTTTGAAGAATTTCGATCATTTTGCAACCGGTTTCAAAACTTCTTCCATCCGAACCGGTTTCCCGGAGTGCATTGACAGGGTGGCGGCCTCGGCCATGGCAAGCGCGGCAACGCCATCCTTCAACGAAACCGGCACGTCCGACCCATTCGCAACAGCTTCGACAAAAGCGGCCCATTCCACCCGGTAAGCGGGCATGTAGCGTTCCAGAAAGAAATAGGTTGGCTTCGCCCCAACAACGCCCTCGGCCGTTGATTTGACCACGGTATTTTCAAGCGCATTCTGTACCTGCAACAAGCCCTTGGAACCCAGTAACTCGACCCGTTGATCATACCCATAGGCCGCGCGGCGCGAGTTTTTAATGACAGCAATACGACCATCTGCGTAAGTCATTGTCACCACAGCGGTATCCACATCGCCGGCTGCACCAATCCCGGCGTCGACAAGCGACGATCCGACGGCCGAGATGGTTTGCGGCACATCCCCCATCAAAAAATTCGCCATGTCGAAATCATGAATCATCATGTCCCGAAACAGCCCGCCTGAAACTTTTACATAACTGACCGGCGGAGGCGCAGGATCAAATGATGTAATCGACAGCAGCTCGGCTGTGCCGACTTCGCCCGCCTCCAAACTATCTTTCAGCGCCGAAAAATGCGGGTCAAATCGCCGGTTAAACCCAATCATCACAGGCTTACCCCGCCCGGACACTGTTTTTAAACATTGCACGGCACGGTCCAGGCTCAGGTCAACTGGCTTTTCACACAGAACAGCCTTGCCAGCAGCGGTCGCCGTCTCAATCAGGTCGGAATGCGTATCCGTCGGGGTTGCGATCAAAACCGCATCAATTTGGGGGTCTGCTATGATCTCATCTGATCCGCGCGCTTGCGCCCCATATTCGTTAGCAAGGCTTTCTGCCGCTTCCGGTACAGCGTCTGAGACTGCACAGAGTTTGCTGTTTGAATGGGCCGAAATGGCTTGCGCATGTACACGTCCGATGCGCCCAGCGCCCAGCAAACCTACCTTCAACATGCAGTTCTCCCGAATCTTGGTATTGGGCGTAACAATGATTCTCTTTGCAACCGGTTGCAATATTTTTTTTCAACAGACTTGAGATTTCGCGACAGAACTCTCGAAACGATTGCCCTAAAGGGGCCTGGGGAAGTCTTCATGCAATGCCGTGTACGCCGAAATCCGCGTATTTTCGCATCTACGGGAATCCCCCAATTTCCGAACGCGGTGAATCAGGGTACGTTTCAGTTAAGGAACACACACTACCACTCTGTGACCCCTTAAAAGGGGCTGGCATGACCCCCTCGTCCAGCCCCTTTATTCTTCCTAAACTATTGATGGCTTGGCTAACTCTGATTTGGCAAGAACACAGGCCGGCAAACGTCAGAGCCGCCTTGCTATAGGGCTTTTTCACGGCTGCAAGAGCAGATGCAGCCGTACTTCAGTGCGCAACTTGTGAAAATGGCGATCCCTGAAGGACTCGAACCCTCAACCTGCTGATTAGAAGTCAGCTGCTCTATCCAGTTGAGCTAAGGGACCGCTACGCCCTTCTTGCTGGTTTTACCCGCAGGGTTCAAGAGGCAAGCGCATGAATGCGCTGTTGGGATCGGCCTCGTACCCAAAGATCGGCTCGCAATAGGAATAACCCAAAGCCTCGTAGAGCTTACGTGCCGCATCATATTCCGCCAGATGTGCGGCACCGGTTTCCAGAACAAGGGCTTCAATCCCCTCGGCGCGCGCAATGTCAGCCATGTGCTGCATCATCAGTCGCGCCAACCCACGACCCCGCGCCTGTGCCAGAATGTGCACGGACTTCACCTCGGCGGTTCCGTCCGGCAGCATCTTCAACGCGCCACACCCCAAGGGCTGCTGACCCTCGTAAATCGCCCAAAACCGAATCCCGGGCCCCGCCAGCGACTCAGCATCCATTGTATGGTTGCTTTCGGCAGGGCCTGCCGTTTCGCTATGGGAGAAATGCGCATCTACCACGGCGCGAAGCGCGTCCGAGGTCGGGTCGGCCTTACGAATGTCGATCATTTAGTGAGTCCAGGGACCGCGCCTGTCGGTAGCAAAGTTCTCGCCATAGCCACGGGCACGCAGATTTGGCTTACGTTTGTGCGGCTCGCTGACCTGAACTTCGATGCCGTTGTCCTTGGCGTAATCCAAAGCTTCTTCCTTGGTGTCGAATTTCAAGCGCACCTGAGTCTGCGTATCGTTGGACGACGTCCAGCCCATCAGCGGATCAACTTCACGGGCCGAAGCAGGGGCATATTCCAGAACCCATTTGCGGGTCTTGGCCATCCCCGAAGTCATCGCGTTTCGCGAAGGCTGGTAAATCCGTGCGCGCATGTCGCCTCTCCGTACTCACTTGGCTGAGCTGTTTATGCGTCAGAGCGTGCCCGGGGGCAAGATTGCAATTGTCGCGGCTGTTGCCCGCGAACTGATGTCAGAAATTGTCGTTGGCTTGGGGTAGTTCAGAGTCAAATCAAACAGCGCCGCATCACAAAGTGTCACCAACCGCATGGCATCAGACTGTGTAGAGCGCAATGAATCCGGATCAGCCCTTGCAGACGGACAAAATAAGAACAAATGTAGGGGCCTGATTGCGGAGCCTGCCGATGCCTTACGCCCATTCCGACAAAACCCAACTGACCGCCGAAGATGTGCGCGCCCGCCTGAAACTGGAAGGCGGCAAGCAGTTTGTGATGCACACCGAATTCAACCCCGCGGGCGACCAGCCAACGGCGATCAAGGAACTGGCTGGCGGCGTATTGGACGGCGAGCGCGACCAGGTTCTGCTGGGGGCAACCGGCACGGGTAAAACCTTCACCATGGCCAAGGTGATCGAGGAAACCCAGCGCCCAGCCATCATTCTGGCCCCAAACAAGACACTGGCGGCGCAGCTTTACGGAGAGTTCAAAGGCTTTTTCCCCGAAAATTCGGTCGAATACTTCGTCTCGTATTACGATTACTACCAGCCCGAAGCCTATGTGCCGCGCTCGGACACGTACATTGAGAAAGAATCCCAGATCAACGAACAGATCGACCGGATGCGCCACTCGGCCACGCGGGCGTTGCTGGAACGTGATGATGTGATCATCGTGGCGTCAGTGTCTTGCATCTATGGCATCGGTTCGGTCGAGACCTATGGGGCGATGACGCAGGATCTGAAAGTCGGCAATGAATACGACCAGCGGCAGGTGATGGCCGATCTGGTCGCCCAGCAATACCGTCGCAACGATCAGGCGTTTCAGCGTGGATCGTTCCGGGTGCGGGGCGATTCACTGGAAATCTGGCCCGCCCACCTTGAGGATCGCGCCTGGAAGCTGTCGTTCTTTGGCGAGGAACTGGAACAGATCACCGAGTTCGACCCTTTGACCGGGGAACGCGCCGCCACGATGGAGCAGGTGCGGGTCTACGCAAACTCGCACTACGTGACGCCAAAACCGACCATGCAGCAGGCGATCATCGGCATCAAAAAGGAACTGCGTATCCGGCTCGATCAACTGGTGGGTGAAGGCAAGCTGCTGGAAGCACAACGTCTGGAACAACGCACCAACTTCGATCTGGAAATGCTCGAGGCCACTGGCGTCTGCAACGGGATCGAGAACTATTCGCGCTACCTCACGGGCCGCGCTCCGGGTGAACCGCCGCCAACCCTGTTCGAATTCATCCCCGACAACGCCATTGTCTTTGCCGACGAATCCCACGTCAGCGTTCCGCAGATCGGCGGTATGTACCGGGGCGACTATCGGCGCAAATTCACGTTGGCCGAACACGGGTTCCGCCTGCCCTCGTGCATGGACAACCGCCCCCTGAAGTTCGAGGAATGGGACGCCATGCGCCCGCAATCCGTCTTCGTCTCGGCCACCCCTGCGAAGTGGGAGATTGAACAGACCGGCGGCGTCTTCACCGAACAGGTGATCCGCCCCACCGGCCTACTGGACCCCGAGGTCGAGATCCGCCCGGTCTCGATGCAGGTCGACGACTTGCTGGACGAAGTGCGCAAGGTCGCCGCAAATGGCTTCCGCACGCTTGTCACCACCCTGACCAAACGCATGGCCGAGGATCTGACCGAATACCTTCACGAACAGGGCATCAAAGTCCGCTACATGCACTCGGATATCGACACTCTGGAACGCATCGAAATCCTGCGCGATCTGCGGTTGGGGGCGTTCGATGTGCTGGTCGGCATCAACCTGCTGCGCGAAGGGCTCGACATCCCGGAATGCGGGCTGGTCGCCATTCTGGATGCCGACAAGGAAGGCTTCCTTCGGTCCGAGACCTCTCTGGTGCAAACCATCGGCCGCGCGGCGCGAAATGCCGATGGCCGCGTGATCATGTATGCCGACAAGATCACCGGTTCGATGGAGCGCGCGCTGAACGAAACCAACCGCCGCCGCGCCAAACAGCTTGCCTATAACGAGGAACACGGCATCACGCCTGAGACGGTTAAGAAAAATGTCGAGGACGTTCTGGCCGGTCTCTACGAAGGCGACGTCGACATGAACCGCGTCACCGCCACCATCGACAAACCGATGCACGGCGCGAATTTGGAAGCCCATCTGGACGGGCTGCGCGAGAAGATGCGTAAAGCCGCCGAGAACCTGGAATTCGAAGAGGCCGCCAACATCCGTGATGAGATCAAACGTCTGGAAGCGGTCGATCTGGCCGTCGCCGACGACCCCATGGCGCGGCAATGGGCGGTCGAGAAAACCTCGGAAGATGCGGTGAAATCACGCGGGCGGTCAACGGCTGGCAGGCCGGGGCAGCGAGGTGGGAATGTGAAGAGGCGGAAGCGGTAGATCGAGACCTTTAACCTTTATTTTAGCGTACCGATTTTGAGCCCTCTTCCAAAAGACAAATTAGGAAGGAATAAGCCTTGGCTGGACAAGGACAAGCCGCAGAGAACCAGCACTACGTACCAAAACTAATTCTAAGGAACTTTTTACAAAATGAAGAAAAAGAACAGGTTTCCGTGCTGTCAAAGAGCAAAAAACGGGAGTTCATCACTTCGATTAAAAACATTATGGCGGAACGGCGCTTTAACGAGTTTCGTGTTAACAAGGATTTTCTCGCCTCTTTCGAGGACACTGCCAGCAAGTTAGAGGGAGAAGTTGCGCCAATTTATAGAAAAGTCGTTGAGACTCGAAGGCTTCCAGAGGGTGCCCAACAAAAGGCTCTCATGGCAATATTCGTAGCGTTTCAATTTGTGCGGACGAGGGGGTTCAGAGATCAATTTAAGTTCTTTGATTAGCAGTTGAAAGAGAAGATCGAAAGCACCGGCGGCACAATGGGGGATGTTAAAGGTTACGAACCGCTGACCGAAGATACTCTGAAGAAACAACATCTGGAATTTATCAAAGAGAGCCTCGAGAGGTTTGCCAGCCTCATAGCTGACAAAGACTTTTTCCTAATGGAACCACCTGAAGGACGCTCGTTTTATCTAGGTGACAACCCAGTCTGTTTGCACAACAGTTCAGAGCAAAAGGGCCCCTATGGCAACATCGGACTAGCCGTTCGTGGGATTGAGATTTATTGCCCACTTTCACACAACTTATGCCTCGCAGCGTGGTGCCCAACTATCGTTGACCAACTCCGGCGCAACATTGCTATGAACCGTAGGCACGTTGCTCAGTTGACCCTTTCGCCAAGCGCTGTTCAGCATGGCGACCACAAAGTTATTTCTGAAATCAAGGCTCTTTCCGCAAACCTTGAAAGCTATCTGTCTCAAATTGAATCAGACAATCCTATCGCTTTGGACGGAGAGAACATGGATTTCTTGAATACCCTCCAAGTCGGAACCGCTCGGGAGTTTTTAATCTGCAAGTCCGGCAGCTTCAAATTGGCTCGAGATTTCATAGATAAGGAGGGCGTTGGGGATGGCCGATGGATGACATTTGGTTAGTTCCCCGAGCACTCCACAGTTCAAACTTGCAGCCGAGCTGCTGTCTCCTTCACGTTTGAAATAACAAACGGTTTGTCCAAACGGTTGTCCTGACGAACCCGAACATCCTGACCGACCAAAAAAGGGCGGGTAACTCCCCGCCCTAGCCTTTACCCCTTATCCCAATGGGCAATCACGTCGTACCCAACCGGCGTCGGTGGACCTTCCATAAACTCGGCGAAATGGCCCCACAGCTCGGCCACTTTGGGCGCGTTTGCGTTCGAGGTCGCTTCGCTTTCCACCACCGAGATCACATAGCCTGATCCGTCCTCGTTCATCACGTTGGTAAAGCAATGCATGCCGGGCATGCCCATGATCTCGGATTTCAACTCGTTCATTTTTGCCGTGGCGGCCTCGCGCGTGCCGGGCTTCATTTTGAATTGGGTAATACGTGCAAACATTACTTTCCTCCCTCACGTGACAGAACTGTCATGTGGTGCAACCAGAACGGCCACGCCGCGCGCATCCTAGCACAGGGGACTGGAATCTCAGATTGATACGTGGGATTTTCGGCCATTTTCAACCACGCGCCTCACTGCGCGCAAGCCTCTGACACTTCAGGGTTGCAACCTAGCGCCCCGCGGAACTTGCCTTGCCCTGTTCGGCGGCTATGTCCCCTCTCATGCGTGCAATCCTGACCTCTCTGATCTTTGCCACCCCGGCTTTCGCGTGGGAGGCGACGCTGGGCGATATCTGCACGCTGTCGCATGACACCGGTGCCGCGACGATTTTCCTGACCTATGACCCGTCCGCGCCGCTCTATACACTGACGGTCACTCGGAAAGATCAGGTCTGGGTCCAGTCCCCGTGGTTTGCAATGCGGTTCGAAGGACGAAACCCCATCGAAATCGCCACCCCACGCCATGTCTTGTCCGACGGAGGGTCCGCGTTGACGGTGACAGATACAGGTTTTGGCAATGTGCTGGATGGGTTGGAGTACAACCAAGTCGCTTATGCTTTCACGCAAGACGGGATCGCAGAGTTTCCCCTGAACGATGCAGCGCCTCAGGTACGTATCTTTCGCACCTGTGCAGGCGCGCAATTGTCCTGAATGCGTTGAGTAAATCCACTAAGGACGCACAAACTTGGCATTGCCAACCGCACGTTGCTGCGGCTCTGGGCGGCTTTCTGCTTGCGCGGCCTGCGGTGCAGGCGCCTCGGCAAACCCACAAGCAACGCCGTCTCCATCCGGGTCATTGCGCGTGTGGTACCCCGGCTGGCCTTCGCGGAACGGCCCGATGCCCATGGCCTGCGTCGCGTCGCACCCCGCCAGCGCGATCAGGTGGATCACGGCCTCGTCCCTATTATACTCGGACATCCGTATGAAAACGCCCACCGCGATCAGTACAGTCGTAAGGGGCAGCAATAGTACCATGATCAGTATGCGCACCGGGGACAGTGCCTGTCGGCGCGCGGCCTCGGCCCGCTGGTGCCTACGGGTTGATCTTGGGTTGAGGTCAGGCGCGCCCTGCGTCGGTTTTTTGAACAGCATGACTGGGTCTTACGATGGATATGTGGCAAAGCCGAGGCAATCGGATCGAAAGGTTGGCAGGCCACCGATTTACACTTTAGTGTCGCTGCCAAACCCTGATTGCGAGGTCTCGCCAAACCGTGACCAGTCCCCACCAAACCCCAGACGAAACGGTCCGCGCGCAGGCCAGAGAGCTTTTGGGGCAGGCACGTTTTGCTGCGCTGGCTGTGTTGCACCCCCAAACAGGTTTGCCAACACTATCCCGTATCGCGCTGGCCACGGACAGGGATGGCTGCCCTGTCACGCTGATCTCGTCACTGGCCGAACACACCCAAGCCTTGAACGCCAACCCGAATTGCGCCCTTCTGGTCGGAGAGCCCGAAGAAAAGGGTGACCCGCTGACACACCCCCGCCTGACGCTTCACGCTGTGGCGCTTTGGGTACACCGGGACATGCCAGAGTATGCTCCGCTGCGTGAGCGGTATCTAAGCCTGCGGCCCAAGGCAAAGCTGTATATCGATTTCGCCGATTTCAGCTTTGTCAGGTTCACCATCAAGGATGGTTTACTGAACGGCGGTTTTGGCAAAGCCTATCGCCTAACAACGGTCGATTTCTGATGGTCAACGAACCACGTGGACAGCGCAACTTGCATGTCGCACGACGTGGGAAGCCGTCGAGCCCAGCAAAAGATCCTGCATCCCCGGACGGTGCGACGCCATGATGATCAGGTCGGGTTTATTGGCTTCGGCCCAGTCCAGAATGGTCCGACCAGAATGCCCTTCGATCACCAATCCGCGTGCATTCGGAACCTGCGACGCCAATTCATCCAGCTCGGCCTGAATCGCCTTGCGCGCTTCGGTCAGGTATTCGGGTGGCATGTACGAAATCGCATAGTTCGGAATATGCTCAACCACATGCAACAACGTCACCTGGGCGTCTGGCGTGGCCAACAGCTGAGCCAGTTTCATAGGCCCGGATGTGTCTCTTTCAGCGTCGAATGAGATCGGGACAAGAATGTTGTGATACATAGCGTGAGCCTCCGTTTTGCAGGCTAACTTTGAAACATATTGTTGTTGCAGGCTTTGATTCAGGTCAGGAATCTCAGAATGTCTCGGCCACGTCATACATGACCGGCTCAAAGCTTTTGCACAATTCGTTGATCTTGCGATTGCGGTCGCGCATCTCCGGCGTCCTCAACATGGCAAGGAAATCGTCACGACGCTCCCATTGCGAGTAATTGGCGATACGGGTTTGAGCATCGTTCACATGCAACCCTGCAGACACAAAGCCCGGCTGTTTTGAGATGAAATCGGCATAGGCTTCAGTGAGGGCTTCCAACAGATCCTGACAGGTGCCTGGCGTCATTTCAAAGGTTGTGATTACGGTTTGAACACTGGCGTTTTTGGCGATTTTCGGCATTGGGATTCTCCGTTTGTTTTCCTCAGACTAGCACACCCAACAAAAAGGTCGCCTATTTCCTGCCAGCGCAGTAAAGGAACGCCAGTTGTGCCTGGCATAGCACTAAGAATTGACCGCCCTATTCAGGGCGGCCACTGATGTCTTTATTTGTCCATCCGAATCAAAGCAGTGACTTCGCCCTTAACTTGCTCAGGCCATTTAAGGGTCAAATTAACACCAAGAGACCCCTGCTCGGGTAAAACGTGAGGTGCCGCAAAAACCTGGTTATTGAAAACCCCTGTAAGCCCACCGATCACTGTAACACTATCGCAACTGCGCGCTTTGCCGTTGAACGGCAGTTCGCCATTTGACAAAACCGGCCAAAAACTTGCGGCCGAGTTTTGCTGACGCCGGACTCTCAGAGGATGCGCGGTCTTTTTTGTGACACCGTGATAGGTGTTGTTCTGGAACGTCACATTCGCGTGCTTGTTGTTGTTCAAATTCGCTAAAGACGTATCGATCCTTTCCGCCCGATCTATTGAACCGCTTGTGGCCCTAAACTTGTTTCCAGTCACAGCCAAACCATTCAGGAAATGCCCGGCCCCATAGGGACGCACAATGAAAAAACTGAACCAGGACGGCGCTTGACTTGAATAAAAGTTATTGTCGGTGATGCTCATTGCGCTGAACGAGAATCCGCTGGTGAAAGCGGGTGAGGCATCCCGTTCGTTGGTCCATTCGATGAAACAATTGTCGACATAATTTTCGGCAATAGTGGAACTGTTATACGTGCCGATCATGATCAACCCAGCCGTGCGAACGCCCTGCGGTATGCCATCGCCCTGGAAAAAATGGTTGCCCAAAACCATGTTGTTGTCGCCGCCCAGAACGGCAAAGTGCTTGAAACGCACTGCCTGGTTGTGACGCAGTTTTACGTCATTTGAATTGGTGTTCAGCCCAATTGAAGAACGATCCGTCACATCGAAGGATTCTTCCGCTGACAGGAACTGACAATTGTCGATCAACATCCCCTTGCACCCTGTCGCAATCGAGGTGATCCCCCGGTCTTTGGGGCGACTGACAAAACAATCCTTCAACTGAAATGTGCTGCCCGACGCCGCAAGACGGATGGCGCTGCACCTGCTGTTGCACTGGAATTCAATCTGCTCCATGCCGAACTTGCGCAACGTGTTAAATCCGCTGAAGTCCAGAAGGTACTTGAACGCGTGGAACGTGAAGGTTTGCGTACCCGACGCATCATAGATTGGTGCGTTCAGGATGATCTCACCAGCACCTACGTTTTTTGACCGCACGTAGATTTCGCGGCCAACACCACTGCCCTGCACCAAAGAGCCCACAGGAATATTCGCAACATTGGCGACATTGGTCAGTCGTGTTTTGTCCGAAGGATCATAGGTTGCCACCGATGTGAATGTCTCGGTATCCCAAGCGCTACTGCTTTTGACATCGAACTGACCGTTGCGGATCACGCGGCGGGTGGAAAACCCGCCTTGTTTGTTCGGAACCGTTGCAGCCATGTCAATCGGAGCTGTCACCGAAATTTTGCGACCGCCCAGATCCAGTGATTCATGATCGGTGTTATTCAGCAGCGCCTGAAACGCCTTTTTGAAAGCCAATTCTTCATCGCCAAAGGCCGCTATATAACTTGGCAGATGGAAGTCTTTGGTCAGCAACAGCATCTTGTCATCTGGCATCGTGACTGTGCCTTCAAATTCCATCTCAGAGGCCATGCTGGTGTTTTCCCCAAGATGATAGGTACCTTGCGGCACATAGACTCGACGACCACCAGCTGCCTGATCTGCGGCCTCAAATGCGGTGGAATCGTCGGTTACACCGTCTCCCACAGCGCCGTAATCCCGAACGTCCACCAGGCTGATCATTTCACGAAGGAAAACACTGGTGACGTCGGTGATCTCAAGATCATCAACACGCACCAAAGCACCATTGGCCCCTTCGATGTCCAGACCGAAATGCCCGTAAAGCGCAGCAAGCCCCCAGGGCATATCTACGCCCGGACGCTGGCCGTGCCCACAATGGCCGTGATCTCATGTACCGAGCCATAGCCCGATAGCTGCGTAGCCGGCCCTTGCTCGACAACGCCCGCAACGTGCGCGTCCCCCGCACCGCCTGCCCATGCTGCGACCCGTACAGACGGTAACGGGCCGCTAATTGCTTTCACTCGGGCTTTGACCTGCAAATAGCAGCCGGGCAATATCGGCGTCTGCCCCATATAACGCAACTGCTGCGTGGTGTTCACCTTCAGAATCTCAAGACATCCGCCAAAATCCGCATCTGATGGTACAAATACGCCGGTGCCGGACCCGCCGTAGGTAGGCGAACCGGGCGTCCCGTCCCCCGCAGACCAGACAGTCAGGCCATTCGCAAACTGAGGTGGCATGAACACGATGCCGTCGGTGATTGCCTTGTTCATAGAAAACCCTTTCTCAATCGCGCCGCGCCAATTTGGCGACGCGTCCAAACCTCGTGTTCACGTCCGTCCCGAACGCGCCAGTTTGAATACCGAAAGGGGATTAATCACGGTTCATCGCACCGTGACGGTGGTGTTGCGTCAGACCGCAGGATCCGAGTTGCTCAAAAGCTGAACCCCGTTGATCTTCCAGCCACTCTCCAACGGAACCATCTGATAGTCCAGAATATGAACCAGCCCGTTTCCGTCGGTGATCATTACCTTCTGCCACAATGACCCGGCAATCTCGCGCAGTTCCAGAAAGCGTACATCAGCAGGCCGCCAAACCATTGGATACCCATTGCGTACCATCGCTCCGAAATTGTCCGGGTTTCCGAAGAGACGCTGGATATTGGGGCTGGCAAAGGTAAAGGCCGTGGCAAAATCATCCGCCTTGAAGGCCTGCATCTGGGCCGCGATATTGGCCTCGATCTCGGCGCTCTGGGCAAACGCACCTGAGGCCAGACCGGCACTCAAGGACAGGGCAAGTAGTAAACGACGCATGGGGCTACCTCCTGACGGAACGGTAGCCCCTTGCGGGATCAGGTCAAATCAGACCAGCTCTCCGGCCAGGGCCTTGTCGATCAGCGCAATCGTTTCCGGCACGCCATAGAGGGCAATGAAGCCACCAAAACGCGGGCCTTGCGAGGCACCCAACAGCACCTCGTAGAGTGCGGTGAACCAGCCACGCATCGGGTCGAACCGCTCGCGGCCGATCGAGTAGACCACCGACTGCAGCGCCTCATCCTCGGTGGGGCCATCATATGCTTCAAGCGCTGCCTTCAGTGCCTCCAGCGCCTCACGTTCCTGATCCGTAGGCGCGCGATGCTTGCGTGTCGGTTTGACGAAATCGTTGAAGTAGCGCACGGCAAATCCTGCGGCCTGATCCAAATCAGGATGGCTTTCCGCAGTCGCTTCTGGCGCATAGCGGCGAATAAAGCCCCACAGCGTCTCTTTGTCTTCCGCGCCAGACACCGATGCAAGATTCAACAGCATCGCAAAGGGCACGATCAACGTCGATTCAGGAACGTCACCGCCGTGGATGTGCCAAACCGGGTTGTTCAACTGCGCCTTCAGATCCTGCCCCGGATAGGCACGCAACTGCTGATGATACTCATCGTAAGCTTTCGGGATCACATCAAAATGCATCCGCTTGGCCGTTTTGGGCTTTTGGTACATGAAATACGCCAAGCTCTCTGTTGGCGCATAGGTCAGCCATTCGTCAATCGACACGCCGTTGCCGGACGATTTCGAGATTTTTTGACCGTTTTCATCCAGGAACAGCTCATAGCTGAAATGCTCGGGCGCACGACCACCCAGCACACGGCAGATCGAGTCATATATCTTTTCGTTCGTCGCATGCTCTTTGCCGTACATCTCAAAATCGACGCCCAACGCCGCCCAACGCGCGCCAAAGTCCGGCTTCCATTGCAGCTTCACATGGCCCCCGGTGACGGGAACGGTCCATTCCTTGCCTGTTTCATCGTCAAAGGTCACGGTGTGTGTTTCTGCACAGACCTTTTTCATCGGTACATACATGACCCGCCCGCTTTCAGGGTGCAGCGGCAGGAAAATCGAATAGGTCTGTTGGCGCTCTTCCCGCAAACTCTTGAGCATGATCGCCATGATCTCATCATAGCGTTCAACCGCACGTTTGAGGATTTCGTCAAACTGCCCAGACTCGTAGAACTCCTTGGCCGAGTAGAACTCATATTCGAACCCGAACGTATCCAGGAAACGCCGCAGCATCGCGTTGTTATGCGCGCCAAAGCTGTCATATTCACCAAACGGATCCGGCACCGAGGTCAAAGGGCGTTGTAAATGCTGCTCCAGAATCTCCGGGTTCGGTACATTGCTGGGCACCTTCCGCATCCCGTCCAAATCATCCGAGAAACAGATCAGCTTGGTCGGAATGTCAGAAAGCGCTTCGAACGCACGCTTTACCATTGTGGTCCGAGCAACCTCACCGAAGGTACCGATATGCGGCAGACCCGAAGGGCCATAGCCGGTTTCAAACAACACATACCCCTTTTCCGGAGCACTTTTCTGATAGCGTTTGAGCAACCGGCGCGCCTCTTCAAAAGGCCAGGCCTTGGACGACATCGCGGTTTCACGCAGTTCAGACATTTCAATGTGCTCCATAGGGAAAGGTGCTCTGGTTGCCCCATGCAACCGGACCGGCCCCTCCTATTGTGCCAGTGCAGCATGAGTCAATAAAGCAGTCGCCCGTTTCCTGCCATAACTGACCAGAAACCGGTGTTTCCCCATGCTCAAAGAGCTAAAGTCTCTTGCACTGCTCCGAATACTCGAACGCTTTCTTCAATAGGCCCGAGACGCAGGTTTCACAGCTCAGCCTTACTGAAGCCACAATGCTGGGACGATTGTGCTCTCCGAAACAAAAAAGACACGGGCCGCACGCTCTGGCTTGACCTGCATATTTCACGGGCTTCTCAGGCCATGTATGACTAAGGCAAGATCAGGAAGCTTACCGGACCAGAGGACAGAAGATGCGACGCGAAACCACCAATCTGATCCGCTTTGTGCTTGAGGACATCGTACCGCCAATCTTGCGCGACAGCGCCGCGTTTCACTGGCTCGCACGTCGGGTCTGGGGTGAACATATCACCCGGCTAGCGGCATTCCGCGAACGCGCGCCTTTTCTGACAGACGAAGAATACGAAACCCTGTATCGCGACCATCCGCGCGTTCATGACGGAACCGACAATTCCGAAGCCTGCATAGATCGGATTGCCAAAGACATCATCGGCGACAGCATCTGCGATGTCGGTTGCGGCACCGGCGTTCTTTTGCAGCGTATCCGTGCCCAGCGCCCAGACATAACCGCCATGACCGGCGTGGATTTTGTGGTCGACGACGCGGAAGCTCTGGACAACATCAGCTATGTCGCCGCACGGATCGAGGATCTGCCCTTTGAAGACAACAGCTTCGACACCGTTATCTGCACCCATGTGATCGAGCACCTGTTGGATTATCGCCAAGCGATTGCGGAACTGCGGCGGGTCGCGCGCAAGCGCGTCATCATTGTGGTCCCGCGTGAGAGGGAATACCGCTACAGCTTCAATCCGCACTTTAACTTCTTCCCCTACACCCACAGCTTTTTGCGCGCTGTACATCCCAGCCCGAGCGTACATGTCTGCGAAGATATCGGGCGCGACATCTATTACTGCGAAGACCGCCCTGTGGATCAAAGCAACGAAAAGCCCGTAAAGGATCAGGCGGCATGAGCGCCACCGCGCCAACGGTTCTGATCTGGACGGGCTTGCTGTTGACGCCTGTCATGATCTCCGCCGGTCAGGTGTTGTTCAAGCTTGCAGGCGGGCGGATCGACGGGCGCGACGCCACAGGCTTAGTGGGCGTAGTACACACCCTTTTTGACCCTTTTTTGCTTGTCGCACTTGCGATCTACGGGTCCGCGACGATCCTTTGGATTTACGTCCTCAGACATGTGCCTTTGTCGCAAGCTTATCCGTTCATGGCGCTTAGCTTTGTGCTGGTTCCCCTCGCCTCGTGGCTGTTCTTTGGCGAAACGCTGGGGCTGCGCTATTGGATCGGGGCCGGGCTTTTACTGAGCGGAATGGCGGTGATGAATACCTGACCGGTTTAACCTGCCACACAAACGCGGCAAACAAGATGTTGAACCTGCCCTGCCCCCCTTCTATCCTGCGCCTTTGAAGAACCCCAAGCAGGATGCACCGAATGACCGAGCAAGTTCCCCACCCGATGTCCCCACAGGATTGCCTTGTGGCGATCATGGTTGCGATTTCGGCATCTGACGAAACGATCCGAACCGCTGAACTGGTCAAGATAGAAGTTGCGGTGAACATGCTGCCGGTCTTCGCCGGGTATGACATCGACCGGATGCGCCATGTGTCACAGATCGTTTTTGATCTGTTCGAACAAGAAGACGGCTTGGATGCTCTGTTTGGGCTGATCCGCGACAACCTTCCTGAACGGCTGAACGAAACAGCTTATGCGCTGGCCTGCGATGTTGCCGCCGCAGACGGATCGCTGGCCGAGACCGAGCTGCGTTTGCTGGAAGAAATCCGGTATGAGCTCAGCATCGATCGCTTGCACGCTGCCGCAATCGAACGCGGTGCCCGCGCGCGTCACGCCGTCTGACAACAGGCGTCGTCGGGTTTCACAGCTTAACTGCCATATAGCGAGCCCCACCGTTCAAGCAGTGCGCGTTGCAGCTTTCGCGACCTTCGGTTCCAGCTGCGCGCGCCATCCGGACGTTCACGCTGAGCACGCGGTATTTTCGCGCGTTTCGCCACGTCTGCCGTGAAGATAGCAAAGGCCAGGTCGACCCCGTCTGCTGTTGTCAGGAAACCGCCCAGCCCGGAAACAAAGTTCAGTGTCCCGGTCTTGGCGTCAACCTTAACTGGGTGGTTCTTGACGACTCGACCATTCCGATCGGTCAAGGCAAAAGGTTTCATCAACGGGCGCAATATCCCCGACTTCTGTGCGACCACCAAGGCCGAAACCAGATCTGCGGGTACAATGCGCGAAGCATCACCAAGACCGGAATGATCGACCATGGCGATACCGTTCACACCAAAGCTCTCCAAAGCCCATCGGTTCATCTCGGCCGCCGACTCTGCCAAGTTCCTGGGATAAACACCCCGTGCCTTTGTCGCCGCCAGTCCGACCATCTCAGCCGTCAGATTGGTCGAGTATTTCAGCATCCCACGCAGAATACTCTCCAGCGGATCACTGCGATGCACCACAAGATCCAAGCCCTGCGGGCGCTCTCGTGTCACCTGCACCCGTCCCAGCACGATCCCGTTTGACCGCGCCAGGGTTCGGAACACATCCCCTGCATAAAGCGCGGGTTTACGTACTGGCAACCAGCGGGCTCCGCCATTCCCCAACGCACCTTTGGCCACGGTCCAGCGATCCTGGCGCGCGCTTGGTTGATAGGTATAGATCGGCAGGCTTCGGCTCTCGACGCGCATCGAGGCTACATCCACCGCAGGAACATAGCGTGCACTGCGCGCGTCCATGCTTACGTCATATCCTTTGCCCGCGCGCTTCCACTCAAAGTGCACCCGGTTGAAATTCAACGAAATCCCGCTGATGGCAGGACTGTACCCCACATGATCGGGCTGTCCAGGGTCGATGCTGAAAACAAATGGCAGTGCCCCGTCGTAGACCTTGAACGCACCACGCACCTCGGTAATCCCAGCCTCTCGCAGGTTGGCCGCCATCGAGGCTAGTGCATCAGTATCCAACAGTGGATCCCCACCGCCCGCCAGGATTAAATCGCCATGCAGGATGCCGTTTTCGATCGGTCCATCCGCCACCAGACGGGTTTCAAATCGGTGATCCGTGCCCAAAACGTCCAGGGCATAAAGCGCGGTCAACGCCTTGCCAACGCTGGCGGGGGGCAAGGCGGCCCCTTCTCCAAACACCTCCAGCTGCGCTCCGGTCGCTACATCCGCAACCGCAAACACAACCTCGCCTTTTAACCCGGCCGCAGCCACCAGGCGTTCGGCCCCGCTTAGCGGCACACCGCGGATCTGCGGCCTGAGAGAAACTAGCGGGGCCTGTGCAAGACCTGCTGCCGGGATTAGAGATGCCCCTAATCCCCCCAGAAACACACGACGTGAAAAACGATCAGCCATAGCTGAATTAAAATCCCACAGAATAAAATCGCACAACCTCTCGCTGAGATTATGCGCCCATAGGGGCTATTCCGGCAACACTTGTGCGCGCCACTCTCCGCGCGTTCGGATTTCGGTCGAGCTGACATCAACCATTGGCACGTTCACGAAACACCAGGCCGGGGCTTGCGCCTGACCCAAAAGATGTCGCGCCTGCCCATCGATGCGATACTTTGCATAGACCCGAGCCGCAGGTGACATCCGCGCCGAAATCCGATCCCCCGGCCGCGCGACGACGCCGACTGGCACGCTATCCATGATCAGCCGCCAATCTTTCCAACGATGAAACTGCGCCAGGTTATCCGCCCCCATCAGCCAGACAAACCGAACCTGCGGGTACAGCCGCCGAAGTGCTGCCAGAGTATCCGCTGTCGCCCGCGTGCCCGTCAGCGCCTCGATATCCGTCACGTCGACCTTCGGGTGCTGCATCACGGCTTTCGCGGCTTGCAACCGCCGCGCCATCGGGGCTGGTCCATGCTCCTTCAACGGATTGCCCGGCGAGACCAGCCACCACACCCGATCCAGCCCAAACGCCTTCATCGCCTCGCGCGTGACGTGCACATGGCCTTTGTGCGGAGGATCAAAAGACCCGCCGAACAGCCCGATCACCTGCCCGGGTCGCGCATATGGAATATGATAACGCTCCATCCCCTGCTGATGTTCAGAACTCAAGGGGGTTGTCAATCAACAGGTTGCACCGCATCACCCAGCTTGACACGCCCCGGGCGGAGGACTTCGGCACACCAACCCCCATGCCCGCGCACGGCAGAGTAACCGCCCTGGCCCAGAGCCTCTTCCATCCGACTGCACGGCGCGCAGATCACGGTAAAGCGCAGGATGGCCTCGCCCACCTGCACCTCACGCCCCTTGAGGGCCGCCAGATTGATCCCCGACACCACCAGATTACGCCGTAGGATTTCAGGCGCCACAGGTCCTTGTCCGAGATACGACCCAATCGCCGTCAAATGTTACTGCTGGATCAGAGTCACCGCCCGCTTGCCAGCGCGGCCACGGTCGCCGTCGAGCCCGCCAATGGAGATCACGGCCTCATTCACCTTGACCATTTCCACACGCCGCTCGGGTCGTAGCCCGATCCATTCGACACGTCCCGGCTGCGCCCAACCGGCAATCAGCTTTGCCAATTCAGACAATTTTTACCCCTTGTTTGGTCAAGCCTTTTTAGGTGAAGCCGGCACTAATCGAAATTCACAAAACCACCAGCTTGCCCCGCACGCCGCGCTCAGATATCCAGCGTTCCAACTCAATTTCCCCGACCCAGAGGACGCGACATGGCCGCCTATCAATATGTCTACCACATGCAGGGTGTCTCCAAGACCTATCCCGGTGGCAAGAAGTGCTTTGAAAACATCCACCTGAGCTTTCTGCCTGGTGTGAAAATCGGTGTCGTCGGCGTCAACGGCGCGGGTAAGTCGACTCTGATGAAAATCATGGCCGGCCTCGATACCGATTTCACTGGTGAGGCGTGGGCGGCTGAGGGTGCCAAGGTCGGCTATCTGCCGCAGGAACCGCAGTTGGATGAATCGCTGACCGTCCGCGAAAACGTCATGCTGGGCGTCGCCGCGAAAAAGGCCAAGGTCGACCGTTTCAACGAAATCGCGATGGAGATCGCCGAGAATTATTCGGACGAGCTGATGGAGGAGATGACCACCCTGCAGGACGCGATCGACGCGGAAAACCTTTGGGACCTCGACAGCCAGATCGACGTCTCGATGGAGGCACTGCGCTGCCCGCCGGACGAGGCCAATATCGCCAACCTCTCGGGTGGTGAGAAACGCCGCGTGGCGCTCTGCAAACTGCTGCTCGAAGCGCCCGACATGCTGCTCTTGGACGAACCGACCAACCACTTGGACGCCGAGACCATCGCCTGGCTGCAACAGCACCTGATCGACTACAAAGGCACCATCCTGATCGTCACCCACGACCGTTACTTTCTGGATGACATCACCGGCTGGATTCTGGAACTCGACCGTGGCCGGGGTATTCCTTACGAGGGCAACTATTCCGCGTGGCTGGAACAAAAAGCCAAACGGCTGGAGCAGGAAGCGCGCGAGGACAAGTCCAAGCAGAAGACCCTGCAGCGCGAATTGGAATGGATGCGTCAGGGTCAAAAGGCCCGTCAGGCCAAATCCAAGGCCAGAATCAACGCCTATAACGAGTTGGCCGAGCAGTCCGAACGCGAAAAGCTGACCCGCGCTCAGATCGTCATCCCCAACGGCCAGCGCCTTGGCGGCAAGGTGATCGAGGTCGAGGGTCTGTCGAAACACATGGGCGACAAGCAACTGATCGAAGGGCTGGACTTCGCCCTGCCCCCCGGTGGCATTGTCGGCGTCATCGGCCCCAACGGTGCGGGTAAATCGACGCTCTTCAAGATGCTGACTGGTCAGGAACAGCCCGACAGCGGCACCATCACGCTGGGCGACACGGTCGAACTGTCATATGTCGACCAATCGCGCGACGACCTGAAAGACAACGACACCGTGTGGGAAGCGATCACCGGCGGAGCCGAGATCATCCAGCTGGGCGATGCACAGGTCAATTCCCGCGCCTACTGCTCGTCCTTCAACTTCAAAGGCGGCGATCAGCAGAAAAAGGTCTCGCTGCTGTCAGGGGGTGAGCGCAACCGCGTCCACATGGCCCGCCTGCTGAAAGAGGGCGGCAACGTCCTGCTGCTCGACGAACCGACCAACGATCTGGACGTCGAAACCCTGCGCGCGCTGGAAGACGCGCTGGTCGATTTCGCCGGTTGCGCTGTTGTGATCTCACACGACCGCTTCTTCCTCGACCGGATTTGCACGCATATTCTGGCGTTCGAGGGTGATGCGCATGTGGAATGGTTCGAGGGCAACTTCGAGGATTACGAAGAGGACAAAAAGCGCCGTCTGGGACCGGATGCGTTGGAGCCCAAGCGGTTGAAGCATAAGAAGTTTGCAAGATAGGCGTTTCTGTAGGCGGCAATTTTGCCGCCTTTTTTCCAACCAAAGAAACAGAAATGCAGAAAAAACTTACAGAACTTCGATTTTGGCTGAAACAAGCCCTTTGGTTTGTTCCCTTTGCCTACTTTCTCAACTTTATTTATGCTGTTTACTCCGATCAATCCGGCGGAGCTTTTGGAGACACCTTTGGCGCGGCAAACGCCCTCTTCTCAGGAACAGCTTTACTCTTGTTAGTGCTTGCGGTCAGCCTTCAACGAGAAGAGCTCGAACACGTCAAAAAGGAACGAAATGACACTCTAAAACTCCTTGAAGGGCAAGAAGGTATCAATGAAGCGCAAAGAGTTGCTCTAGAAAAGCAATTGTTTGAAAGTTCCTTTTTCTCTCTATTTTCCCTGATAAACGAGGAGAAAGCCCGGTTGCTATAACAAGAGGGCGCAGCCGGAAAAGAAACAGTTCGCTTAGAACAGTACCGCAGAGCATCCGAGAGTCTCCTCGAAAACAAAGCCATTGAAAGTGAGTTCCATCCCAGTCAGCGGCACCACTTAGATCTAGAAGCAAACAAGATTTTCAACCTCGTTAACTTAATTTCCGCAGCAGTTGCACTAGTCAAAGGCGCAGAAAACAACGAACGCGACACCGAATTTTATACTTCGTTGATTCGAGGCACAGTAGATTACGATACGGCAATTTGCTTCGCCTGGTTTCACGCTTCGATAAATGACAAAAAATCAACCGTGTCATTGGCTTACGAAACTCTTGATATTGAGCAGTCGTTAGCTCCTCTTCACACGAAATGCGTTGACCAAATTTTACGAAAGGAAGAACCGTAAACACATAGTCAGCGAGCGTACGGTGGGTACTCGCACCCGTCACTCCTCAATTTCCGATAATTCAACCAAATCAAATGACTGGTGAAATCACCCATCTTGGTGTTCTCCGAACGCCCCTTCGTTCACGCCACTGCTCCACTCCGGCCCTACCCAACCCGAACGAATATCTCGATGGTTTGATAAACAGGGTTACGTCGCTGGATGCCATCCAGCCGCTCTGAATTGCATAAACACCCCTCGAAGCAACCAAACTCCGGCGTCCCAGTCAAAACTCTAATGGATGATAGCAGTTGCAGCCTTTAAGCTGACCGGTTTCTGCGAAATTTGCCAAGACCAAACAGCCCGGCCAACGCGCCAACCAGCAGCAACCAACTGGCGGGAATCGGGACAGCCGCAAGGTTTGCCTGCGCCACGGCACCTTCCGTTACGCCCTGCTCTTGGTTGGAGCTTTTCCCCAACAACGCCAGTTCTTCAAGATGCCGGTCATGTTCAGAGGGTTCGGGTGCTTGGGTCAAACGGAGATTTTCCCATTCCAACTCTTCACGATGTCTTTCGCTGTCAAAGCCTGAGAAAAGCTCGGATGTAACTTGATCACCGTCAGCAGTCGAACGTTCCGACCCATCTGAAATGGTCAAAGCTTCTGACGCTCCGGCCCAAAACAGAACCGCTAATGTGCAAATAACTCTCATAAACGCCCTCACGACACTACCGTTAAGCATAGCATCCCAGCATCAATTTTCAAACATCACAATAATTGAATTAAAATGAAGACTTATAAGATCAAAAGATACCGTCCAAACAAGACACCTCTGATCCTGTGCCTAAAAGGGCACCAAAGCAAAGCTGCGATTCTCAATAGTCTCGTTATGCGTTTATTCGGAAACCGGGACGACCACCGGTCGTATGAGCCAGGCACGGCAATTCCCACTCTTTGATCAAAGACCCCTTGAATCACTGCAATATGCTCTGGGGCCAAGGTTCAATCCTGGCGATCATCCCTTGCCACATGGCCACCTCAATGCCATATGAAAGGAGCTTACGTTTTTCTATTTCGACCCACTGTCTCCTTTTACGGCGCTCAGTCTATCGATCCAGACAACGACGCCAGGCTGCCGCATCCACGTGGGCAGCACCAAACAGGAGACAACGGATATGCCCGCAGGCACCGTAAAATGGTTCAACACCACCAAAGGCTACGGCTTTATCGCACCCGAAGATGGCGGCAAAGACATCTTCGTTCACATCTCATCCGTCGAGCGTTCGGGCCTGACCGGACTGGCCGACAACCAGAAAGTCACGTACGAGCTGCGCGCTGGTCGTGACGGTCGCGAAAGCGCCGACAACATCCAACTGGCCTAAGCCGGTAAAAGGGTAAGGCGCGTCTTTGCCCTTTTCTATCCGGCCGCCTGCGTGGCGGCCGGAACACATCACGACCACGTGATGTTTGCCCCAGAATTGACCAAATATCATATCATACTGAAACTGTTCTTAAGTTTCCTTGGTCATTCGATGAGGGTTTTCCATGTTTACACGCCGTGTTTTTCTGGCCGGAACAGCAGCCAGCCTGTTGCCGGGAATCGCCAGCGCCAAGAAAGCGGTCGAATATGATCCGACGCCGCAATTCGTGCGCATCAAAAAGCAATTCGTGCCTGGGCAGCTTCTGGTCGCCCCCCGGTCGTTCTATCTCTACTACGTGACCGAACCACGCAAAGCGATCCGCTATGGTTGTGGTGTTGGAAAGGCGGGGCTGGAATTTACCGGATCGGCGACCATCGATGTGAAAAAGGAATGGCCCACCTGGCGTCCGACCGATGAAATGATCGAGCGTGACCCGGTTACCTACGCAAAGTTCAAAGACAATGACTATGTGCAGCCCGGTGGCGGAGATAACCCTTTGGGCGCGCGGGCGCTGTATCTATTCCAGAACGGCGTCGACACATATTTCCGCATCCATGGTACAACGCAGCCGCAAACCATTGGTCATGCAGTGTCAAACGGGTGCGTCCGTATGCTGAACGAACATGTCATTGACCTATACAATCGTGTCCCAATCGGAACAGTGGTCACGGTCGTCTGATCAAAGTCAGGGGGCCGCTGCCTGCCCGACAAGTTCCAGAACGGATGGGCCCAGCGCATCCACGATCCGGGCGACCCCGTCGGCATTTGGATGAATGCCGTCGGCCTGCATGAACTGAGACACTGCGCCGGGATCGCCCTCGGCTGTCAGCCCTTCAAAGAAACTGCTGGCAAACAAGACCCCATAGTCCTGCGCCAATTCGGGGTACATCGCGTCAAATGCCTGTTTGTAGTCCTTTCCGTAATTGCCCGGCGCTTGCATTCCGATCAGCAGAACATCAACGCCGCCATCCCGCGCAACCTCCAGAATTTCGCGCAGGTTGGCCCGTGAGACTGCAGGGTCGATTCCGCGCAATAGGTCATTTCCGCCTAAGGCGACGATCATTCCATCCACATCCGGCGTCAGGGTCCATTCCACCCGCGCAGCTCCGCCTGCCGTTGTGTCACCTGAAACGCCGGCGTTGATCATCTGCACATCCGCGCCCTGCGCCCGAAGCCAACGGTCAAGCTGAGGTACAAACCCGTCTTCTTCCACCAGCCCATAGCCTTGCGTCAACGAATCCCCTAAGGCGGCAATCACCACTTGCTCGGCTGTGGCCGTGAAACCGCAGAAGATAAACAGACCTGTCATCAAAGCCTTGCGCAATGTGGTGATCGCTCCATATCCCAAAGGACCGCTCCTTAATCGGGTAAACCCATGACATCTGCTGTTCTCACCCTCCAAAATGCTGCTTTGTCGCTGGATGGCAATGCCGGGCGGGTCGATATTCTGCATGACATTACGTTGTCTGTGACCAAGGGTGAAACACTGGGCCTGATCGGGCCGTCCGGTTCGGGCAAATCTTCGCTCCTGATGTTGATGGGTGGGTTGGAGCAAGCGACCAGCGGACAGATCACCGCGCTGGATCAGGACCTGACAAGCATGGACGAAGATGCACTGGCCCGCTTTCGCCGCAACAACATGGGAGTGGTGTTCCAAAACTTTCACCTGATCCCGACCATGACTGCGCTTGAGAATGTCGCAACACCGCTGGAGCTGTCAGGGCACAGGGATGCGTTCGACCTGGCCGAGACTGAGCTGGACGCTGTCGGGCTATCGCATCGGCGCGATCACTATCCGGCGCAACTGTCGGGCGGTGAACAACAGCGCGTGGCACTTGCCCGTGCCTCAGCGCCGCGCCCCAAGATTTTGTTGGCAGATGAACCCACCGGGAACCTGGATGAAACCAACGGCGCTGCGATTGTTGATCTCCTGTTTGGACTGCGTCAGAAATTTGATGCGACCCTCGTTCTTGTCACTCACAGCCGTTCCTTGGCGGAACGCTGCGATCGGGTTGTTCGCCTTCGCGATGGACGGATTGCGGAAGAAACTCGGCAGGAGGCCGCCGAATGAGCCTGCGACTGGCGGGGCGGCTCGCCCGTCGCGAGCTGCGCGGAGGCTTGCGGGGGTTTAGGATCTTTCTGGCCTGTCTGGCGCTTGGCGTCGCAGCCATTGCAGCCGTAGGGTCGGTACGGCAAGCCATTCAAACCGGATTGGCGCAAGAAGGTGCTTCGCTTTTGGGCGGCGACGCCCAGCTTGAATTCACCTATCGCTTTGCAGATGAGGCCGAGCGCGCCTGGATGCAGCAAGCATCCGAGCAGGTGTCCGAGATCGTCGATTTCCGCTCGATGGCTGTTGTGCCCCGTGCCGAAGAACCGGAGCGCGCACTGACGCAAGTGAAATCTGTCGACACTGCGTACCCCTTGATTGGTTCGGTCAGACTGGATCCTGACATAACGCTGGATGACGCCCTAAACGGGACATCCGGCTTGCCCGGAGCAGTCATGGAACAAGTTCTGATCGACCGGCTTGGGCTGGCCGTTGGTGATCGCTTCAAGCTTGGGGCGCAGGAATTTGTCCTGACAGCCGCACTGGTGAACGAACCCGACAGCGCGGCAGATGGGTTTGGCCTTGGACCGCGCACATTGGTGAGAACCGAGGCGCTACAGACGTCTGGGTTGTTGGAGCCCGGCACTCTGTTTTCGACCAAATACCGTTTGAACCTGCCAGACACGATCGTCCTTGCCGAAATCGCCGCCGAAGCTGACAAAGCCTTCGACGGCACGGGAATGCGATGGAGCGATGCGCGCAACGGTGCCCCCGGTATTTCCGAGTTTGTCAGCCGCTTGAGCGCCTTTCTGGTTCTTGTCGGCCTCTCGGGCCTTGCGGTGGGCGGCATTGGCGTTTCAGCCGCCGTGCGCGCGTACCTGAGCCAAAAAACAGAAACCGTGGCGACCTTGCGCACCTTGGGGGCTGATCGCGCAACGATTTTTCAAACCTACATGCTTCAGATCGGCGTGCTGTCTGTCATCGGAATTGCGCTCGGCCTGGCGCTGGGCGGGCTGGCTCCGCTGCTTCTGGCGCCTCTGTTGGAAAGCCAGTTACCGGTTCCGGCAGTATTCTCGCTCTATCCACAGCCACTGATTGAGGCCACAATCTATGGGCTGCTTACCGCATTTCTTTTCACGCTTTGGCCATTGGCCAGAACAGAAGACGTGCGGGCCGCAACCCTGTTTCGCGATGCGCTGAGTACGGCCCGAGCGCTCCCACGCCCGATTTATGTCATCGCCAACGCAATTGGTCTCGCATTGCTTGTCACCGTTGCCGCCTGGTTCAGCGGTTCCACACGATTGACCCTTTGGACAAGCGGCGGGCTGGTGGGTGCGCTGGTTTTATTAAACCTCTCTGCCTATGCCATTCGCAAACTGGCCCGGGCCGGAGCTCCTCTGGCACGCGGCCGCCCTGCCCTGCGATGGGCCTTGTCTGCCATTTCAGACCCGCGTGAGGGCGCAGGCTCGGTTGTTCTGTCGCTCGGTCTGGGTTTGTCCGTTCTGGCTGCAGTTGGACAAATCGACGGCACGCTGCGCAACGCAATCTCAGGCAACCTACCAGATGTCGCGCCCTCATATTTCTTTGTCGACATCCAAAAGGATCAGATGCCCGGCTTTACCGATCGCCTGACCTCGGACCCTGCCGTCAGCCGCCTCGAAAGCGCGCCAATGCTGCGTGGGATCATCACGCAGATCAATGGCCGCCCTGCCCGTGATGTGGCTGGTGATCATTGGGTGCTCGAAGGAGACCGTGGTGTCACCTATTCTGCCCGACCCCCGGCAAACGCTAATGTAACCGATGGGGAGTGGTGGGCCGAGGATTATTCGGGCACACCTCAGGTCAGCTTTGCCGCTGAAGAAGCCGCCGAAATGGGCCTGCAACTTGGCGATCAACTGACCGTCAATATCCTTGGTCGCGACATAACCGCAGAACTGACATCCCTGCGCGAAGTGGATTTCTCGACCGCAGGCATGGGGTTCATTATGTCGATGAACCCCTCTGCCCTGTCCGGTGCACCGCATAGTTTCATCGCCACTGTCTATGCAGAAGAGCAGGCCGAGGCTGCCATCCTCAGGGATCTCGCAGGTCAGTTCCCCAACATAACCGCCATTCGCGTACGCGATGCCATCGACCGCGTTTCAGGGCTGCTGGCCGGCATCGCCGCCGCCACATCTTACGGCGCAGGTGTGTCCTTGCTAACCGGATTTCTGGTCTCGATCGGAGCCGCAGCGGCAGGCGAACCTGCCCGCAGATACGAAGCGGCAATCCTGAAAACCCTCGGGGCCAACCGGGGCCGGATCCTGCGCAGCTTTGGCCTGCGCTCTGTCTTATTGGGGGCCGCCGCAGGCTGCGTCGCCTTGCTGGTCGGCATTCTGGGCGGATGGGCCGTTGCCACCTACATTTTCGAGACGGATTTTGCGATTATCTGGTCTTCGGCGTTGGGCATTGTTCTGGCCGGGATCGGCGTCACGCTTTGCGCAGGTCTTGCCTTTGCTCTGCGCCCGCTTTCGGCCCGGCCAGCCCGTATCCTGCGCGCCAGCGACTAAGCTCAGCGCACACAGGCCACGGGCTGCAAAAGCTTCAGCAACGGATCATTGTCACAAACCAAAGCATCCAGCGAAACATCATCGAGAGAAGCATAAAACACTTCGGCCGCGTCCTGCAGCGCCAACCGCAACCGGCAGGCATCCGTCAAGGGGCAGGTATTGTCCGCATCCGCAAAACATTCGGCAATGGGCAAGGCGCCCTCAACGTGCCGGAACACCGCGCCGATCCGAATTTCTTCCGCCGGGCGCGCCAAAGACATGCCGCCATTGCGCCCCCGTTGTGTGCTTAGATAGTCCAACTGGCTCAGTTGGTTGATCACCTGCGCGAGATGATTTTCCGAAATGTTGCACACTTCGGCAATTTCCGACTTGGTGACCAACCTGTCCGGGTGCGCTGCGCAATACATCAAAAGGCGCACGGCAATATTTGTCCGTTTCGTAATCCGCATGAGGGCCTCCCTGAATTCAAGATGCAGCCTTATTGCATGTCCGGGAAAAAAGCGGTTTGACATACATCAATCGATCAAAAGGACGCCTTATCCATGCCTGACCCCTATTTCTTTGGCTATGGCAGCCTTGTGAACCTCGCCACACATGATTTTCCCGACCCGCGTCCGGCAAAACTGAAAGGCTGGAGGCGGGCGTGGCGTCATACCGATCTGCGCCCGGTCGCGTTCCTGACCGCAGTTCCCGACCCCGAGGCTGAGATCGAAGGAATGATCGCGCATGTGCCAAAAAACGACTGGGCCGCACTGGATCAGCGGGAATGGGCCTATGACCGGATTCCGGCAACTGAAGCGATTTCACACCCTCTTTCGCATGAAGTCGAAATCGCGGTTTACGCAGTGCCCCATGACCGGCACAACGCGCCCAGCAATCGCCATCCACTGCTGCTCAGCTATATCGATGTAGTGGTGCAAGGGTATCTCAGGGCGTTTGGACAAGACGGCGCGGACCGGTTCTTCGCCACAACCGACGGCTGGGACGCGCCTGTTGTGAATGATCGGACCGAGCCGAAATATCCCCGCCACCAACAGCTCAAACCTGACGAGACAGCATTTGTAGATGACCGCCTTAAGCGCGCATCGGTAAAGATAATCCAGCCGCACCAACAAAAAGAGGCAGACGAATTGCCTGCCTCTTTCAAATTCTAAATTCATACCGTTTCGGTACGGGGCATTCAGCCCCGTGCGCGGATCACCTGCAGCAAGGGCAGCAGAGCCGCCATTTCCGGCCCCCGCTCCATCCCGGTCAGGGCTTTGCGCAGCGGCATGAACAGGCCCTTGCCCTTGCGGCCTGTTGCCTCTTTCACCGCTTTGGTCCAAGTACCCCAGGTCTCGCCATCAAACGGGCCATCGGGCAACAAAGCGACCGCTTCGGCAATAAACTCACGATCTTCATCGGCAATCAATGGTTCGGCCCCATCGCGGCACAGTTCCCACCAGCCTTTCAGATCAGCCAGAGTGGTGATGTTTTCGCGCGCCATTGCCCAGAAGGGTTCCGCCAAATCAGCCGGAACTCCAGCGTCTTCCACCGCATCAGCTACATCTGTCAGCGGCAGCGATTGCAGGTGCTTTGCGGTCAGAGGGAACAGGTCCTGTACGTCAAACTTGGTCGGTGCCGCACCAAACCGGTTCACATCAAACCCTTCGATCAGTTCCGCCATGTCCGAGCGCAACTCAACCGGGTCAGACGACCCCAGACGCGCCATCAGGCTCAACAAAGCCATCGGCTGCACGCCCTGTTCGCGCAGATCGCGCAGAGCCAAAGTTCCCAGACGTTTCGACAATGCCTCACCCAGCGGGCCGGTCAGTAGCGAGTGGTGGGCAAAACGGGGGCACTGGCCGCCCAGCGCTTCGATGATCTGGATCTGCGTAGCGGTGTTGGTCACGTGGTCCGACCCCCGCACCACATCGGTCACACCCATTTCGGTATCGTCCACAACGGACGCAATCGTGTAAAGCACCTGACCGTCACCGCGGATCAGCACGGGGTCAGAAACTGAAGCAGCATCAATCGAGATGTCGCCCAGAATACCATCAGTCCATTCGATACGCTCATGATCCAGCTTGAAGCGCCATACACCGTTGCCACGTTCGGCGCGCAGGGCGTCTTTCTCGGCATCTGACAGGTTCAGCGCGGCCCGGTCATAGACCGGTGGCTTGCCCATGTTCAGTTGCTTCTTGCGTTTCAAGTCCAGCTCGGTCGGCGTCTCAAACGCCTCATAGAACCGACCCATCTCACGCAGCTTGTCCGCAGCTTCGGCATAGCGATCCAAGCGGTCCGACTGGCGTTCAACCTTGTCCCAATGCAGACCCAGCCACTCCAGATCCTGCTTGATGGCATCGACATATTCTTCTTTCGAGCGCTCGGGATCGGTGTCGTCAATTCGCAGGATGAATGTACCGCCCGCCTTGCGAGCGATCAGATAGTTCATCAGGGCGGTGCGCAGGTTGCCCACATGGATGTATCCGGTGGGCGACGGGGCGAAACGGGTGGTCGTCATGGGTGTCTCCTGTTGGCGCGGCTCTTGTCATAAGACGCGTGTTTTGTCCAGTCGCAGGCCCGCTCACGCGAACGTGGAGTGGCAGCCGCCCTGTTCCGTCCTATCTATTTGAAGCTGGCACCTAAAGGGAGACCCCAAAATGACTTTCAAACTTACACGCCGCGCCGCGTTAGGCGCAGCCGCATCTTTGCCATTTGCGTCTGCCGCTTCACCGCTTCTGGCTGCAGGCTCGGGCACCAAAGCAAACTCGACCATCGCCAAGTCCTTCAAGCTGGGCGACTTTACGGTAACCACGCTGCTGGATGGCAGCATTGCACGCGATGGTGCCAAAGAGATCTTTGGCGGCGGAGCGACAGATGAGGAATTCGCCAAGGTTTCAGCGGACAATTTCATTCCGGCAGATGCAGCCCAGTTTTTTCTTTACCCCTTCACTGGTCAACACAGGTTCTGAACTGGTTCTTTTTGACACCGGATTGGGACAAGGTGGCATTCAGGCAGCTCTGGCTGATGCAGGCGTGACGCCGGACCAAATCGACGTCGTGGTGCTGACACACATGCATCCTGATCACATCGGAGGCATGACCACCAACGACGCACCTACATTTGCAAATGCGCGTTACGTGACCGCTGCGCCCGAATATGATTTCTGGGCGGCGCAGGAGGCGGGCAACCGCGTCGGCGATCTGGTGGCCGCCAAGGTAACCCCACTGGCAGAAAAGATGAGCTTTATCGGCGACGGTGGTGAAGTAACGTCAGGCATCACGGCAGTCGCCGCGTATGGCCACACACCAGGTCATACCGTGTATCATCTGGAAAGCAACGGACAGCGCCTTATCCTGACGGCAGATTTGGCCAACCACTATGTCTGGTCTTTCGCGCATCCCGAATGGGAGGTCCGATTTGACATGGACAAGGCAGCAGCAACAGCCGCGCGTCGCAACGTTCTGGGGATGCTGGCGGCAGATAAGGTGCCGATGGTCGGCTATCACATGCCGTTTCCCGGCGCGGGCTTTGTCGAAACCCGAGGCGACGGTTTCCGCTTTGTCCCGGTCAGCTATCAGATGATAGGCTAAGCCGTTAATACCCCGGATCCGGCCTCACTTTCGAGCCGTCGGTGAACCGCGAAAGGCGAAAGGCGGCCGGATCCACGCAAGGCGTCGTTTCAGCGACAAGATCGGCGATCAACCGTCCGGCGCTTGGACCAATGCCAAATCCATGGCCAGAGAATCCTGTGCCAATGAATAGGCCCTGCAACTCATCAACACCTGAGATCACCGGAATGGCGTCAGGCGTAACGTCGATCATTCCGGCCCAACTTTGCACGACTTCGCTGTTCAGTAGTGCCGGGAACCCTTTGCAGGCGCTACCCCAAGCGTGCCGCAAAACCTTTTGAGACGGTTCAGGGTCCAGAACCCGGCACTTTTCGAACGGGGTCACATCGGTTGGCTGCCAGCGTCGATCCTGACGCGCTTCGATCGTCCAGCGTTTGGACAGGCGAAAGCGCAAGGATTTCCACTCCTGCGCAAAGGCAGGCAAGAACCGATTTGCAAGCCGGAAGCTGTCGGGCACAATGTCCACCGTGTTTTCGTGGCCAGACGCAATGGTATAGCCGCCATCCGCGCGCTTGCGGATCGCAAAATCGTCGGACCACAGCGCAGGCCCAGGCCCATCTTGCACGGGGGATGTGCGAAGCACTGTGTTCAAAACCTTGAGTTGCGGCAGCTCGACGCCCGCGTTGCCAGCAAACAACCGCGACCAGGCCCCACCCGCCAGAACGACGCGTCCGCAAACCACTTTTCCACGCTCGGTAAAGACACCGGAAATGTGCCCATCCTTGGTTTCGACGCTGCGGACTGCACATTGCGTCATGATCACAGCGCCCCGGTCTCGTGCAGCCTCGGCAATAGCCGGAGCAGCCCATTGCGGCTCGGCACGACCGTCCTGCGGCATGTAAAGCGCCGCTGTCAGACCTGTTTGGTGCCCATGCAGTAAATCGGAAAGTTCACCGCCGGACACCATCCTGGCCCCAGTCTGCAATCCCTCAACATGACGCATCCATTTTTGCAGATTAGCCGCGTCTCTTGCACCGGACGCCCCAAACAGTATGCCGGATTGGGTGTAGCCCGTTTTACGCCCCAGACGGTCGTCCAGCGATTGCCAGATACGCAAAGCCTCTTGCATAAGGGGAATTTCCCTGGGATCGCGCATACCCAGACGCACCCAACCCCAGTTGCGAGAACTCTGCTCTGCTGCAATCTGACCTTTTTCACACAAAAGAACGGACGCGCCGCGTTCAGCTAGCTCCAATGCCGTTGAAACGCCGATGATGCCACCGCCAATAACAACAACATCCACATGTTTGGGCAGAGCCAGATCAGATTCAACTGGGGTCGGTTTGGGTGCGGTCATCAATAGGTCTTACATCGGTCGCTTGGACCAGTATGGAGACCTGCCTGCCGCGTATAGGCAATGTGAATTCCGAGCGTTGTTGCAGTATTTTCGACACCTGTGGCCCAGGTGCCGAAATCGGTGTCAGCAACGAGCGTATTAGGCCGCGCCGGACAACTCTGCCCATTTCTGGCGCAAGATCGCCGACAACCCGTTTTGTTTGGATGCCGCTTGATTTGTTACTTCCTTTTGCGGCAGCAACCTCGGAAACTCGGTTCGGAAATTGAGTGCAGCAAGCTCATCCAATTCTCGCTGTTCCTCCATTAGATTGGCGATCGCCGCATCCAGCTTTTCTTCATCCAATTCTTGCGGCTGCGTCTCTATAGACCGCCATTTCAAAGGTGTATGAAGCGAATTGTCATATTCCTTGTACATTTTACCACCACACCGTTCACTCAGACATCTAACCCGGGATGCGTCGCTCGTACCGCGAACCAATTTTACGCGTACAGATTAAATTGCGTCGCACCCGCCCCACATCGGGCAACTTCTAAGCAAAAATGTGGCAGAAAAATGTCGCGCAGGCAAGCTTGAGGCAGCCGTAACCGCCTCAAATCACAATCAATTTCTCACACTTGGGATACAATTTTGCCTAATCTATAGACACTGTTTCCAAACTGGCCGTCCGGCCCCTGGTTTTCAGGTCCGATCGCGCCATCGATTCACAATTGGATAGCGCCGATCCAGCCAGAACGCCCGCTTGCTGAGGCGCGTACCGGGGGCAGACTGGAACCGTTTGTATTCACTGATGTAAATCAGATGTTCGACCCGCCGGGCCTCGGCTACGTCATACCCGGCAGCGACGCAGTCGGCGATTGAGCCATCCTGATCGACCAAAATCTCAAGGATACCGTCCAGAACCGGGTAGTCGGGCAAGCTGTCGCTGTCCTTCTGGTCTGCGCGCAGCTCGGCACTTGGTGGTTTGTCGATAATGGACGGGCGGATCACCTCGCACTTGGGACCCATCATCCAGTCACGATGATTGACGTTGCGCCAACGGCAGGTTTCAAACACGCGGGTTTTGTACAGATCTTTGATCAGATTATAACCGCCATTCATGTCGCCATAGATCGTGGCATAGCCCACTGCGACCTCGGACTTGTTGCCGGTGGTCAACAGCATTTCACCAAACTTGTTCGAGATCGCCATCAGCAACAGTCCACGCAGGCGAGACTGAATATTTTCCTCGGTCAGTCCTTCGTCCAGCCCTGCAAACAAAGGCGCCAGAGTATTCGTTACCGCGGCCCGGCCCTCGGAAATCGGCACAAAATCATAGTGCACGCCCAGCGCCTTGGCGACGGCCTCGGCATCATCCAGCGAAGCCTGGCTGGTATATTCCGATGGCAACATCACACAGCGCACGTTTTCGGCCCCGATGGCGTCAACCGCGATGGCCGCCACCAAGGCAGAATCGACCCCGCCTGACAGACCAAGAAGCGCCTTTTTGAAACCCGTCTTGCCCATATAGTCCCGCAGCGATTGCACCATCGCGCGGTAATCCTGCTCCCATACATCTGGCTGAGGAACGATTTCGGCCGGCGTAATCCGCCAGCCATCGTCACCACGCTCAAGGTCCACTTGTGAGACAGTTTCGTCAAAAACAGGCATCCGGAAGGCCAGCTCTCCACCCGGATTCAGGCCAAAGCTAGCACCGTCAAAAACCTGATCGTCCTGCCCGCCCACCATGTTCAGGTAAATCAGCGGCAGACCTGTTTCGACAACCCGTGCCACCATGTGATTTAGGCGCACGTCATACTTGTTGCGGAAATAGGGCGATCCGTTGGGGATCAGCAGAAACTCGGCCCCGGTTTCCTCGAGCGTTTCTGCGACGTCCGGGTGCCAGCCATCCTCGCAAATCGGGCTGCCAATTCGGAAGTTTCCAACTGAATACGGCCCACCCAACGGTCCGGCATCGTACAGGCGCACTTCGTCAAAAACGGTTTCGTTCGGCAAATGATGTTTCAAAACCTTGCTGGTGATCCGCCCGTTCTTGAGGATCAGGTAGGCATTGAACAGCTTGCCTTCTTCGGCCCAAGGCGAACCGATTGCAATCGCGGGGCCGTCTGCACAAGTTTTGGCCAACGCCTCGACGGCCGCCATGGCCGCTCGGTGAAACACTGACTTCTGAACAAGATCCTGCGTGTTGTACCCGGTGATGAACATCTCGGGGAAAGCCACCAGATCAGCACCGGCCGCCTTGCCTTGTTGCCACGCGGAAACGGCCTTGTCTGCGTTGCCTTCGATGTCGCCCACGGTTGGGTTCAGTTGCGCCAAAGTGATGCGGAAACGGTCGGCCATGCTGCCCTCTTGCCTCGTCAGTACTATTGCCATTTAGCAGATCACCGCGCGAGTAAAAGGCCAATGCGGCAAAAGCCGTTGCCCTGCCTTCGACGGTATCCTAGTTTTGCTTTCAAAGATGCAACCAGCGATGACCCGGCAGGCAGGACCGAAAATGAACGTGATCCGATACTCGATTTTGGCAGCGGGGCTAAGTCTGTCCGCGGCGACAGCGTTTGCGCAGGACGGAACGGTCATCGTCAAAGATGACGAGGTTGGCGGCGTCTATGAAGGCACCTATGAAAACGGTTTGCGTCACGGGACGGGGACGTACAGGCTGCCCAACGGGTTTGAATACACGGGCCAGTGGGTTGAAGGCGAGATTCAGGGTCAGGGCTTGACCCGCTATCCGGACGGGTCGATCTATGAAGGCAGTTTTGCCAAAGGCCAACCCGAAGGGCGCGGTAAGATCGTTTACGCCAATGGCAGCAGCTATGACGGCGAATGGTCCAACGGGTCGATAAACGGTACGGGAATTGCAGAATTTGCAAATGGCACGCGCTATGAAGGTGAGTTCAAAAACGCCCAGCGACATGGCAAAGGCATTCTGACTTTTCCCGACGGATACATCTATGATGGCGACTGGGTTGATGGTCAGCGGCAGGGCAAGGCCAAAGTCACCTACGCGGACGGCAGTGTGTATGAAGGCGACGTCAGTGCAGGTTTGCGCGACGGCACGGGCACGCAAACCATGCCCGATGGAATGACCTATTCCGGTGAATGGGCGCAGGATCAGATCACCGGCACCGGTCGCCTGACCTATGCCAATGGCGATGTCTACGAGGGCGAACTGGTAAAAGGGCGCCGTCAGGGCAAAGGCAAAGTGACCCACGCGCAAGGCGACGTGTACGAAGGCGACTTTGTCGATGATCGCCGCCAGGGCAAGGGCACGTTCACCGGCACGGACGGCTTTGTGTATACCGGCGACTGGAACCAGGGACAGATCGAAGGTCTGGGAGAGCTGACTTATCCCGACGGTTCGGTCTATGTCGGTGATTTTGTTGCCGATCTGGCCGAGGGAACTGGCCGCATCACCTATCCCGATGGATCAACTTATGAAGGCGATTGGATCGCGGGCGTGATCGAGGGTCAGGGCACGGCCACTTATGCCAACGGAATGATCTACAAGGGCCAGTTCAAGAACGCGCAAAGCCATGGCAAGGGCGTCGTGACACGCGCGGACGGTTCGGTCTATGACGGCGACTGGGTCGATGGCGTTCGCCAGGGCAAAGGCAAAGCGACCTATTCCGACGGGACCATCTATACCGGTGATTTTCTGAACGGAAAACGACATGGCAAAGGGGAAATCGTGACCCCTGCCGGTTTCAAATACGTGGGCGACTGGTCCGAAGGTAAGATCGAAGGTGTGGGTGTTGCCACCTATTCGAACGGCGATGTGTACGAAGGCAATTTTGTCGATAACAAGCGCCAGGGCAGCGGAAAGATGCGCTATGCCAACGGGCAGGAAGAAACTGGTATTTGGGAAAACGGAGTCTTGCCGGGCCGGGCCTCTGACCAGCAAAGCGAGTCAGACACGCCGGATCCACAGCCCGCGCCGGATGATCAGGCCGAAACGCCCGAGGCCTCCGACGGGTAAACGCTCACCAAGGAACGGGTTGTCCGGCCCAATCAAAGAAACCGCCGGTATCCTCTGGCGTCAGTCCATTGATCACGGATAACAGGTTTTGGGCGGCGACCTCCGGCTCGACGGCGGGATGCCGATTCAAGTACTTCTGAGTGAACGCAGTTTTCACGGTCCCTGGATGCAAGGCGACACAAATCGCCTGCTTATGCGTCCGCGACAGCTCGATGGCTGAGGTATGGACAACCTGATTTACCGCAGCCTTGGCGGCCCGGTAGCTGATCCAGCCCCCCATCCGATTGTCCCCGATGGATCCCACGCGCGCCGAGAGAACCGCAACAACCGATCGTCCCTTGCGTGGCAAAAGCCTGTGCGCCCGGCTCAGCACCAAAGCCGGACCTACCGCGTTGAGTGCAAATTGATCCATCATCGCCTTGGCTGAAACTGCACGAATTGTCTTTTCCGGTGCAGCGCCTTCGATCTCCAACGCTCCGGATGCGACCAGTATCAAGTCAAAGAGATCGGACAGCCCATCAATGATCGGCAACGCACGGTCAGGGTCAGTAAGATCGAACCCATCCATTGACCGCGACAGACCCGTTACCGAGACGCCTTGCGACTCTAAGGTAGTACAAACCGCAGCGCCAATGCCACCCGAGGCTCCGATGATCAATGCTGTTTTCATCTGCATCCAGCTAGCTGCGCAGAGGGCACAATCAAGTTGGTCTGGAATTAGAAAGCCAGCGCAGGACCTGTTGGACGCAAATTGGCCTTTTCATTCCTGGCGGGCTCTGTATAACCTCAATCCCATGATCAACCGTGCAGATATCCTTTGTGCCGACACCGCCATGCGCGGTGCGTCTCTGCGTGGCCTACTGATCCTAATCCGCCTCTGAGCGTGCCATCCGGCGCGCCCGCTCAGAGGAGGACGCCAGCGCGCCAAGAAGGCTTTAGGACAGACAAGAAAGAGATTCCCATGACAAACGTGACCGACCAAGACCGCGTCTTGATCTTCGATACCACTTTGCGCGACGGCGAGCAGAGCCCCGGCGCGACCATGACCCATGACGAAAAGCTGGAGATTGCCGAGCTGCTGGACGAAATGGGCGTCGACATCATCGAGGCTGGCTTTCCAATCGCGTCCGAGGGTGATTTCAAGGCGGTGTCCGAGATCGCCCAACGCGCGAAGAACAGCCGCATCTGCGGTCTGGCGCGCGCTAACTTCGCCGACATTGATCGCTGTTGGGAGGCGGTGAAACACGCCGAGCAAAACCGGATTCACACGTTTATCGGCACTTCTCCGCTGCACCGCGCCATTCCGAACCTTACAATGGATGAGATGGCCGACAAGATCCACGAAACGGTCAGCCACGCGCGTAATCTGTGCGAAAACGTACAGTGGTCGCCTATGGATGCGACGCGGACGGAGTGGGACTACCTGTGCCGCGTAATCGAGATTGCGATCAAAGCCGGGGCAACCACGATCAACATTCCAGATACTGTAGGATACACCGCACCGGTCGAAAGCGCTGACCTGATCAAACGCCTGATCGAAACAGTTCCCGGCGCGGATGAGGTGATCTTTGCCACCCATTGCCACAACGACCTGGGCATGGCGACCGCGAACTCGCTGGCCGCAGTCGCCGGTGGCGCGCGTCAGATCGAATGCACCATCAACGGGTTGGGCGAACGTGCGGGCAACACCGCGTTGGAAGAAGTCGTGATGGCCCTGCGCACCCGCAATGACATCATGCCTTGGCACACCGGTATCGACACCACCAAGATCATGCATATCTCCCGTCGCGTGGCGACAGTGTCGGGGTTCAACGTGCAGTTCAACAAGGCCATTGTTGGCAAGAACGCCTTTGCGCATGAAAGCGGCATCCATCAAGACGGGATGCTCAAGAACCGCGAAAACTTTGAAATCATGCGCCCCGAGGACATTGGCCTGTCCGGTACTTCTCTGCCGCTGGGCAAACACTCGGGCCGCGCGGCGCTGCGCGACAAGCTTGAGACTTTGGGTTTTGAGGTTGGTGACAACCAACTCAAAGACATCTTCGTGCGATTCAAGGATCTGGCCGACCGCAAGAAAGAGGTGTTTGACGACGACCTCATCGCGTTGATGACGATGGATGATCACGATGACTACCTGCAGCTTGTCTCGATGAAAGTGACCTGCGGCACAGGTGGTCAGGCGGAATCCACGGTCGAGTTGGAAATGGACGGCAAGGACGTTATCGCCACTGAACATGGTGACGGACCGGTGGACGCGACCTTCAAAGCGATACGGGCAATCTATCCCAACACCGCCCGCCTTCAGCTGTATCAGGTTCATGCGGTCACCGAAGGCACAGATGCGCAAGCTACCGTTTCTGTTCGCCTGAGCGAGGATGGCATGATCGCCACAGGCCAGTCAGCCAATACAGACACGGTGGTGGCCTCGGCCAAAGCGTATATCCACGCGCTGAACCGCCTGATCGTACGGCGCGAAAAAGCGGGTCCCGGTGCTGATACGCGTGAGATCAGCTATAAAGACCTGACCTGAACGGCCCAAGGGCTCCCGCACCCGCGGCGGCCCGGCTTCGCCGTCCCTTCTTGGGCTTTGGGCCCGGCAGCGCGCTTATGGCGCGCTGCCGGGCCCAACTTCTTTTCAAAGCTGGTCAAACAAAGTGGACAGACGTTCCACTTCGTCTTCGATGCCAAACGGGGCGTTGATGATGAACATGCCGGAGCCGACCATCCGATGCCCTTGACGAACCGGAGGGAACGTCACCTCGTGACAGACAGCTTTGGGGTAGTTTTGCAACTTCAAAGCACGGGTCATGGGCAGGTGGCGCTTATCCGAAAGGATGGGATACCACAGCGCAATGATACCGACATTCCACTTACGGTGCAGCTTGGCGATGATCCCGGGCAGCCGGTCATAATCGGTTTTCACCTCATAACTCGGGTCGATCAGCAGCATACCCCTGCGAGGTGTGGGTGGAAGCAGGGATTGCGCCAGCGCAAAACCGTCTTGCTGGTAAACCTTGGCCCCAAAGGGCGACATGGCCAAGGCCAGAGCGGCATGTTCTTGTGGGTGAAGTTCCGCAAAATGCAAGCTGTCCTGATCCCGCAGCAGATTGGCCGCAACCAGTGGCGATCCGGGATAAGCAGAGGAACCGTGCCGCGCCTGCACGCGGTGCAAAACGCGCGCCATTGGATGATCATCCCCGAACCAACCCTCTTGCTGTGCACGCTTGATCCCTGCAGCCGCCTCGCCGGTGCGCACGGCTTCGGCCGCATCCAGCTTGTACAAACCCCGCCCGGAATGCGTTTCGATATAGCTGAGCGGCTTGTCCTTGCGTGTCAGATAATTCAGCACCCAGGCCAACAATGCGTGCTTTTGGACATCAGCCAGATTGCCGGCGTGGTAAATGTGTTGATAAGAGAGCATTTTGCCTTCTAAAGTCCCAATCAATAAGGCGGAAAGGTGCTGATTGTCGCGGAATCAGCCCTTTTACCGGGCGTGATGGCACCCTATAAGTCATCCGTCCCGGAACCGTCGAGTCGCGGGCAGTAGAAAAACCGACATACAGGATCAGGGGAAACATGGGGATCTTTGGCAATCTGGGCGGCCTGTTCACAGCGGATATGGCTATCGACCTTGGAACAGCAAACACGCTGGTTTACGTCAAGGGGCGCGGTGTCATCCTGTCTGAACCCTCGGTGGTTGCCTATCACGTCAAGGACGGTGTGAAAAAGGTTCTTGCTGTTGGCGAGGATGCCAAGCTGATGCTGGGCCGGACCCCCGGTTCGATCGAAGCCATCCGCCCGATGCGCGAAGGTGTGATTGCCGACTTCGACACAGCGGAAGAGATGATCAAGCACTTCATCCGCAAAGTGCACAAGCGCTCGACCTTCTCAAAACCCAAGATCATCGTCTGTGTGCCTCATGGTGCGACGCCGGTCGAAAAACGCGCGATCCGTCAATCGGTTCTGTCAGCGGGCGCGCGCCGCGCGGGCCTGATCGCCGAACCGATTGCAGCCGCAATTGGCGCAGGGATGCCGATCACCGACCCGACCGGCAACATGGTCGTCGACATCGGCGGCGGCACAACCGAAGTTGCGGTTCTGTCGCTGGGTGACATTGTTTACGCCCGCTCGGTCCGCGTTGGTGGCGACCGTATGGACGAAGCCATCATCTCGTACTTACGTCGCCAACAAAACCTGCTGGTCGGTGAATCCACCGCTGAGCGGATCAAGACCACCATCGGCACCGCCCGTATGCCCGACGATGGCCGTGGCCAGTCGATGCACATCCGAGGGCGCGACCTGCTGAATGGTGTACCCAAGGAAATTGAGATCAGCCAGGCCCAGGTTGCCGAAGCACTCTCGGAACCCGTACAGCAGATTTGCGAAGCGGTTATGACCGCTCTGGAAACCACTCCGCCCGATCTGGCGGCAGATATTGTGGACCGGGGTGTGATGCTAACCGGCGGCGGTGCGCTTCTGGGTGATCTGGATCTGGCCCTGCGCGAACAGACTGGTCTGGCCGTGTCGATTGCAGATGAAAGCCTGAATTGTGTGGCTTTGGGCACCGGCAAGGCGCTAGAATATGAAAAACAGCTGCGCCACGCGATTGACTACGAAAGCTAAGGCGCGCACCCTCTGCACATAGGGTAAATTCGGCACGAGCAGCACGGGAAGGTAACCTGTGGCAAAAGACCGATCACAGCGCGATGACTACACAACCCCCTTGCGGCGTTTGCTGTTGGGCATCGTTATTCTGTGTTTACTGGGTATCTTTCTGGTCTGGCGTATTGATAGCCCGCGCGTGGAACGGTTCCGTGCGCAGGTGGTAGATACGGTCGTTCCTTCGATGGAATGGGCCATGATTCCCGTAACGGCCACAGTCAATCTTGTGCGCGACTTTCAAAGCTACCAACGCCTGAGCGAACAAAACCGTGAACTGCGCAGCGAATTGCGCCTGATGCGCGCCTGGAAAGAGGCCGCGCTGCAACTAGAGCAGGAAAACGCGCGGTTGTTGGATCTCAACAACGTACGTCTTGATCCGCGCCTGACTTATATCACCGGTGTTGTGATGGCCGACAGCGGCTCGCCTTTCCGGCAATCTGTTTTGCTGAACGTAGGCGAGCGCGACGGTATCGTCGATGGATGGGCCACGATGGACGGCATCGGTCTTGTTGGACGGATCTCGGGTGTTGGTTCCGATACAGCCCGCGTTATTCTGGTGACAGATGCCACCAGCGCCATCCCTGCTACCATCCAACCATCGGGTCAGACTGCGTTGATCAAAGGCGACAACACGCCTGCGCCTGTGGTCGAGTTCCTTGAGAACCGAGAACTGGTTCGCCCCGGAGATCGCGTCATTACTTCAGGCGACGGCGGCGTGTTTCCGGCTGGCCTGCTGATCGGCCAGATTGCAGCGGATCCGGGTGGCCAGTTGCGCGTGCGCTTGTCGGCTGATTTCGAACGGCTGGAGTTTTTGCGGGTTCTGCGATTCAACTCAGCCCCGACCATTCGGGACCCCGGTGGCATCGTCGGCCCCACCCGCCCCGAAGCCGCTCTGTCTCCTGAAGAATTGAGCGATGGATAAACCAGCCTCTCATAACTGGGCCATGCGAGGCCTTTTTGCGGCGCTGGCCTTCTTGGTGCTGTTCCTGCACTTGTTGCCGCTGGATGCACAACCCAACCGCTGGCCCTTTCCTGACGTTCTGATTGCCCTGACCTTTGCCTGGGTGCTGCGTCGCCCAGATTATGTCCCAACCCTGCTGGTTGCGTTCGTGATGTTGATGGCGGATCTTCTTCTGCAACGCCCACCCGGTCTTTTGGCGGCACTGGTTGTCTTTGGATCAGCCTATCTGCGTTCGGCGGCACCCGGTATGAAAGATGCCGGTTTTGTCGGAGAATGGATGTCCGTTGGCGTGGTCATCACGGGCGTCTTTCTGGCGAACAGGGTCATTCTTTCGATCTTGTCTGTGCAACAGGCCGCGTTGTGGCCCGTCATGATCCAGCTTATTCTGACGATCGCCTGCTATCCCGCCATTGTGGGACTCAGCCAAAGCGTGTTCGGGGTCCGTCGCATGTCCGCGTCGGATGCCAGTGCTGTAGGAGGTCGGGCATGAAGCCACGCAAGCCCAAGTCTCAGGGTCTGGCCTATAAACGCCTGCCAAGGCGGGCTCTGCTTCTGGGTGGCCTGCAAGCGGTCTTTGTTGGCGGACTAGCGGCACGTATGCGGTTCATGCAGGTGGATCAGGCCGATGAATATCGCCTTCTGGCCGAGGAAAACCGCATCAACATCCGTCTAATCCCCCCGGACCGCGGGCGGATCTATGACCGGAACGGGCAGATCATTGGCCAGAACTCTCCATCCTACCGTATCGTCATTGTGCGCGAAGACGCTGGTGATGTGGACCAAGTGATCCGCAAGTTATCAGAACTGATCCCGCTGAACGAGGATGAGATCGAACGGGCCATGACCGAGATGCGCCGCTCAGCCCCGTTCTTGCCGGTCACGCTGGCCGATCAGGTCACGTGGGAAGACATATCGAAAGTCGCGGTCAATGCCCCTGCACTGCCGGGTGTCACGCCCGAAGTGGGTTTGACACGACAATATCCACGCTATGAGGACTTCGCCCACATCGTTGGATATGTCGGACCGGTCAGTGACTACGACCTCAGTCAGATCGAAGACCCTGAACCCGTTCTGCGAATCCCCCGATTTCAGATCGGAAAGGTGGGTCTTGAGGCAAGGCAGGAAATCTCATTGCGCGGCAAGGCAGGCGCCAAGCGTGTCGAAGTCAACGCCACCGGTCGTGTCATGCGCGAGCTGGACCGGCAAGAAGGTCAACCCGGGGCCGACTTGCAGCTGTCCGTCGATGCAGACCTTCAACAATACGCCCAAGCCCGTTTGGCCGGGGAAAGCGCCGCCGCTGTCGTGATCGATTGCGAAACTGGTGATCTGCGCGCAATGGCCTCGGCGCCCAGCTTCGATCCCAACCTGTTCGTACGTGGTATCTCGGTCGCGGATTACCGTATGCTGACACAGGACAAGTATCGCCCGTTGGCAAACAAGACGGTCCAGGGCACTTACCCGCCCGGTTCGACATTTAAGATGGTTACCGCGTTGGCAGCGCTTGAGGCCGGAGTCGTCGGCCCCGGCAACACCGTTTACTGCCCCGGCCATCTTAAAGTCGGCAGCCGTCGCTTCCACTGCTGGAAGCGTGGTGGTCATGGTATGGTAGACCTGAACACTTCGCTAAAACGCAGTTGCGACGTGTATTATTACGACGTGGCGATAAAAGTCGGCATCGACAGAATCTCCGAGATGGCCAACACACTTGGACTGGGCATAAAACACGACATCCCCATGTCCGCCGTGCGCGCCGGGCTAGCACCCAATCAGGAATGGAAACAGAAGGTGCATGGCGAAGATTGGCTTATCGGCGATACGGCCAACGCGTCCATCGGACAGGGGTTCATGTTGGCGTCGCCCATGCAACTGGCTGTAATGACAGCACGGATTGCCACCGGACGCGCGGTCTCGCCCCGTCTGGTGCGGTCTGTCAACGGGGTTGAGCAACCTAGCGGTGCAGGTGAACCGCTCACGATCAACCCAACCAATCTCAGACACATCCGAGAAGCGATGTGGTCCGTTTCAAACGACCGTCGCGGCACTGCTTATCGCAGCCGTATCATCGCAGATGATCTCCGCATGGCGGGTAAAACCGGCACAAGTCAGGTGCGCAACATTACCAAAGCCGAACGTGCCGCCGGTGTGATCCGCAACGAGGATCTGCCCTGGGAACGCCGCGACCACGCGTTGTTCGTCAGCTTTGCCCCCTACGACAAACCCAAATACGCCATTGCTGTCGTAGTTGAACATGGGGGCGGGGGGTCCAAGGCGGCAGCCCCGGTGGCGCGGGATATCATGCTTCAGGCCCTTTACAACGGCACGCCGCCACTCGACGCGTATCCCGTCGGCGACCGGGACCGTATCAAGGAACAGCAAAAACGGCTTGAAGGTGACCGTCGTCCCAAAGCGCGTCCTGACGGAAAGGACCGCGCATGAGCTATCTTGAATATGCCGTCAAATCCACACCGTCTGGATTCCGGAAATTCCTCTACATGAACTGGCCCCTGACCCTGCTGCTGATCAGCACGGCCAGCGCTGGATTCCTGATGTTGTATTCGGTTGCGGGTGGTTCGTGGACGCCCTGGGCCGAGCCGCAGATGGAACGGTTCGGTCTTGGCCTGACAGCGATGTTCATCATTGCACTGGTGCCAATCTGGTTCTGGCGCAACATGTCCGTTCTGGCCTATCTGGGCTCGGTCGCTTTGCTGGTGTTTGTTGAACTGTTTGGCACCATCGGCATGGGCGCGCAGCGCTGGATCGACCTTGGTTTCATGCGTTTGCAACCATCAGAAGTCATGAAGGTCGCACTGGTTATGGTGCTGGCGGCCTACTACGACTGGCTGCCGTCGCACAAGACATCCCGACCGCTGTGGGTTTTTATCCCCGTGGCACTGATCATCCTGCCTACCTTGTTGGTTCTGAAGCAACCGGACCTTGGCACATCGATCCTTCTGTTGGCCGCTGGTGGCGGGCTGATGTTTCTGGCGGGCGTCCACTGGGCTTATTTTGCGGCTGTTATCGCTGCGGTCGTGGGTTTGATCGCCGCTGTGTTCAACAGCCGCGGGACGGATTGGCAATTGCTCAAGGACTATCAGTTCCGCCGGATTGACACCTTTCTTGACCCCTCGACCGACCCATTGGGCGCGGGGTACCATATCACGCAGTCCAAGATCGCCCTCGGGTCCGGCGGCTGGAACGGGCGCGGTTTCATGCAAGGAACACAGTCCCGTTTGAATTTTCTGCCTGAAAAGCACACCGACTTCATTTTCACGACGCTGGCGGAAGAGTTCGGATTTGTAGGAGGTATCACGCTGTTGATCCTCTACGCGCTGATCCTTGTGTTCTGTATGGTTACGGCTCTTGCTACCAAGGATCGGTTTTCCTCACTGGTCACTCTGGGCATCGCACTGAACTTTTTCCTTTTCTTTGCCGTCAACATGTCGATGGTGATGGGCATGGCCCCGGTTGTCGGCGTACCTTTGCCAATGGTCAGCTATGGCGGATCGGCCATGCTGGTGCTGATGGCTGCGTTCGGCATCGTCCAAAGCGCACATATTCACCGCCCCCGCTGATCTGAAAGGCCCACGATGCCCGCTAACGTCCTGTTTTCCGCACGCTCTGCTCTGTGGCCCGTGTATGAACCGCTGCTGACTCAGTGCCTGGCTGACGCAAAGGTCGACGCGCGGCTCAGCACGGAATTTAAACCGGATCAGGTCGACTATGTCGTTTATGCCCCCAACGGCGGAGTACACGATTTCACGCCCTTCACCCGTCTGAAAGCTGTACTGAGCCTTTGGGCTGGTATCGAGAAAATCGCGGATAATGAAACGCTGACCGTCCCATTGGCGCGGATGGTGGATCACGGATTGACGCAGGGCATGACTGAATGGGTGGTTGGGCACGTGCTGCGCTACCACCTAGGGATAGACCGGCACATCCTTGTGCAGGATGGCGTCTGGGAACCGGAGGCACCGCCATTGGCAAAAGAGCGTGTCGTCTGCATTTTAGGGCTGGGCACGTTGGGCGAGGCCGCAGCCCTAGCCCTGACTGCGCTTAACTTTCAAGTCACCGGTTGGAGCCGCACCGCCAAAGACATCCCCGGCGTGACCTGCTTGCATGGCTCCGAAGGGCTTCGCCAAGCGCTTTCTCAGGCTGAAATCGTGGTACTATTGCTGCCCGATACCCCCGCCACGGAAAACGCGCTGAATGCCGAAACGTTGGCCTTGCTGCCTAAGGGCGCGCGGATCATCAACCCGGGTCGCGGCCCGCTGATTGATGACGACGCGCTTCTGGATGCGCTGAACTCTGGTCAGGTTGGGCACGCAACGCTGGACGTGTTCCGTGTCGAGCCCTTGCCCGAAGACCATCCCTACTGGACACATCCGAACGTGACTGTGACCCCTCACATCGCGTCTGAGACCCGCCCGGTCACAGCCGCGCAGGTCATTTGCGAAAACATCCGACGTGGCGAAGCCGGTGAGCCCTTTGTGCATTTAGTGGATCGCACGCTGGGTTACTGAATTCAGGCCGCGATCAAGCCGCGGCCTTTCAACAGGGCGTCCACGCCCGGTAATCGACCCCGGAACGCCAGATACAGGTCTTCTGCTTCTCGCGACCCGCCGGTGGACAGAATGTTGTCTTCCAGTGCCTTGGCGCGTTCGGTATCAAAGGCACCGCCCGCCTCTTCAAAGGCGGCGAAGGCGTCAGCATCCATCACCTCGGACCACATGTAGCTGTAGTAGCCCGAGCTATAGCCATCACCGGCAAAGACATGGGCAAAGTGGGGCGTGGCGTGGCGCATCCCGATGGCATGCGGCATCCCGAGGTCCGCCAGAACTTCGGCCTGTTTTGCCATCGGATCTGCCGGGGCATCCCCATCATGGAAGGCCAGATCAACAAGGGCCGAAGCAACATATTCCACGGTCTGGAACCCTTGATCGAAATTAGCGGCTTTCAACACTTTCTGCAGCATCTCCTGCGGCATTGGCTCACCCGTTTCGGCATGGGTCGCAAATTCGGCCAGAACCTCGGGCACTTCCAGCCAGTGTTCGTAAAGCTGGCTGGGCAGTTCGACAAAATCACGCGCGACCGAAGTGCCCGAGATGCTTTCATAGGTCACATTCGACAGCATCTGATGCAGGGCGTGGCCGAATTCGTGGAACAATGTCCGCGCGTCGTCATAAGACAGCAGCGCCGGATCACCCTTGGCAAAGTTGCAGACATTGATCACAACCGGCGCCTGATCTTTCGGGAACTTCGCCTGCGCCCGCATCGCGCTGCACCACGCACCAGACCGTTTCGATCCCCGCGCAAAGTAGTCACCGATGAAAACGGCAATATGCTGCCCGCCACGTGTGACTTCCCAGGCCCGGCAATCCGGGTGATAGAGCGGAACGTCCAGCGGCGCGAATTCCAGCCCGAACAGGCGGTTTGCGCAGGCAAGAGACGCCTCGATCATACGATCCAGTCGCAGATAGGGTTTCAGGGCCGCCTCATCCAGATCGTGTTCCGCCTTGCGCCGCTTTTCGGCGTAATAGCGCCAATCCCAGGCTTCCAGCGGACCGTTGATGCCGTCTTCCTGCATCATCTGCGTCAGGATCTCGGCGTCAGCATCGGCACGGGATTTTGCCGGTTCCCACACCTGCATCAACAGTTCACGCACGCGGTCCGGTGTGCGGGCCATTTCGGTTTCCAGCTTGTAGTCGGCGAAACTGTCATAGCCCAGCAGCTTGGCGCGTTCCTCACGCAGCGCCAAAATCTCGGCCGCAATGTCGCAATTGTCGGTGTCGCCCCCATTGGCTCCGCGCGCGGCCCAGGCGCGATATGCTTTTTCGCGCAGGTCCCGACGGGGCGAGAATTGCAGGAACGGCACAATCAGCGACCGCGACAGGGTCACCACTGGTCCCTGTGCCTCTTTCTCTTGCCCCGCAGCGCGGGCCGCGCCCACGACGAAATTCGGCAGGCCCTGCAGGTCCTCTTCGGTCAGGTCCATGAACCATTCCCGTTCATCCGCCAACAGATTCTGAGTAAAAGACGTCCCCAAAGAGGCGAGGCGAGACTTGATTTCTTGCATCCGGGCGTCGTCTTCGCCTTCCAGCGCCGCGCCAGCACGCACGAAACCGCGATGGGTCAACATCAGCACACGCGCCTGTTCTCCGGTCAGGTTCAGATCATCGCGCCGCGCCCATAGATCGGCCACGCGTTTGAACAGCGCCTTGTTCGAAGAAATGCCGGAAAAATGTGCCGACAGTTTGGGGGAGAACTCTCGCTGCAACTCTTCCCGTCTGGGATTGCTGTCTGCCCCTGCAACCGTGAAAAAGACCGACAGAACCTTGTCCAACTGCTCGCCCGCAGCCTCCAAAGCCTCAATCGTATTGGCAAAGGTCGGAGCGTCAGAATTCTCGGCAATCGCAGCGATCTGATCGTTATGCGCCGTCATTGCCTGATCCAGCGCCGGGGTAAAATCATCGTCCGAAATTTCGGCAAAGGGAGCAATTTCAAACGGGGTGGTCCAGCTGGACAGGATCGGGTTGGTCATTCGGATCTCCTTTGACCCTATAGCTAAGTCGCCAAGGCCTGGTGTTCCAGAACCCACAGCCTGAGGAAAGAAAGGTTAATCGTTCTCGAGGCCGCAAACAGGGCAATCGTCGCGGCGGGTCAGCGTGATTTTTCGGCTTTCGCCGTACAGCGCGTCATAGATCAGCATCTCGCCGCGCAGCGCCGTGCCTGCGCCAGTGATCACCTTGATCGCCTCGACCGCCATCATCGACCCAACAACGCCGGGCAAGGGGCCGATTACTCCGGCCTCAGAACAGGACGGGGCCAGACCGGGGGCTGGCGCTTCGGGGAAAATGCACTGATAGCAGGGGCTGCCGTTGGCCGGGTCAAACACACTCAGCTGCCCCTCCCACTGCGACAAGGCCCCCGAGATCAAAGGCTTGCCAAGCGCGACGGCCGTGCGGTTGGCCAGATAGCGCGTGTCAAAATTATCGGTCCCGTCAAGGATAAGATCGAAGTCGGCAAACAAATCGGTCGCGATCTCTTCGTTCAACCGTCGTTGATAGGGCAGAACCACCACGTTCGGGTTTTGCGCCTCCATCGCTTGTTGGGCCGAAAAGACCTTGGGCATCCCGATATCTGCGTCCCGGTGAATGACCTGCCGTTGCAGGTTGGCGTTCTCGACGATGTCGTCATCTATGACGCCGATTGTGCCCACCCCAGCTGCTGCCAGATATTGCAAAGCAGGGGCCCCCAAACCACCCGCGCCAATCACCAGCACCCGTGCTTTTTTCAGCTTTTTCTGCCCCGGACCGCCCAATTCGCGCAATACGATGTGACGGGCATAGCGGTCCAGCTCGGTCTCGGTAAATCGGTCGGAGGGCATGGTAGGTTCCTGATCTGAAACGGACTCTGCGCGATTGCGCAGGGCTTTCAGCACCCTTCCATACACCAAAACAATCGCGCCGAAACCCACAAGGATCAGCCACATTGCCGCCGAGCCGCCCGTCGCCTGACGCAGCGGATGCCCGTCTGGCAAGATCAGATGAGACAGGATCACTCCGGCCAAAAGCACACTGACCGAAACCACACGCGCTGTTTTTGACGTGCCGGCGATATAGCCCACACCCCAAAGTCCCGCAGCCAGAACAAAAACCAGCAGCATCAGCCGCGCCCGGTTGAGCCAAAGCCGCCGGACCCGCGACCAGTTTCGCCCAATTCCTCAGCCAACTCGAAGGTGGCCTGCACGACAGGCGCGACCACCAGTTGCGCGATGCGCTCACCATGGGCAATTTCGAAGCGGTCCTGACCTGCGTTCATCACGATCACGCCCAAGGGTCCGCGATAGTCACTGTCGATGGTGCCTGGCGTGTTGGGCAGTGTAATCCCGTGTTTCAGCGCAAGGCCCGAGCGGGGACGGACCTGAATCTCGTACCCCTGGGGAATTTCGATACGCAGGCCAGTTGGCACGAGTGTGCGTTGGCCAGGTTCCAACACGATAGGGGTGCCGTCTGGCAGATTGGCGCGCACATCCGCCCCGGCGGCACCAGCCGTTTCGTAAGACGGAAGCGCGACAGCGGGGTCTGCACCGTCTTCGCGGATCACTCGAATTGCAACCATGCCCATGCCTTTCCTTCAGCCTGCCAATGCGTCCGCGATCTTTGCCGCCAGACGCCGAGCAACTTCGTCCTTGCCCAAGCGCGGCCATTCTTCGGTGCCACTGCCCGAGATCAGAATGACCGCATTCTCGGACCCACCCATGATGCCGGTTGCCGGGCTTACATCGTTCGCAACGATCCAATCGCAGCCTTTGCGAAGGCGCTTGGCGGTGGCGTGTTCAACCACATCGTCCGTTTCCGCCGCAAAGCCCACCACCAGCGGCGGGCGGCCCACATCCATCTGGGATACACGTTTCAGAATGTCCGGGTTTTCGGCAAATTCTAGAACCGGCAAACCATCCCGGCTTTTCTTCAGTTTCTTGTCCGATGCGCTTGCCACACGCCAATCCGCGACCGCCGCCGCGAATACACCCGCATCGACGGGCAGAGCGGTATCGACCGCGTCAGACATCTGTTGCGCCGTCTCAACGGGTACGACCTGTACACCTGCCGGAGGGGGCACGTCGGCAGGGCCAGTGACAAAAATCACCTCGGCCCCCAAATGCGCCAGTGCCCGCGCCACAGCAGCACCCTGCGCACCGGACGACCGGTTCGCGATATAGCGCACCGGATCAATCGGTTCATGCGTCGGGCCAGACGTCACCAGCACGCGTTTGCCAGCCAAAGGTCCCGCAGTCAGCTGTGCCTCAATCGCCGCGACAATTTCCAGCGGTTCAGACATGCGTCCCGGGCCGAATTCGCCGCAGGCCATGTCACCCTCATTTGGCCCGACAAAGCGTACCCCATCGGCTTGAAGCTGCTTGAGGTTGCGTTGCGTGGCCGGGTGGTCCCACATCCGTACATTCATCGCGGGCGCGCAAAGAACGGGCGTGTCCGTCGCCATCAAAAGGGTCGACGCCATATCGTTGGCCAGCCCAGAGGCCATCTTGCCCATAAGATCTGCCGTTGCGGGGGCGACAACGATCAGATCGGCCGAGCGCGACAATTGAATATGCCCCATCTCGGCCTCATCGGTAAGATCGAACAGATCGCGATAGACTTTCTCTCCGGCCAACGCAGACACTGACAAAGGCGTCACAAATTCTTCCGCTGCACGGGTCAGAACCGGTGTCACAGCAGCCCCACGCTCTCGCAGCCTGCGGATCAGATCCAGCGACTTATAGGCCGCAATCCCGCCGCCGATTATCAGCAGAATACGTTTGGATGACAGCATGTTCAGCCCTTCCTGTGCCGGTCGGCCCTGACATTAGGCAAGGCCAGCAGGTAGTTCCAGCGATTAATTCTGCACCTGAAACGCCGCACAGGGGTCTTCACGCTCTATCGACGGGCTGTCGATTACCAAGTCGAAGTCGCCATCGATAATGCCATCTTCGGATTGCCCTACCGCAACCACTTTCCATCCTGGCTGAAGGCGCGCAAGATAAGTCGGGATACCCCGATCTGTCCGCGCGTGGCCATTGCCTGTGATCACCGCAACCGGCCCTCCGGTTTCCTCCATGGCGCGCACCACCGCACGGGCCAAAACCGCATCGCGCAAGCGTTGGATCGCAACCATCTGCGGCAGCATTTCAACTGGCAAAGCATCGCAATGAGCGGCCAGTTGATCCGCCTCCCGCGCGGATTGTTCCTCGGGCGACAGCGGCACGGTCAGACCATACCGTGCCGCGTCTGCGCCCAAAGCCGTCGCCGCACCGCGTTCCATCGCTGCGCGCGCAGCTGTGCGGGGCACCATTGCCCCATAGACGGGCGCACTTGAGGCTTGGAAAACCGGGTAATACATACTGAGCGGAGGCCACCCGCTTTCGGCCCATTTAAGGATGCGCCCCAGTTCATCAGGGTCAGACACTGCCTTTTGCGACAGCCGCTGAGCACCCTCTTCTGTCACCATCTCCCATACAACGGCCGATGGTGACAGCGCTTCAAGTGCTTCGGCCTGTATGTGGTGGTGCCTGGGGTTGTCATGTACTTCGCCCAAAATCACCACATCGACGCCCCGCATCGCTGTCAGAACGTCATCAGGGATCAAATCCTTCGCCGCGCCTGAACGCGCGGCGAAAACCGTAAGGCCAAGAACACACACAAGAATCGCAACATGTTTCATGCGATGAAGTGTTGCACCTCGCGCGACTGGGCTTCAAGGTTCTTACGCATTTTTGAAAACGCCGCGGCTTCTAGTTGGCGCACGCGCTCCTTGGACAATCCCAGTTCATCGCCCAAGCTCTCCAACGTTCTGGCGGGTTCGCGCAACTTGCGTTCGCGCACGATGAAACGTTCGCGGTCGTTCAGCGCATTCATCGCGGTCAGCAACCACTCGCGCAGTTGAGCTGTGTCATGGCTGTGCTCAACAGAATCCGCAGCCTGTTCGCGATCATCCTCTAACGCATCGATCCACTCGCGCCCGTCTTCGTCCGCAGACTGAACCGCGTTCAGCGAAAAATCCGAACCGGACAAACGCCCTTCCATCATTTCCACGTCGCGCAGAGGAACGCCAATCTCGGTAGCAATCATCTGATGCAGCTGGTGTCGATCCAACTCCAAGCCTTCGGTCGCCGCCTCACGCTCTAGCCGTGCCTGCACCCGCCGCATGTTGAAAAACAAGGACTTTTGGGATGAGGTGGACCCAGTCCGCACCATGGACCAGTTCCGCATCACATAATCCTGGATGCTCGCCTTGATCCACCACACGGCATAAGTCGAAAAACGCACACCACGGTCCGGGTCGAACTTGTCTGCCGCTTTCATCAGGCCCAACCCGGCCTCTTGAATAAGATCGTTCATCGGCGCGCCATAGCGTTTGAATTTGGCTGCCATCGAAATGGCCAGACGCATATAAGCGGTAATTAGACGGTGCAAAGCCTGTTCATCACGGTCATCCCGCCAGGCGTACGCCAGTTTGAGTTCTGTTTCCGCATCCAGCAGCTCGGCCTTCATCGCTTGCCGGGACATCGAAAAGTCTGTCGCATTATCCAGTGCCATAAACCTCTCCCCTGTTTTGCAGGCGCTGGCCGGACTTGCTTTGCCGACCTATGACCTTTACGCAAAACAGCACCAATCGGATCAACTAAAGGTAAGAATTGTGTCTCCAGATTTAACCTTGGTTCTGGGTGGAGCCTCCTCGGGCAAGTCGGTTTTCGCTGAGGAACTAGTTGTTTCCGCTGGGAAAAGCCGCGTTTACCTCGCGACATCACAAGTGTTTGATAACGAGATGCGCCAGAAGGTTGATCGCCATCTCGTGCAACGCGGCGACGGCTGGAGCACGGTTGAAGAACCCCTTGATCTGGGGCCGGTTCTGGCCCGCTTGTCCCAAGATCAGATTTGCCTGATTGATTGCGCTACAATGTGGCTGAGCAATCATCTGCTGGCGGACACGGATCTGGAAACGGCACAGACCAACCTGCTGGATGCCCTGAACGACTGCCCAGCCCAGGTTGTGATTGTCTCGAACGAGGTAGGTTACGGGATCGTCCCGGACAACGCCCTCGCTCGTCAATTCCGCGAGGCGCAGGGGCGGCTGAACATCGCCTTGGCGGCGCAGGCGGATCTGGTCGTACAGGTGACAGCCGGATTACCATCTGTTCTTAAAGGCCAATTGCCATGACACGCCTGCATCTTGTCCGCCATGGGCCGACACATGCAAAAACCATGGTCGGTTGGTCAGATCTGCCTGCGGACCTGAGCGACACAGCAGCCTTGAGACGCCTGCATGATCATCTGCCGTCCGAGGCACTTGTGATCTCTTCCGACTTGTCTCGTGCCGTGGACACTGCCTCAGCCATTCAGGGCCCGCGCCGGCGCTTGCCTCATAACCCTGACCTTCGTGAGATTCATTTTGGCAGCTGGGAACTGCGTGGTTTCGCCGATATCGAAGCAGATGATCCGGAGCTGGCTTTCGCTTATTGGGATAATCCTGGGGATGTCCGCCCTCCGCAGGGCGAAAGCTGGAACGATGTCCGATCCCGGGTCGATGCCGCAATCGACATGCTTTTAGCCGAGTACACGGGGCACGATCTGGTGATCGTCGCGCATTTCGGCGTGATCCTCACGCAAGTGCAACGCGCTTTGGATCTGGACGGGCAGCAGACCTTTTCGTACCGGATCGACAATCTGTCTGTCACGGACATCGGCTTGGAAGACAACACATGGTCGGTCGGCAAGATCAATCACCTTCCGTGAACTGACCCCGCACAAATCACTGTTTTACTGGGCCACCGGCCTGCGGCATCGTTCAAGCATGACTTATGATTTGTATATCGGTGACCTCCTCTTCTCCAGCTGGTCGATGCGCGGCTGGTTGATGCTTGAGAAGTTCAAACTGCCTTATCGCAGCCACATGATCGGCCTTTATTCGGGCAGCATGAAACAAGACATGGAACCGCTGACCCCGGCCCGACTGGTTCCCGCGCTGCGTCTGCCCGAAGGGACGGTTGTGGGCGAAAGCCTGGCCATGGCCGAGACGCTGGCCGAGCGTCACCCTGAAGCTGGGCTGTGGCCTGCAGATCCCGCAGCGCGGGCAACCGCCCGCTGGCTTTGCGCTGAGATGGTTGCAGGGTTCAGCGCCCTTCGTGGCCAATGCCCGATGCAATTACAGCATGTGTGGCAAGGATTTGTCCCATCATCCCAGACTTTAGCCGATCTTCAACGGATTGAGACACTCTGGGCACACGCGCGGCGTATCTCGGGTGCGCAAGACGGTCCGTTGTTCGGCACCTATTCGCTGGCAGATGTGTTCTACACGCCCGTCGCAGCACGGATCATGGGCTATGGGCTGCCAGTGTCCGAGGTGAACCGGGTCTATTGTTTAGACCTCCTGTCGGACCCAGCCGTGAGACAATGGCGCGCAATGGGTATGACAGTTCAATACAATCCATTCCCCTATCCGCGGGAGTTGTCATCGATGCCCTGGCCGGTCGGAGGGGACTCGAACGCCAAACCGGTATCAGGCGGCCCTTCCCTCAACGAGGCTTGTCCGTACTCCGGCAAACCGGTTGCGGATTTTATGGAATTGGATGGCCAATGCTGGGGGTTCTGCAATCCGTTCTGCCGCGACAAAACCGTGGCTGATCCCGGCGCATGGCCCAAATTCACCGCCTTGCGCATGTCCGTTAACGACTCTTAAACCACACCCATGGCAGCAACGTCCTGTTAACCAAGAACAGGACTGCCATGGTCGCCCGTGCACATACCGTTGCCTTCCAAGGGGTCGATGCCCGCCCGGTCGAAGTGCAATGCGCCGTATCCCCCGGCCTGCCGGCCTTTTCCATCGTGGGCCTGCCAGACAAGGCGGTATCCGAAGCCCGTGACCGCGTGCGCAGCGCGCTGAGCGCGATGGCAATCGCCTTGCCCTCAAAGCGGATCACCATCAACCTGTCCCCCGCCGACCTACCCAAAGAAGGCAGCCATTTTGACCTGCCCATAGCCGTCGCGCTGTTGTCGGCCTTAGACATCATTCCAGCCGATGCCGCAGAAAGCACCGTAGCTTTGGGAGAGCTTTCACTTGACGGCTCTCTGGTCCCGGTGGTCGGTGCTCTGCCTGCGGCAATGACTGCGGCATCTGATGACCGGATGTTGCTTTGCCCCCGCGCCTCCAGCGCCGAGGCGGCCTGGGTCGACGCAACGCAGGTGATCGGCGCGGAGTCTCTCGGCGATGTCGTACGCCACTTCTCGGGCCAATCCCCCCTACCAGCCGCGCAGCCTGGCGAAGTAAACCTGACGCCCAGTGCACGGGATCTGCGTGATGTAAAAGGGCAGGAGCGCGCCAAACGCGCCCTGGAGATCGCTGCCGCAGGTCGTCACCATCTGATCATGATCGGAACGCCGGGATCGGGTAAATCCATGCTGGCCGCGCGGCTTCCCGGCATCCTGCCGCCCCTGACCGCAGTTGAGGCTTTGGAAACCTCAATGATCCAGTCTTTGTGCGGTTTGCTCGACGAAGGCGGCATCAATCGCACGCGCCCGTTTCGCGAGCCCCACCATACGGCCTCGATGGCCGCAATCGTCGGGGGCGGCAAAGGCGCAAAACCCGGTGAGATTTCGCTGGCTCATAACGGCGTGCTGTTCATGGATGAATTTCCTGAGTTTCCACGCACCGTTCTGGAAACCTTGCGCCAACCCATCGAAACCGGTGAAGTTATGGTGGCGCGCGCAAATGCGCATGTGAAGTATCCCTGCCGGTTCATGTTGGTGGCCGCAGCCAACCCTTGCAAATGCGGATATCTGACAGACCCCTCTCGCGCCTGCTCACGCGCGCCGGGCTGTGGCGAGGACTATCTGAACCGCATATCAGGGCCGTTGATGGACAGGTTCGACCTGAGGATTGAAGTACCGCCGGTGGAATTCACTGATCTTGACTTGCCGCCATCCGGCGACAGCTCTGCTACGGTTGCTGAACGGGTCGAAAACGCCCGCGCCATTCAGGCGAACCGATTTCAAGACACCCCACATATGCGCCAAAACGCGGATGCAGAAGGGAAGGTTCTGGAAGAGATCGCAACACCCGATGCAGAAGGTAAAGAGCTGTTGCTGAAAGCGGCAGACCGGTTTGGCCTGTCCGCCCGCGCGTTTCATCGCATTCTGCGCGTGGCGCGCACAATTGCCGATTTGGAAGGATCCGCAAACGTCCACAGATCGCACGTAGCCGAGGCGCTGAGCTTTCGCATCAGCGCCCGGGTCATGGCTTAGATTTTGGCTTCGATGGCCTGCCAGATTTTTTCGGCAATGTTGACGCCGTCAAAGCGCTCAAGCTCTTGAATGCCGGTGGGTGAGGTCACGTTGATCTCGGTCAGATAGTCGCCAATCACGTCGATACCGACAAAGATCTGACCTTTTTCTTTAAGCAGGGGGCCGATGGCCGCGCAGATCTCAAGATCACGCTCTGACAAGCCAATCTTTTCCGGACGCCCGCCTACATGCATGTTGGATCGCGTTTCACCTGCGGCAGGAACCCGGTTGATCGCACCAACAACTTCGCCGTCGACCAAAATCACCCGCTTGTCGCCATTGCTGACGTCCGGCAGAAATTTCTGCACGATCAGAGGCTCACGCGAGAAGCCCGTGAACAACTCGTGCAGAGACGTCAGGTTTCGATCATTGGCATCCAAACGGAACACGCCTGCGCCGCCATTGCCATAAAGCGGTTTGAGGATGATATCGCCATGCTTTTCCTTGAACGCTTTGATCGTTTGCAGATCACGCGCGATCATTGTCGGCGGTGTCAGGTCAGGGAAATCCAGCACCAGCAGCTTTTCCGGATAGTTACGCACCCAGAAAGGGTCGTTGACCACAAGCGTCTGACCCTTGAGACGATCCAGCAAATGCGTGGACGTGATGTAGTGCATGTCAAACGGAGGGTCCTGTCGCAACCAGACCACATCGAAATCAGCCAGATCAACCTCGCGTTCGGGTCCCAAGACGGCCGGATCACCTGCGACCCGCTGCACTGTCATGTCGTGGCCACGCGCTGTGATGCGGCCTTCCTGATAGGCCAGTTGATCCGGCCCGTAGAAAAACAGCGAATGCCCGCGCGCCTGCGCCTCTTCCGCCAGTCGGAATGAGCTGTCGGCGTTGATGTCCACGGCCCCGATCGGGTCCATTTGAAAGGCGATTTTCATGGCGTGTCCCTCAGTTTCACGCCAGATACATGGCCCAGCAGGCCCTGGGGTTCAATGGGCTTAGGCGTGACCAAAGGCGTTTTCGATGATTTGAACTGCGCCAGACCCATCCACCAGAGCCGCGTCAAAGCGCACTTCAGTGAGTTGCCCGTTTGGTTCTTTTTCTAGAAACTGAGCAGCCGAAGCGTAGATTCGATCAATCTGTCTGGCGCTGATCCGGGCCGCCGCCTTTTCAAAACTACTGCTTTTCTTGACTTCGATGAACACAAGCCCAGCCCCGTTGCGCGCGATCAGATCGATTTCACCGCCCGGGCCGCGCCAGCGTCTATGCAGAATGGTCAAGCCGCGGCGCTCATAATCCTCAGCAACCCGAAGCTCTGCCGCCTGCCCGGCGTGGTAGGAAACAGAGCCCTGATTTGTCCGCCGACCCATGTCATCATTTTCCCAGTTTCAGAGCTTTCTGGTAAATCGGTCGGCGCGGCAGGTCATACATTTTTGAAACAAGATCTGCCGCATCCCGAACCGAGTGGCTTTCCAACGCTCGCTTCAGTGCCTCTTCTACATCGGATTCGTTAACGCTTTGCGAATGGCCGCGATCGACCAGCACGACGATTTCACCTTTGACCGTCTTGTCTTGGTACTGCTCGGCCAAATCGGCCAGGGTGCCACGGCGGATCTCTTCGAACTTCTTGGTCAATTCGCGACACAGCGCTGCCTGTCGATCCGCCCCCAGAACCATGGCCAGATCTGACAAGCTGGTGGATACACGTTTTGGGGATTCGTAGAACACAAGCGTGCCGGGAATGTCCTTCAATGCCTCAATCCGGGCGCGGCGTGCCCCGGATGCATTGGGCAAAAACCCTGCGAAAAAGAAAGCGTCTGTCGGAAGACCTGCCAAGGTCAGCGCTGTCAAGGCCGCCGACGCGCCGGGGGCGCAGGTAACCATATGACCGGCCTCAGCCGCCTGCTTGCCCAGATCATAGCCCGGATCCGCAATCAGCGGCATGCCCGCCTCGGACGCATAGGCAACCGATTGCCCCTGCGCCAATGCCTGCATGAGTTTATCGCGCACGCCTGCGCCGCTGTGGTCGTGATAGGCATGGATTCGGCGCCCCTCGAGCGGGATGCCGTGGATTTCCATCAATCGGCGCAGGCTTCGGGTGTCCTCCGCTGCGATCACGTCGGCAGATGCCAGAACATCCAAGGCCCTGAGCGTAATGTCGCGCGCGGTTCCGATCGGAGTGGCAACAAAATACAGGCCCGCAGTCAATCTGATCTTTTGGAAATTCAAAGCTGGACCCTCACAGCGTGACGTTTATTATCGCGGCTCGACAGAACAGAAGCATTCATAGCCGTCGGATCAGGGAGTTTTCATTTAGATGTTCACCGTTTGCAAGCCCGTTAGCAAGTTGGCGAAAGCCGCCGCTGCCCTGACAACCGCGGCGTTTCTGGCCGCCTGTGAACCCGGCGGCCTTGGGGGTGGACCTTCGATCAATACTTCTGCTCCGGTTCCGGTGGCCCTGCTTGTCCCCAGCGGGTCTGGCCAGTCAGGCGATGCGGCATTGGCGCAAAGTCTGGAAAATGCCGCGCGTCTGGCAATGTCTGATCTGCCCAATGTGACAATTGACCTGCGCGTTTACGACACTGCCGGAAACCCGAACACGGCAACGGCCGTGGCCCAGCAAGCAGTTGCGGATGGTGCCAAGATCATTATCGGCCCGGTCTATGCGCAGGCCGCAAATGCCGCCGGGTTGGCGGTGTTGAGTAACAACGTCAACGTTCTTTCGTTTTCGAACAACACCAGCATCGCAGGCGGCAACGTCTTTGTCCTGGGCCCAACATTCGACAATACGGCCAACCGGCTGGCGAACTTTGCGGGCAGTCAGGGCAAGGTCAACACGGTGATCGTGCACAGCAACGACGCCGCAGGCCAATTGGGCCAAGCTGCGATTGCCAACGCGCTGGCCAGCAGCCCGGTCAACAACGCCGGCACTGTTGGCTACGACCGCTCGCAGCAGGGCGTTATCAACTCGGTGCCCACAATCAAAGCAACAGTTGATTCGACCGGAGCCGATTCGATTTTCCTAACTGCTACGACGGCGGGTGCCCTGCCATTGTTCTCGCAATTGTTGCCCGAGGCCGGAGTTTCTCAGGCCACGACGCAATTCATCGGTCTGACGCGCTGGGATATTCCCCCGCAAACATTGGAACTGCCAGGTGTACAAGGCGGCTGGTTTGCGCTGCCCGATCCGTCCAAGGCACAGGCATATCGCCAACGTTACAACGCGACATATGGCGAAGCGCCCCACCCGATCAGCGGTTTGGCCTATGATGGTATTGCTGCCATCGGGGCTCTGGTCAGCCAAGGCAAATCCGACGCTCTGACCTCTGCGGCCCTGACTCAGAACGCCGGCTTCCAGGGCGTCGGCGGCATCTTCCGCCTGCGTCCGAACGGCACCAACGAACGCGGCCTGGCGGTCGCCACGATCCAGAACAAACAGGTGGTTGTTATTGACCCTGCCCCACAAAGCTTCTCTGGCGCCGGCTTCTGATCAGCCGGGCGTCAGCCCTTTGCCTAAGAGCTCATTAATCTGCCCCGCCGAAGACATCTTCGACAGTGCCAACGTCAACGACGCGCTGGCGCTGGCGTTTGAATCATGCACGGACAACAGCAAAGTACGGGCCGAAACGGTGCGTATCTTGCGCGATGCGCAAAAAGCCGGGCGCGCGGCGATTGCCGAAGCCTTTGGCAAACAGCCTTTCGAGGCCCGCGCACTGACACGGTCCTACACCTATCTGACGGATCAGTTGGTCGGAACGGCAATGCAGGTGTCCAGCACACGCCTGCATCCGCTTGCGACACCCACCCAAGGTGAAAAGATCGCGGTTCTGGCGGTCGGCGGTTACGGGCGTGGAGAAATGGCGCCATCGTCGGATGTCGACCTGTTGTTCCTGACCCCCTATAAAATCACAGCCTGGGCCGAAAGCGTCATTGAATCGATGCTATACATTTTGTGGGACCTGCGGCTAAAGGTCGGGCATTCGTCGCGTACGATCAAAGACTGCTTGCGGCTGGGCTCCGAGGATTTCACGATCCGCACCGCCATGTTGGAACAACGCTATCTGGCAGGCGACAGGGCGCTGGCGGACGATTTGGATCAACGCCTGAAAAACGAGTTGTTCAAAGGGACTGAACGCGAATTCATCGAAGCCAAGCTGAAGGAACGGGACGAGCGGCACCTGAAACAAGGTGAGCGCTACATGGTCGAACCGAATGTGAAAGAAGGCAAAGGCGGTTTGCGTGACCTTCAATCGCTCTATTGGATCGCAAAATATGTCTATGGCGTGCAGGACGTGGCCGAATTGGTTCCATTAGGTCTGTTCACCCCAGAAGAGTTTGAGACCTTTGTTCAGGCCGAAGAGTTCCTGTGGGCCGTCCGGTCTCATCTGCATCTGGTGACGGGCCGCGCCACCGAACAGCTGACTTTCGACATGCAGGTCGAGGTGGCCGCACGCATGGGCTATGAAGACCGCGCCGGTCGCCGCGCAGTCGAGGTGTTCATGCAGCGCTATTTCCGCGAGGCCACCCGTGTGGGCGAACTGACTCGGATTTTCTTGACCAAGCTCGAAGCGCTCCACATGAAAAGCGCGCCGTTGCTTGAACGTATTTTCCGCAGAAGCCCAAGAGTAAAGGCCGGGTACAAAGTGATCCACGGACGTCTGGACGTGGCGGACCCGGAAACATTCCTGCTGGACAAGGTAAACCTACTGCGTCTGTTCGAAGAAGGGCTGCGCACCGGCATGTTGATCCATCCCGACGCGATGCGGCTGGTTAGCGCCAACCTGCATCTGATCGACGATGAAATGCGCAACGACAAAGAAGCCAAACGCATTTTTCTGGATCTGATGCTGAAACATGGCAACCCGGAACGTGCCTTGCGCCGGATGAACGAACTGGGCGTTCTATCAGCCTTCTTGCCCGAGTTCGAACACATCGTAGCGATGATGCAGTTCAACATGTATCACAGTTATACGGTGGACGAGCATACCATCCAGTGCATCGTCAATCTGGCCCAGATCGAACGCGAAGAACTGGTGGAATCCCTGCCTCTTGCCTCTTCGATCCTTAAACTTGGTGTCAACCGAAAGGTGTTGTACGTCGCGTTGCTGTTGCATGACATCGCCAAAGGTCGCCCCGAGGATCACTCGATTCTGGGCGCGCAGATCGCACGCAAGGTGGCCCCGCGGCTGGGGCTGAGCAAATCGGAATCCGAAACCGTTGAGTGGCTGGTGCGGTATCACCTGCTGATGTCAGACATGGCGCAAAAACGCGACATTTCAGACCCACGGACCGTTCGGGACTTTGCCAAGGCTGTTCAGACGGTCAAACGGCTGGACCTGCTGACGGTTCTCACCGTTTGCGACATCCGCGGCGTGGGCCCCAACACTTGGAACAATTGGAAAGCCACATTGCTACGCGCCCTTCATGCGGAAACCAAGCGCGCGCTGGAAACCGGTATGGAAGATCTCAACCGCGCCAATCGCGGGGCTGAGGCAAAGAAAGCCCTACGTGCGGAACTGGCAGGATGGACCAAGGCGGACCTAAAAACGGAAACAGCGCGCCACTATGATCCCTATTGGCAGGGCCTCAACTTGGCGACGCATGTCGAATTCGCTGAGATGCTGCGCGCACTGGAACGCGGCGGCGATCCGGGCGCGATGGAAATCAGGCTTGAACCAGACGAAGATCGTGACGCAACGCGAGCCTGTTTTGCGATGGGCGATCACCCTGGCATCTTTGCACGTATTGCCGGGGCTCTGGCTCTTGTCGGCGCAAACGTCGTGGATGCCCGCAGTTACACAACCAAGGACGGCTACGTCACAGACGCGTTCTGGATTCAGGACGCCGAAGGACGCCCCTTCGAAGCCGCGCGCCTGCCCCGTCTGACGCAGATGATCCACAAGACGCTGCGCGGGGAAGTGGTTGCCAAGGAAGCCCTGAAGTCACGCGACAAGATCAAGAAACGTGAACGAGCATTCAACGTGCCGACCCATATCACTTTCGACAATGATGGGTCCGAAATCTACACGATCATCGAAGTTGATACGCGCGACCGCCCCGGTCTGCTCTATGACCTGACCCGGACGCTGGCGGCGGCGAATGTGTACATTGCCAACGCCGTGATTGCGACCTACGGCGAACAGGTGGTGGACGCTTTTTACGTCAAGGACATGTTCGGGCTGAAATACCACTCGGAAAGCAAGCAGCGCGGGCTTGAGGCGAAGCTGCGCAAGGCGATCACCGAGGGTGCCGAGCGTGCAGCCTCATGAAGCAAATCCGGTTGATTTCGGGCTTTTTCACGGTTGGCTTCTGGACACTCGCCAGCCGCATACTGGGGTTTTTGCGGGAAATTCTGCTGACCGCCCTCATTGGCCCTGGGCCGGTTATGGACGCGTTTGTTGCAGCCTTCCGCCTGCCGAACATGTTCCGCCGCTTTTTTGCCGAAGGCGCCTTTAACGCGGCCTTTGTGCCCATGTTCTCGAAGCGGCTGGAAGCGGACGAGAATCCGCAGGGCTTTGCGCAGGATGCGTTCAATCTTTTGGCGCTTGCTGTTCTGGCACTGGTCGGACTTGCGCTGATTTTCATGCCCGGACTGGTTTGGCTGACGGCCGAAGGTTTCTATGGTGATGAGCGGTTCGATTTGGCGGTGGATTATGGGTATGTTGTCTTTCCTTACATCCTGTTCATGTCTCTGGCCGCGCTCTTTTCTGGCGTCCTGAACGCAACGGGGCGGTTCGCGGCCGCAGCTGCCGCACCAGTTTTGTTGAACATCTTTGCCTGCACGGCGCTGATCGCCGGAGCCCTATCAGGCGGCGAGGTCATTCGGTGGCTGATCTTAGTCATTCCGGTTGCGGGCGTCGCTCAATTGGCGCTGGTTTGGGTCGCAACCGAACGTGCCGGCATTCGTATCCGGCCCGGTCTGCCTAAACTGACGCCCGAGATGCGCCGTATGGTCCGCATCGCGGTCCCCGCAGCTCTGGCGATGGGGGTCACGCAGGTCAATCTGGTTGTAGGGCAATTGGTGGCGTCGAAAACCGAAAAGGCCGTGAGCTGGCTGTTTGCGGCAGATCGGCTTTATCAACTGCCACTCGGCGTGGTCGGTATCGCCATCGGTATTGTTCTGCTGCCCGACCTGTCGCGCCGTCTGCGCGCCGAAGACAAAGAAGGCGCGCGCAACGCGTTTTCCCGTGCCGGAGAGTTCATGCTGCTGCTGACCCTGCCTTCGACGGTGGCGTTTCTGGTCATCCCGAACCCGCTGGTCTCAGTCCTATTCGAGCGGGGGCAATTCACCACTGAGGATACCACAGCCACAGCGTTGGCCGTTGCCATCTATGGCATCGGACTACCTGCATTCATGCTGCAAAAACTGTTGCAGCCATTGTATTTCGCGCGCGAGAATACGCGTTCTCCGTTTCACTATGCTGTTGTGGCAATGATCGTGAATGCGGCTTTGGCGTTTGGCCTCTTCCCGCTTGTGGGCTGGATCGCACCCGCCATTGCCGCCTCCATAGCGGGTTGGGCCATGGTCGTTCTGTTGGCCATAGGCGCGCGCAACATGGGAGACGAAGCCCGGTTCGATGACCGGTTCAAACAGCGCGCGGGCCGGATCGTACTTGCCTCTATCGGAATGGGCGCGGTTTTGTACATAGCACTTCAGGCGTTTGGGTGGACGCTGGGCGTTCCCGGTTGGAGATATCTGGCGCTGCTTGTCCTGATTATGGTCGCTGCGACTTCTTACTTCGGCCTGGGCCAACTCATGGGCGCATTCAAACTGTCCGAGTTCAAACGCGCCCTGCGCCGCTCCTGATCAGTCGCGGCGTATGCGCCCAACGATGCGATCCCAGGCGCCGGGTGCGACAAAGAAAGATACTCCGAAACCGGTGGCAAACCCGCCCAGATCGGCGACCCACTCCCAATTGCCGCCGAAGATCAGACCAAACAGGAATTGAATGCCCATCAGGACGGCAATGAGTTGAAAAGCCCGTGCCTGATTTGCGCCAACCAAAGACAGCTTACGCCACAATAACCAGGTAAATGCGCCGATCAGGCCGTAAACTGGTGGAAACCCTCCGATCAGAGGATAGCGCGGGTCCAGCAGAACAGCATAGGCCAACGCGCCCCCGATCCCTGAGACGACAAAAATCAACAGCATGGGGAAGCCGCCAAACACTTCACCGACCATCTTGCCCATGGCCAGAACGAAGACGCAAACAAACACCGCCTGCGTGAAATTGGCTGAGACAAACGGATAGGTCACGAACCGGATCACATGCTCAAATGGCCAGCGCCCGTTCAGCACCATCCAGTCGAAGATATCCGCCGAAAACGCATAGTGTTGTATCGCGTCCAGCCGCCAGCCGACCGCTGTTGGCCCTCCGACCAAACCGCGCGATCCCAGCGTAAAAGCGAGTTCAATGCCGATGATGAACAGAACCAGCGCCACAACAACGGGCGGCAAAGGGTTCACGGCGGGTGTGTAATGCTCACTGCTCATTGGGCGGGCCTTTCGCGGCTGTTGACGTCCCTGTGCCTCATGGGTAAGCGACGGGGGCTGATTTTTCCAGACGGGAGTTCCCTTCGATGACCGAGACCCAGTTCACGCCGCGCGTGTTTTCCGGCATCCAGCCTTCGGGCGGGCTGACCCTGGGCAACTATCTGGGCGCAATGAAGCGCTTTGTGGATATGCAGGGTGCAGATTTCGAAACCATCTATTGCATGGTCGATCTGCACGCGATCACCACATGGCAGGACCCCGCCGCGCTGTCCCACAACACCCGTGAACTGTGCGCAGGCTTCATCGCGGCGGGCATCGATCCTGAACAGTCGATCCTTTTCAACCAAAGCCAGGTGCCCGAACATGCGCAACTGGGCTGGATCTTTAACTGCGTTGCCCGGATGGGATGGATGCAACGGATGACACAGTGGAAGGACAAGGCAGGCAAGAACCAGCAAAACGCATCGCTGGGGCTTTTTGCCTACCCGTCGCTGATGGCGGCTGACATTCTGATCTATCACGCGACCCATGTGCCGGTCGGTGAGGATCAGAAACAGCACCTTGAGTTGACCCGTGATATTGCGATTAAATTCAACAACGACTTTGGCGTCGATTTCTTTCCCGTTACCGAGCCGGTGATCGAAGGCGCGGCCACCCGCGTCATGAGCTTGCGGGACGGGTCCAAGAAGATGTCAAAATCCGATCCGTCAGACATGAGCCGGATCAACCTGACCGACGACGCTGACGCGATTGCCAAGAAAATCCGCAAGGCCAAGACCGACCCGGACGCGCTGCCGTCGGATGTTGACGGGCTGGAGGATCGCCCCGAAGCACGCAATCTGGTCAATATCTACGCGGCGCTGAACGATCAAAGTGTTGAACAGGTTCTGGCCGAGGTAGGCGGCAAGCAGTTTGGTGACTTTAAACCGATGCTGGCCGATCTGGCGGTGGCGAAACTGGCGCCGATCTCGACCGAAATGTCTCGTTTGATGGCAGATCAGGCTGAAATTGATCGCATCCTGGCCCGCGGGGCCGAACGCGCGCGTGAGATCGCAGCTCCGATCCTGCAAAAGACCTACGAAATCGTGGGTATGGTTGGATCAGGAACGCGCTGATTGGGCTGGACCTTCGCCTGACGCGCTCCTAGGGTTTGCCTGAATAACAGGAGGGCGTCATGGCAACCGGCAAGAACATCCGGACCTATTTTGAAGGGCAATGGCACGAGGGCGATGCGCCCATCATGCGCGCAGCCGATCACGGTGCCTGGCTGGGATCGTCCGTCTTTGACGGAGCACGGTATTTTGACGGCCTTGCGCCCGACTTGCATGCGCATTGCGCACGGGTGAACCGGTCCGCCGAGGCCTTGATGCTGACCCCGACAGTCGCGACCAAAAAGATGGTCGAACTGGTACACGAAGGATTGCAGGCCTACGGACCGGACACAGCCGTTTACATCCGTCCGATGTACTGGGGGATCGACGGGGACCAAACCGCGATCGTCCCTCAGGAAAACAGCACAGGTTTCGCCATTTGTCTGGAAGAGATACCGATGGCACCAGAGACCGCCACGGTCACGCTGACGACGACACGCTTCCGCCGTCCTGTGCTGGAAAGTGCGGTCGTAAATGCCAAGGCCGGTTGCCTGTACCCCAACAACGCACGCATGCTGCAAGAGGCACGATCCAAAGGGTTCTCGAACGCTCTGGTTGCTGATGCGATGGGGAACGTGGCCGAAACCGCTACGGCCAACATATTCATGGTCAGAGATGGCGAAGTGTTTACGCCCGCCCCGAATGGCACATTTCTGGCGGGGATCACGCGGGCGCGGCACATCAAGAATCTGCGCGAGGATGGTGTGACGGTTCACGAGACTGTTCTGAGCTTTGAGGATTTTCACGAGGCGGACGAAGTGTTCATGTCCGGCAATATGAATAAGGTCACGCCGGTTACCGCTCTGGACGATACACAATTTCAGGTTGGCCCTATTGCCCGTCGCGCTCGTGGACTTTACTGGGATTGGGCTGCAAGCCAACGCTAGCTCAGCGTTGTGGACGTCTCCAAGTTGCCAGCGCGCAACCTCTGGGGCATGATCCCTGAAACTTGAAGAGGACACCCATGCGTAAGTTTCTAGTTGTTCTGGATGACAGCAGCGAATGCTTGAATGCGATGCGATTCGCCGCAATGCGGGCTGCACATACCGGCGGCGGAGTGACGATCCTGTCGGTGATCCCACCGGACGAATTCAATCACTGGATCGGTGTTGCCGAAACCATGCGTGAGGAAGCACGCGAACGTATCCATGCACATTTCGAGGTCTTCGCAAAATGGATGCGTGACAAACAAAACATCGAACCTGAGTTGGCCATTCGCGAAGGCGATCCGGTGTCGGAAATCATTGAACATGTCCAATCAGACCCCGAAATCGGCGTGCTTGTGCTTGGCGCAGGCACCGACAAGAAGGGCCCCGGTCCGCTGGTGACGCAGTTGACGAAGAATTCGGGCAGCATGCCGCTTCCGATCACTATTGTCCCAGGCGATCTGAGCAAAGAAAAACTGGAAGAGATCACCTGAGGTTCAGAGATGGCGAAAACGATACAGTTCTGGTTCGAATTCGCCTCAACCTATTCCTATCTCAGCGCAATGCGGATCGAAACCGCGGCGCAAGCCAAGGGCGTTTCGATTGAATGGCACCCTTTTCTGCTGGGCCCGATTTTTGCCGATCAGGGCTGGCGGACCTCTCCTTTCAACCTCTACCCGGCAAAGGGGCGTTATATGTGGCGCGACATGGAACGCCTCTGTGCTGCACGGCAATTGCCGTTAGTGCAACCCGATCCCTTTCCGCAGAATTCCCTCGGTGCAGCGCGCCTGACGCTTGCCATTGAGGATCACGCGAAGAGGGCTGAATTTGTCAAGGCGGTCTATACTGCCGAATTTGGGGCCGGCCGCAATATCTCGGACCCAAACATACTGAAGGATTGTCTGAAAACGGCCGACCTGCCATCTGCCATACTGAGTCGTGCGCAGGACCCCGACGTCAAGGCGGCCCTTTTTGCGCAATCCACCCGCGCCAAAGAGCTTGACCTGTTCGGAGCACCCAGTTTTTTAGTCGGAGACGAGTTGTACTGGGGCGATGATCGTCTGGACGCGGCTTTGGATCATGCCGCCTCAATTTAGAACCGTTCCAAATCTTGACTTCCCGCGCCCCTGCGCGCATATCAGAGGCACATCAGACGGAGCTGCCTCATGTTCATCCAGACCGAATCCACCCCAAACCCGGCCACGTTGAAATTTCTGCCCGGCCAAACGGTGCTTGAGGCTGGAACTGCGGACTTCCCAACAGCGGAAGCGGGCGAGAAATCCCCTTTGGCCAAACGCATCTTTGCCGTCAACGGCGTAACGGGTGTGTTCTTCGGTAACGATTTTGTCACTGTAACCAAGTCTGACGACATTCAATGGGATCACATCAAACCCGCCATTCTGGGTGCGGTGATGGAACATTACCAATCGGGCCAAACTGTGATGGGCGCGGATGCGACTGCTGCATCTGGTCATGCAGAACACACTGGCGAAGACGCTGAAATCGTCAATCAGATCAAAGACCTGCTGGACAGCCGCGTGCGTCCGGCAGTGGCTCAGGACGGTGGTGACATTACTTTCCACGGCTTTGATCGCGGTATCGTTTACCTGCACATGCAAGGCGCCTGCGCAGGCTGCCCGTCTTCGACGCTGACGTTGAAGATGGGTATCGAAAACCTGCTGCGTCACTACATCCCCGAAGTGACCGAGGTCCGCCCTGTTGCCGTCTGACCCGACGATTTTGGCATTTGATACATCGGCCGCGCATTGCGCGGCCGCTTTGCTACTTGGCGGTGAAATCGTTGCCTCTCGGGCCGAAGCAATGTCACGCGGGCAAGCCGAGCGCCTAATGCCTTTGCTTGAAGAGCTACTTGCCCAGGCTGGGTGCACATGGTCCGATCTTGACGCCATCGGTGTAGGGATCGGCCCCGGCAATTTCACCGGCATTCGAATCTCGGTCTCTGCCGCGCGTGGGCTTGCCCTGGGTCTTGATACTCCGGTCGTCGGCGTTTCAGGGTTTGATGCTTTGACGAAACTGAGCGATGAGAACCAGCTCCCCTGTATCGCTGCGCCGCGCGATCAGGTTTATGTTCAAGTCCCCGGCAGCAAACCAAGCCTGATGCCAAAGAGCGAGGCCGAGGCGCTTGGGCCTTTGTTTTCCTGCCAGGACCCAGAGAAACAGGTCCAGGCCATTGCCCGCCTGACCGCTGAACGGTGGCACGATGTCAGCGAACCACCTGCGCCACTATACGTCAGACCTGCGGACGCAGCGCCCTCGCGTGATGTGTCACCGGTCTTGTTGGACGAATGACGCCGGACGAGATGGCATCGACTCATGCCGCTGCGTTCACGCAGTCGCGCCCTTGGTCCGCCAGTGAATTTGAAAGCCTGCTGGAGAACGCCTTTACCCACTATGTGGGAGACGCTCGCTGCTTTGCCTTGTATCAAGTGATCGCGGGCCAGGCCGAACTGCTGACAATTGCGACTCACCCCTCGGTGCAACGTCAGGGCCTAGCACTGCAAACAATGCGCAACTGGCACAAACGGGCCGCCGCGTTGCATACAAGCCGGGCCTTTCTGGATGTGGCTGCGGATAATGAGCCTGCAATCGCGCTATACAAACGTTGTGGTTACCATCGTTGCGGGATGCGACCGAACTATTATCCGCGCGAAACGGGCCTAAAAGCCGACGCTCTGGTGATGGAATGCCGCCTGCCCTAAGGGCAAGGGGACATTTTTTGGACCATTTGGTCAGGAATCAATTGACCACGACGGTTGCAAACCCTCTTAATACCCGCCATCACAACAGTTATGCTCGCTAAACGTGGGTAAACGGGACTAATCTAATCCTGTGCCAACATAAAAACTGGGAGACCGAAATGACCCTGATGAAATCCTTGATGGGTGCTGCCGCTGCGGTTGCACTGACTGCGGGTGCCGCTCTGGCCGAACCGGCGCTGATCTTTGATCTGGGCGGCAAGTTCGACAAATCGTTCAACGAAGCGGCACATAACGGCGCACAGCGTTGGGCAAACGAAACCGGCGGCAAGTACCGCGAAATCGAATTGCAATCGGAAGCCCAGCGCGAGCAGGCCCTCCGCCGCTTTGCCGAAGCAGGCGCGAACCCGATCATCACCATGGGATTTGCCATGGCAGACCCGCTCAGCACGGTCGCACCTGACTATCCTGACACCAAATTTGTTGTTGTTGATGTAACCTGGCTGGACGCACCGAACCTTCGTCAGGTCGGCTTCGCCGAACACGAGGGCTCGTACCTTGTTGGAATGATGGCGGCCATGGCGTCTGAGTCCGGCACGGTTGGCTTCATCGGTGGTATGGATGTTCCACTTATCCGACACTTTGGGTGTGGCTATGCACAGGGCGCCAAAGCCGTTAACCCCGAGATCAACGTCATTGCCAACATGACAGGAACAACCCCAGCTGCATGGAACGACCCGGTAAAAGGGTCCGAGCTGACCAAAGCACAAATCAGCCAAGGCGCTGACGTGATTTATGCCGCGGCGGGCGGAACCGGTGTTGGCGTTCTGCAGACCGCAGCCGACGAAGGCATTCTGTCGATTGGCGTGGACAGCAACCAGAACCACCTGCATCCCGGAAAAGTTCTGACCTCGATGCTGAAACGTGTGGACGTTGCTGTTTATGAAGCGATGAAAGCAGGCGACAAGGTCGAAACTGGTGTGTTCGTCATGGGTCTGGCCGAAGACGGTGTTGGCGTGGCTATGGACGAAAACAACAAAGAGCTTGTTTCGGTTCGTATGAGCGACGCTGTGGATGAAGCCCGTAAAGGCATCATCAACGGCGATATCAGCGTTGTCAGCTATTACGAGAACGACAGCTGCCCCGCGCTGCAGTTCTAAGACACATGCGGGGCGGGGGTCTCCTCCGCCTCGCTTCCCACTCTGCCGCGCCGTCTGTGCGGCCCCTTCGGCAATTGAGGACAAGACATGACCGTCCCCGCCATTGAGCTCAAAGGGATTTCCAAAGCCTTTGGGCCGGTTCAGGCCAATAAAGACATTTCCATCAGCGTCGCCCCCGGTACGATCCATGGAATCATCGGAGAAAACGGTGCGGGCAAATCCACGTTGATGAGCATCCTTTTCGGCTTCTACAAAGCCGACAAAGGTGAGATTTGGATCAACGGTACCAAGACTGATATCCCGGACAGCCAGGCAGCCATCGCCTCGGGCATCGGGATGGTGTTCCAGCATTTCAAGCTGGTGGAAAACTTCACCGTTCTGGAGAACATCGTTCTGGGTGCCGAAGATGGCGGGTTGCTGGCCCCATCTTTGGCCAAAGCCCGTAAAGAGCTGAAAGAGCTGGAAGAAGAATACGAGCTGTTCGTTGATCCTGACAAGCGCATCGATGAAATTGGCGTGGGCATGCAACAGCGTGTCGAGATCCTGAAAGCACTGTATCGCAAGGCCGAGATACTGATTTTGGACGAACCAACCGGCGTGCTGACTCCGGCTGAAGCAGATCAGTTGTTCCGCATTCTCGACCGCCTGCGGGCCGAGGGGAAAACGATCATCGTGATCACGCATAAACTGCGCGAGATCATGGAAAACACTGACACCGTGTCGGTTATGCGACGCGGGCAGATGACTGCGACTGTCAAAACGTCCGAAACCAGCCCTGAAGAGCTGGCCGAGCTGATGGTAGGCCGCAAGGTTCTGTTGCAGGTCGACAAGGTCCCTGCGAAACCCGGCAAACCCATCCTGGAAATTGAAAAGCTGAGCGTTTTCGACTCGGCTGGTGTGGAAAGGGTCAAGGGGATCGACCTCACAGTGCGCGCTGGTGAAATCGTCGGCATCGCCGGGGTGGCTGGCAACGGTCAATCAGAGTTGCTTGAAGTTCTGGGCGGTATGCGCCCGGGTCAGGGCACGATCAGACTGAACGGTCAGCCTCTGGCGCTGAGTGGCGCAGGTTCGGACGGTCAGGCCCGCCGCGCCCAGCATATCGCGCACGTGCCGGAAGACCGGCAGCGTGAAGGTTTGATTATGGACTTCCACGCGTGGGAGAACGTCGCCTTCGGCTATCACCGCGACCCTGCTTATAAACGCGGTATCTTTATGGACAATGCCGCCCTGCGTGCCGATACCGAGGCCAAGATCGAGAAATTCGATGTCCGGCCGCCCGACGCATGGCTGGCTGCCAAAAGTTTTTCAGGCGGCAACCAACAAAAAATTGTCGTCGCGCGCGAGATTGAGCGGAACCCAGACCTTCTGCTGGTCGGACAACCAACGCGCGGCGTAGATATCGGCGCGATCGAGTTCATTCACAAGCAGATCGTTGCGCTGCGCGATCAGGGCAAGGCAATCCTGCTGGTTTCGGTCGAACTGGAAGAGATATTTTCGCTATCCGACCGGATTGCGGTGATGTTTGATGGTCACATCATGGGCGAACGCCTGCCTCACGAAACAGATGAAAAAGAACTGGGCCTGTTGATGGCCGGTGTTGCGGGGGAGGCCGCGTAACATGGAAAAAATGCCCAAATGGGCCGATGTGATCCTGATCCCACTGATCAGTTTACTTTTGGCTGCATTCCTGTCGGCGTTGGTGATTCTGGCCATCGGCGAAAACCCGATTGACGCTGTTAAGCTGATGGTAACCGGCGCGCTGGGGTCGACCTATGGTTGGGGCTACACGCTCTACTACGCGACCAACTTCATGTTCACCGGCCTTGCGGTAGCCGTCGCCTTTCACGCCCGGCTGTTCAATATCGGCGGTGAGGGTCAGGCCATGCTGGGCGGGCTTGGTGTCGCAATCATTTGTCTTACGATTCCGTGGCCGCACTGGAGCATTGCTTTGCTCGCTGCCTGCGCCGCTTCGGCCCTATTTGGTGCTGCCTGGGCTGCAATACCGGCCTATCTGCAAGCCAAGCGTGGCAGCCATATCGTGATCACCACGATCATGTTCAACTTCATCGCTGCCGCCGTCCTGAACTATATGCTGGTGAATGTCATGAAACCGGCCGGCTCGCAGGACCCTGCAACGGCGCGCTTCCCAGAAGCCACGCACTTGCCGAGCTTCCAGTCGATGTTCTCGACCGCAGACAATGTTGTGTTCCGGGGGGCGCCTGCCAACATCTCGTTCTTTGTGGCAGTTCTGGCCTGTTTTGTAGTCTGGGCACTGATCTGGCGGACACGGCTGGGCTATGAGATTCGAGCCTATGGTCATTCTGAAACGGGTGCTGTTTACGCCGGCATTTCGCCTGTGCGGATCACTATCATTGCGATGCTGATTTCGGGTGGATTGGCAGGCATGATGGCCATCAACAACGTCATGGGTGAGGCTGAACGTCTGGTGCTGAACCCAACCGAAGGCGCTGGTTTTATCGGTATCGCCGTCGCGCTGATGGGCCGGTCACACCCGTTTGGGGTTTTCCTGGCGGCGCTGTTGTTCGGGTTTCTTTATCAGGGCGGCGCGGAGCTGGCGCTTTGGACACAAATCCCGCGTGAACTGATCGTGGTTATTCAAGCCTTGGTCATTTTGTTCACCGGTGCGCTGGACAACATGGTACGCATGCCGCTTGAGAAACTTTTCCTTGGCATGCGGAAGAGGGCTGAGTGATGGAATTCTTCGTTACCCTCATCCAGGTACTGGATTCGACGATCCGCCTGTCCACGCCCCTGCTTCTTGCGTGTCTGGCTGGTCTTTTTTCGGAACGTGCAGGTATTTTTGACATTGGCCTCGAAGGCAAAATGTTGATGGCGGCGTTCTTTTCCGCAGCTATAGCAGCCGTCACGGGATCTGTCTGGCTGGGTTTGCTTGCTGGTATCGCATCCTCGTTGTTACTGTCCGGGCTGCACGGGTTGGCGTCAATCACCTTCCGAGGCAATCAGCTCATCTCGGGTGTGGCCATCAACTTTCTCGCCTCTGGGCTGACCGTTTTGATCGCCCAAAGCTGGTTTCAGCAAGGTGGGCGTACACCGTCCCTTTTTGGCGGAGGACGGTTCGAGCCCATCAATTTCCCGTTTGCAGAATCGCTCAGCAGTGTACCGATTGTTGGTCCGGTTTATTCCGAATTGCTCTCGGGTCATTCGATTCTGGTCTATGTGGCATTTCTGATGGTTCCAGCGACGTGGTGGGTCCTTTATCGCACACGGTTCGGCCTGCGCTTGCGGGCAGTGGGCGAAAACCCGGCGGCGGTGGATACAGCCGGCGTGTCCGTGGTTGGCCTGCGTTTCGCGGCGGTTGCCATCTGTGGCGTCTTGTGCGGTATCGCGGGTGCCTATCTGGCCACTGCCCTGCAAGCTGGGTTCGTCAAGGAAATGACCGCTGGGCGCGGGTTCATCGCGCTGGCGGCGCTCATCTTTGCGAAATGGCGCCCTTGGCACGCCATGTGGGCTTGCCTGTTGTTTGGCCTTTTGCAAGCCATCGCACTGCGGTTCCAGAACATCGATCTGGGCGGGATCGTGATCCCGGTGCAGGTCATGGATGCCCTGCCCTATATCCTGACAGTTGTGATTCTGGCTGGATTCGTTGGCAAAGCTGTGCCCCCGCGTGCAGGTGGCGAACCCTATGTAAAGGAACGCTGATAAGTCCAGTTCAGGAACAATTCTGGGTCCTGTTCGCTGCAGAGCGGCATGCAGAGTTGATTTTGCATGCCGCACCCGCTCTAAGGGGGTATGCAAGTCTACCTGTCCATAACCAAAGATTCTGTCAGCCCTTCATTTATGTTGGGCGGTGCCGGCAGGAACGGAATTGATCTCACCTTGCATCCAGAAGACTTCTTTTGGCTCATGGAGCCTGGAGGCATGTGACAATGACCTACATGCAACAGACTGCATCAATGGCTTATCATTTGACCGCATGCGGCAGCGCGGAAACGCAAAATACAAAGTGACGGTAATATGTACATCTACCTGCCCATAGCCGAAGTATCGGTGAACGCATTCCTCCTGCTTGGTTTGGGCGGAATGGTTGGCGTCTTGTCCGGAATGTTCGGGGTCGGTGGGGGCTTTCTTATGACGCCGCTGCTGTTCTTCATTGGCATTCCGCCAGCTGTCGCTGTTGCGACCGAAGCCAATCAGATTGTGGCATCGTCCTTTTCCGGTGTACTGGCGCATTTCCGACGAAAAACCGTGGACCTCAGGATGGGAACTGTGTTGCTGATCGGAGGTCTTATAGGCGCTGCTTTGGGTGTGGTTGTTTTCAACTATCTCAAGAGTCTGGGTCAGGTCGATCTGCTGGTTAAGCTGTGTTATGTGGTTTTCCTTGGCGTCATCGGTAGCCTGATGTTCGTGGAAAGTCTAAGGGCCCTGCGCAAGGCCAAAATGGGTGGGGCCGCCCCCGCCAAACGCCGTCAGCGGGGCTGGATCCACGCCCTGCCCTTCAAGATGCGGTTTCGCACATCAGGCCTTTATATTTCGGTCATTCCACCCGTTCTAGTTGGGCTTTTCGTCGGCATTTTGTCTGCAATCATGGGTGTTGGCGGCGGCTTTATCATGGTGCCCGCCATGATTTATCTGCTGGGTATGCCAACAAAGGTTGTTGTTGGCACATCGCTGTTTCAAATCATCTTCGTGACAGCCTTTACCACGATGCTTCACGCCACAACCAACTACACTGTCGACGTCGTTCTGGCAGTACTGCTGCTTGTTGGCGGTGTGATCGGCGCGCAGATCGGTACTGTTATTGGCGCGCGCATGCCAGCGGAACAATTGCGCGTTTTGCTGGCAGCTTTGGTTCTGGCAGTTTGCGGCAAACTGGCGCTTGATCTGCTTCTGGAGCCTGCCGAGCTTTACTCGCTCGGAACAGGTGGAGGACACTGAAGATGCTGCGTTCACTTATTGCCGCATTTTGTCTGTTCTGCCTTCCGGTGTCCGCAGCGGAAGAACAAGTTGTCCTGGGTCTTAGCCAGGATCGCGTTGCAATCACGGCGACCTTTGACGGCTCCGAGATTCTCATTTTCGGGGCCATCAAACGGGAAACCCCGATTCCGTCCGGCCCACCGGTCGAGGTCATCGTTGCTGTCGCCGGCCCATCCGAACCTGTCACCGTGCGCCGTAAGGATCGAAAGCTGGGGATTTGGGTGAACACCGACAGCGTCCTCGTCGATCTTGCGCCCAGTTTCTACGCTGTCGCAACCAGCGGACCATTAAACGAAATTCTCAGCGACACCGATGACCTGCGCTATCGTGTATCGATCGAGCGTGCGATCCGCTCTGTTGGTGCCGCAATGCATATCCGCGGAGCGCAGGATTTTGCAGATGCAGTGGTTCGCATCCGCGAGGAAGAAAAGCTGTATTCCATCCGCGAAGACACGGTGGCTGTAGACGAACAAACCCTGTTCCGCACCTCAATCGACATGCCTGCAGACCTGACAGAGGGGGACTATGTCGCCCGTATCTTCCTGACGCGCGGTGGAGAGGTAGTTTCGCACTACGAAACAACCATTGATGTCCGCAAAGTCGGCCTGGAACGGTTTCTGTACAACATGTCGCGCCAGCAACCTGTCTGGTATGGCTTGATGTCGCTGGTTATTGCGATTGCGGCAGGCTGGGGTGCCTCGACGGCTTTCCGTTTGCTGCGCGAAAAGTAACCTTCATCCCCTGCCGATGTAAGGCATGGTCGTGGCCATGACGGTCATGAACTGAACGTTCGCCTCGGGCGGCAAGGTTGCCATATGCATAACTGACCGTGCTGCGTCCTCAACAGCCATAGTCGGGTCAGGCGTGTCCCCTGCCGCCTGCGCGGCGTCGACAAGACCCTGAACCATCTGTGTGCGGGCGTTCCCGATGTCGATCTGGCCACAGGCAATTCCAAAGGACCGCCCGTCCAGAGACAGGCTGCGGGTCAGTCCGGTAATTGCGTGTTTTGTCGCTGAATAGTGCACAGAGTTCGGACGCGGAACATGGGCGGCAATGGAGCCGTTATTGATGATCCGTCCACCCTGAGGGTCCTGATGCCGCATGATGCCAAAGGCTTCGCGAGCGCACAGGAACATACCGTTCAGGTTGACGTTGACGCTTTGGTACCAATCCTCAAGCGCGATCTCGTCAATCGTGCCACCCGGAGCAAAGATTCCTGCGTTGTTGAACAAGACGTCCAGACGCCCAACCTTGTTCGCGAACTTGCGGAACACGGTCTTCACAGCTTCAGGATCGGTGACATCAGCAGGCAACGAAACTGCGTTGGCATGTTTCTGTGCCAGGGCATTCAACTTGTCCGCACTGCGTGCCAGCATGCCAACCGTCCACCCTTGGACCAGAAACAATTCGGCGGTGGCCAGACCAATGCCAGAGCTTGCGCCCGTCACAATTATGGATGTCATGTCTCTTCCGCCTCCAATGTCAGCGACGCCGCTGGTACAGCCCGTAAGTCATCCACCCGCAGCGGGTATGTTGGCTTTGATAAACGGTTGCGAACCACCCAAATCAACCGCTCTTGCGCCCGAGTGATCGCCACATAGGCCAAACGTTTCCACAAGGGTTGTCCGGCCTCGGTCCGACCCATTAGGGCCGCAGCGTAGATGTCAGGCGCAAAAACTTGAACCGTATCCCATTGCGAGCCCTGCGCCTTGTGGATCGTAACCGCCGCACCGTGCAGGAACGTTGCGCCCATACGCGCGGCAAAAGGAATGAATGGCTCTTCCTCGTTCGGTTTTTCGATTTGTACAATCGACGCAGCGCTGACCTGAGGGTCTTCGGCCCCCATAACGTGCAATCGCGAAAACCCCGGTTTTCGCCCCGGCCCCAGATACACAACCTGAGCCCCCTTGATCAGCCCGCGCGCCTCAAGATCCAGCCGTTTCTTGCGATGTTTTAAAGGCAGTTCGATCCCGTCGCAAATTAGCGGTTCCCCCTCCAACAGCTCGGTCTCTGGTGCGCCATGGACGTTCCTGAACGCCTGAATAAGTCGAATGCGTGTTGCATTGCGCCAAACCAAAACCGGGCTGCGCGCCATCAGGTCGACCTCGACCCGCTGCCCCCAGACCACCCTGTCGTCACGGCGGGCTGTCTCTTCGACCAAACGCTCGAAGTCTTCAAACCCCATTTCGGGGTCTGCCAGAGCATGGGCCAGATCGAGAATCGGGTTGTCCGCATCCTGCCTGTGAACCCGTTGAAGCGTCAGCTTTCGGGGCTCGGGCAAGGCTTCAAAAACCATGCTGCCCGACTGGTTCACCGGTGCCAGCTGCGCCGGATCACCGAATAACAGAAGGGTTGGAAAAATCTCTTTCAGATCCTCGAATTGACGATCATCCAGCATCGACGCTTCGTCGACAAATCCGATGTCCAAAGGTTCGTCGCGTCGCTTCCACCCAGTGATGAAATCTGATCCCCGCAAACCGGCTGCGGCCAGTGCCCCGGGCATGGACTTGTTGTTTTCGTAAAACGCCGCAGCCCGATCCAGGGCTTCATCTGTCAGTCCTTCAATCTCGGGGCGTTCATCGTTGCCCGCCAGCCATTCAGCGATGCGCTCGTATTCCGGGTCGTACACCGGCGTGTAGAGAATGCGATGAATTGTCGTGGCTGGCACACCTCGCAGGCGCAGAACGCTTGCAGCCTTGTTTGTTGGGGCCAGAATGGCAAGACTGCGCTTATCCCTGGATTTCCGGCTTTCATAGTCACCGGACACGACCTGTACCCCGGTCTCAGCCAGCGCCTTGTACAGTTCGGCCAACAGTAGCGTTTTACCCGAACCAGCCTTGCCGATCACGGCCATTACACCGGATTTTCCTGCCCCCGGCAGCTTAAGAAGTGCGTCATCTTCCAGATCGACACCCGCCGCGCGCAGCATCTCGGCGATGCTGTCAAATGCGGCGGCCTGATCATCCGAGAAGGTTACATTTTGCAAAGACATGGCGCGACCCTACAGGGCCGCGCCGACCATCACCAGATGCGGAATGGCGATTTCAGCCGCTCAGGCGGACAGTGCAAATCGGTGCTGCTTTTTGGGCCCAAAAGCCGTGTTGAACCAAAGGCGTGACAGTTCGCGTGGGATGCCCACGCGCTCCGCCACGCGGTTGCAGTCATCTGCAGAGTAAGGCCACAACCCGACCGAGATCTGATCCCGCCCGCTGCCCTGGGTGCCCAGAACCTCGGGCGATGAGCCGATCAGGCGATAGATACGGATCATACGCGCATCAAACACACCGGCGATGTGTGTCAGCCCAAAACCCTCCATCATTTCACCCCCGCTCAGCATAATGGCCCCAGCCGTATGCGGGCCTGCGTCGCGTGACAGGCAAAACCGTGTAACTTCCCAGATCAGCGGGATGCAAATGGGTTTGCCACCGTTAAGATGCCCAAACACCTCGTTGATCATCACCCGACCCGTTGTCGGCAACACCCGCATCGACCCGCCATGACGGCCGTCCGGCTCTTCCCAGATGACATAGAGCGGGTTGAGCGCATCATACTCATCCCGCTCTTCCCCCTGTTCATTGACGTGGACATCCCACCCCAGCCGGGTTTTGAACTGATCCGCTCGATCCTTGAACATCCCCTCTGCCAGAGTTGGAAATCTGTGCAACTCATCGGCATATAAATAACGCAACATGACTTGTTCCCCTTGTCGTCCTGTGCAGGAACGAAAGGGGTACAGAGTCGTGGTTAATGTTGCGTGTGGGGTGCGCGCTGGCCTTAAACCACTATTAAGCCTCGGCTAAGTGCGGTTGCGATTGCATGAGTTGTGTTATGAGCGCCCAATTTGGATCGGGCGCTTTCGATATAAACCCGCAGCGTATGCTCTGATATCGACAGAGAATGCGCCACTTGAGCCCGGCTGTATCCCAAAGCCAAAAGGGTGATCGCGTCAATTTCCCGTGGAGACAGATTACGTTTGGAATCCGGCTGCCTGTCCTCTTCGAACTCAAGCGCTTTGCGATTGATAAAATGCGCAACAAGGATCAAGTCTCGCCCGAAGGTGGAAATAAAGCGCTGCCAGGTCCGATCATCGCAACTGTGGTTTACTGTGAATAGGGCAAACTGCCCGTTCGGGCCCCGGATCGGAATGGAATAGCCCTGATTGCCAACACCGTGGTTTCTGGCATCTTCAAGAAAGGACTTTGCAATCCTGCTCGACCAGTCCAGAGATTTCCAGTCAACCGGATGAAATCTTTGGAAACACCCAAGAATAACCGGATCAATACGATGGTAATTCTTGTCCCGATAGCGTTCGTCCCAAGCATCTGAATATGTGGTGTAACCGTACTGATCACCAGCACCATCGACCCAGTGATAGGTCAGATGTTCGACCTGAAGAATACCACGTAATTGCTCTGCAACATTGCTGAGCTCTTCAAGCGTGTTGGTGTTTTCCAAATCCTGAAGGATTTGACCCAATTCGACTTCTGTTCCCATCCGCGGGCGCTCGTGCCTCGTTCTTCAGGGACGCAATCTCGGCCGCCGCGATCAGCCTTGTGTCATCCAGCTGCTCGGCAAGCGCGCTCAACCCGTTCGCAACGGCGAAAGCATTGAGATCCGACAATACGTCCAATATCCACTCATTCTGCGCCATTAGGGTCTCTCTGAAACAGTTAACGAAGCGTTAACACAACCATAACATGTATAATCTTTTTCGACCTATTCACCGGTTTCTACTCCCCAAAAATGGCGGGGGAGGAAAATGTAAGTGTTTGAAAGTCCGAAAGGCTTTGTCAAAACGCAAAACACCCGCGAACCGGTAAGGCGATTCGCGGGTGTTTTTTTGTCTACAACCCAAATGGGGATCAACCTGCGTCGAGAACTTCTTCCAGGGTTCGCAGGCCAGTGCGGGGCGCTTGAACAAGGACAGACATGTTCCCCGGCTTATGTTCGTTCCGGAGCATCTTCATGTGCGCCTCTGGCAGATCGTTCCAAGTGAACACTTCCGACATGCAGGGGTCCAAGCGACGTTCAACCATCAGCTTGTTTGCAGCAGCCGCTTGTTTGAGGTGCGCAAAGTGCGATCCTTGCAGGCGCTTTTGATGCATCCACATGTAGCGCACATCAAAGGTACAGTTGAAACCTGTTGTACCGGCGCAGATCACGACCATACCACCTTTTTTGACAACAAAGGTCGAGACCGGGAACGTGCTTTCACCGGGGTGTTCAAACACCATATCCACGTTGTTGCCCTTGCCGGTGATGTCCCAAATCGCCTTGCCGAACTTGCGGGCTTCTTTGAACCATTCGGCATATTCCGGCGTGTTTACCGTGGGCAATTGGCCCCAACAGTTGAAGTCTTTACGGTTCAGCACGCCCTTGGCACCTAATCCCATAACGAAATCGCGCTTGCTTTCGTCCGAGATTACACCAATCGCATTCGCACCGGCCGTGTTGATCAGCTGGATCGCATAAGAACCAAGACCGCCAGACGCACCCCAAACCAGAACGTTCTGGCCCGGCTTCAGATCATGCGGCTCGTGGCCAAACAGCATCCTATAAGCGGTCGCCAACGTCAGTGTGTAGCACGCAGCTTCTTCCCAGGTCAGGTGCTTGGGGCGCGGCATAAGTTGTTGTGCCTGAACGCGGGTGAACTGGCTGAAAGAGCCGTCTGGTGTCTCATAACCCCATATCCTTTGGCTGGTCGAGTACATCGGATCGCCGCCGTTGCACTCTTCGTCATCGCCATCGTCCTGGTTGCAGTGGATGACTACTTCGTCGCCGACTTTCCAGCGCTTCACCTTATCGCCAACGGCCCAGACAATGCCTGACGCATCCGAACCGGCAATGTGATAGGGGGCTTTGTGGCCATCAAACGGGCTGATTGGCTGACCCAGGGCGGCCCAGACACCGTTATAGTTTACGCCAGCCGCCATCACCAGAACCAGCACCTCGTTGCTGTCCAGTTCGGGTACGTCGACCACTTCCTGTTGCATTGCAGTGTTCGGCTCGCCGTGGCGTTCCTTGCGGATGGCCCAGGCATACATTTGCTTGGGAACAAATCCCATCGGAGGGATCTCACCCATTTCATAGAGGTCCTTTTCGGGTGCCTCGTACGACGCGATACCGCTTTCGGTGTCCAAAGCCATGCTGGCCTCCTATTCTCAATATCATTGCCGCAACGCAGAATCGCGTGCTTCACAGACTGTGAATATTGACCGCTGGGTAATAATGCAACCGTTTTTGGTTCATATTTGTAATTTTATGACCCAGCAGATGCAGAAAGTTATTTTGCGAGCGCAGTATTCTCAGAATCCCTGTGGTTTAGGGCTGAGGCTGCATAGTACTCCAGCAAATCCTCTCTTTGACCTGAAAGGGCCAGATTGTCCCCCTGGCGGCTTAAGATCCTGCGCTCGACCAACTGATTCAGGGCATTTTCAACCGCCGCTTCGTCTTGGTCTGACGCATGACCGTCTTCGGCCAGCATAGAAAGTATTTGGGAACGAACGACCTCTTCAGATGAAGAACCTTTCTGTTGCAACAACAGGCACGCCGCAGGGGCCGGAACCAGCGGGATCGCTTGCCCGATGCGTTGCATCAATTCCCGGGCCAGATCCGTCATGACATCGTCATCATTCACGGCGCGAAATTCCTTTAGCGAAATGGGCACCCCATATCGCACAGAGGCAACGCCAAACCGCTTGTACCGCCCGATTAGGCGCCGCCAGATCTGCTTGAGGATCCAGCGCGAGATCACGCCAATCCGAGCGCGAAACCTACGCTCGGACCCCAAAGCCGCACGGGTCAGGATGGTATCTTCAAGCACCCGATCATAATTCAACGCCACAGGAACGAATACGACGTCGCGGCCTTCAGGCGAAGTTCCGTCCATAATGTATTTCAGCAAACCCAGCTTTGGGCGACCCAGTGCGCCGGTCAGGCTTAAACCGCCTTCCGGGAACATGGCCTGCGTCACACCCGCTTCGGTCGCGTGGCGCACATAGCAGGACAACACCTGCCTATAGAGCTCACTGCCTGATTTGCGCCGAATGAAGTACGCTCCCATTGCACGGATCAAACGGCTTAGCGGCCAAACGCGCGCCCATTCTCCGACAGCATAAGACAAGGCCGACTGCTGTGCCGCCAGATAGGTCACAAGCACATAGTCCATATTGCTGCGATGGTTCATCACAAAAACCACGGTCGCATCCGGGTCGATGTTCTTGATCGCAGCCTCGTCCTTGTACCCGAGTCGGACCTCGTAAAACGTATTGCTCAGCAGACGGGCGAGCCGAATGGCAAAGCTGAAATAGGCAAAGGCAGAAAACGACGGGACAATCTCGCGCGCGTAGCGGCGCGCTTTTTCAAAGGCGACTGCCTCGGGAATGCCTTCGTCCTGCGCGTGTTGTTGAACCGCCTGCCCGACCTGAGGGTCGTAAATCAGCCGCTGGATCATGTCATGACGCCGCGCCAGCTTGAACGGTTGAATGGGACGTTGAAGCCTTTGATTCAGGCGCGAAACGGCGCGTTCCAATCTACGGCGAAAAAACCATCGCACTGAAGGAAACAGAAAATGCGAAGCAAAAGTGACCATGGCAAAGACCACGATCAGCAGGAAAAGCCAAAGCGGAAGTTCCACGGTTTGCGTCATGGCGGCACATTGCCACCAATCGCAACTGCCCACAATCTGAACAATTGAAGGATGCCGCAACGCAGCGAATTGACATATCCCGAAAATTGCGCTTTAGAACCTCAAGACGTAATTTTATTGCCCACTGAAACACGAGGCCCCCTATGACGCAGACGCAGAAAGATCGCCCTTGGCTCATCCGAACCTATGCCGGTCATTCCACGGCCAAAGCCTCGAACGCACTTTATCGGGGGAACCTGGCGAAAGGGCAAACCGGCCTGTCCGTGGCTTTCGATCTGCCCACGCAAACGGGCTATGACAGCGACCACACCTTGGCACGCGGTGAAGTCGGCAAAGTGGGCGTTCCTGTTTGTCATCTGGGCGACATGCGGGTTCTGTTCGACCAGATCCCGCTAGAGCAGATGAACACCTCGATGACCATCAACGCTACCGCCCCATGGCTTTTGGCGCTTTATATCGCCGTCGCGGAAGAGCAAGGCGCAGATGTGTCGAAATTGCAGGGCACGGTGCAAAATGACCTGATCAAGGAATATCTGAGCCGCGGCACCTATGTTTGCCCGCCCAAACCGTCGCTTAAGATGATCGCGGACGTGGCCGAGTATTGCTATACCAACGTTCCCAAGTGGAACCCGATGAATGTGTGCTCGTACCACCTGCAAGAAGCGGGCGCGACACCAGAACAGGAACTGGCCTATGCGTTGGCCACCGCCATCGCGGTGTTGGACGAATTGCGCCCGCGCGTTCCGGCAGAGGATTTCCCAGCCTTGTGTGGCCGTATTTCGTTTTTCGTGAACGCGGGCATCCGCTTTGTCACCGAAATGTGCAAGATGCGCGCATTTGTCGATCTTTGGGATGAGATTCTGCAACAACGCTATGGTGTCGAGAATCCGAAATTCCGCCGATTCCGCTATGGGGTGCAGGTGAACTCGTTGGGTCTGACCGAACAACAGCCTGAAAACAACGTCTATCGCATCCTGATCGAAATGCTGGCCGTGACGCTGTCGAAAAACGCGCGTGCGCGTGCGGTGCAATTGCCTGCCTGGAACGAGGCGCTTGGGCTGCCGCGCCCCTGGGATCAGCAATGGTCGATGCGGATGCAGCAAATCCTGGCTTATGAAACCGACCTACTGGAATTCGACGACCTGTTCGATGGCAACCCCGCCGTCGATGCCAAAGTCGAAGAGTTGAAAACAGGCGCGCGGGCCGAGTTGGCGAACCTTGATTCGATGGGTGGCGCGGTGGCCTCGATCGAGTACATGAAATCCCGCCTGGTGGACTCAAACGCAGATCGGCTGAACCGTATTGAACGGAACGAAACCGTCGTTGTTGGAGTAAATAAATGGATCGAAGGTGAAGCTTCACCTTTGCAGACCGAAGATGGCGGCATCATGGTTGTCGATCCAGCTGTTGAACAGGAACAGATCGACCGCCTGAACTCCTGGCGCGCTGAACGGGACGACTCGGCTGTTGCAAATGCCCTGGCCGCGCTGCGGGAGGCCGCGCAAACCGGAGCAAACGTGATGGAGCCGTCCATTGCCGCCGCCAAGGCGGGCGTCACCACAGGCGAATGGGCGGAAGAGATGCGCAAAGTCTACGGTACGTATCGTGGCCCAACCGGTGTTTCAGGCTCGGTTTCGAACAAAACCGAAGGGTTGGACGATCTGCGCGCTGCGGTCGACGCGGTCAGTGACAAACTGGGCCGCCGCCTCAAGTTTCTGGTCGGCAAACCGGGATTGGATGGCCATTCCAACGGCGCTGAACAGATCGCCTTCCGCGCCCGTGATTGCGGCATGGACATCAGCTATGAAGGCATCCGCCTAACGCCAGAGGAAATCGTGGATGCTGCACGCGAAGACGACGCGCATGTAATCGGCTTATCTATTCTATCCGGCAGCCACCTGCCACTGGTCGAAGATGTATTGGCGCGTCTGCAAAAGGCGGGGCTGTCCCATATACCGGTTGTTGTCGGCGGGATTATCCCTGATGAAGATGCCGAAAAATTGAAAGCCATGGGGGTGGCCAAGGTTTACACCCCTAAGAACTTTGAATTGAACGCAATTATGGGCGATATCGTTGTTTTGGCAGACCACAAAACACTTGCTGCTGAATAACTGAGCCTTTTCTTTCTTTTTTCCCCGTTTCTGTCCTTGAAATCTTTGGGATGGAATAATCCTGTTTTTGGAAATACGGTGCGCGCCAATACGCACCGTATTTTAATTCAATCGGAGAAGACTGATGGGGATCAATCTCGAACAAATGTCGCGAAAAGAGCTGTTGGCTTTACGTGACGATATAGACAAAGCGCTTGTAAGCGCCGAAAAACGCGAGCGGAGTGCGGCTTTGAAGGCTGCTGAAAAAGCAGCGGCAGAGTTTGGTTTTTCGCTGTCTGAATTGTCCAGCGACGCGCCTCGTGGCGGAAAAGCGCCTAAAACGAAAGCGAAATATCGCAATCCGTCGAACCCGGACCAGACGTGGTCAGGTCGTGGGCGCAAACCCCAATGGGTGCATGACGCCTTGAATGCGGGATCCGATATTTCTGAATTGGAAATTTGATCAGGATAAGTTGAACAAATGACCATTCACATTGGTGCCGAAAAAGGCGAAATCGCAGAAACCGTTCTTTTGCCCGGAGACCCTTATCGGGCAAAATGGGCTGCAGAGACTTTTTTGACCGATGTAAAACAGGTCAATGACGTTCGGGGAATGCTTGGTTTTACCGGCAATTGGAAAGGACATCCTGTAACGATTCAGGGCAGCGGCATGGGGATGCCCTCTCTTTCCATTTACGTGAATGAATTGATCCGTGATTACGGTGCAAAAACCCTGATCCGTATCGGTTCATGTGGCGGCATGCAGGACAGTGTGAAACTGCGCGACGTTATTCTGGCGATGACATCCACCACGCTCAGCACTCCGTCGCGCGGCATCATGAAAGAGTTGAACTTTGCCCCCTGCGCTGATTGGGAGTTGTTGCATTCTGCGACAGCGGCAGCAGCGGCAAAGGGGACGCCAACGCATGTTGGTGGAATCTACTCCTCCGATGTCTTTTATGACGAGCGCCCCGATCTGAACGAACAGATGGTGCGTCACGGCATTCTGGGCGTCGAGATGGAAGCCGCAGAACTGTACATCTTGGCGGCACGCCACAAGTGCAGGGCTTTGGCTGTACTCACTGTTTCCGATCACCTTTTGACCGGAGAAGCTCTGCCGTCGTCTGAGCGCGAGCGGAGCTTTGGTGACATGGTGGAAATCGCCCTTCAGGCGGCTTTCCCGAACACCTGACAAATGGCAGGCACCACCAGGTGCCTGTCGGATTTATCGCCCATGCGTGCGATCATAACCATTGCGCGCCGGGCTTTCCCAACCTTTCAAATCACCTTCAGCGGGTGCGAATGTTTCGACCAGCAGCGGGAAACAGGCCGCCGTGTCCGAGGAATGCTCGGACGAACAATCCCCGCCTGGGCAGGCGCTCAGATTGCCAAGCAGATCAATTTCGGCAAAGAATTCAAGATAATCACCGGGGCGCACAGGTGAGGCCTTCATAAAATATTGACCCGTATCGCGGGTAAACCCGGTGCACATAAAGACATTCAGCACGTCATGCACTGCAAGTTCAGCTTCGGTCAGCGGAAGATCCAAATGATCCGCAAGCGCGCGGGTCAGGTTTGAATGGCAGCAGTGGTGGTATTGCGTACCCGACAACAGGTTGCCCGTATACGGATCACACCGCGTACCAATAACGTCATGGACCGACCCGCCAAAGACGTCGATTCCGTACCATTCCAGTGTGTCTTCAATGATCGTGGCCATAGGGCGCAGATGGGGAAAACTGGACCACATCTGTTCTCCGGTGGTCAGATGCGTTCCATGCAAGGCGCGGGTTTTACCTGAATAGAACCGTTCGGACAGGTCATTGCGGTTCCATATGTTCAAATCACCGACCTGTGGGCCTTCGACGGACGTAATTCGAAAGAAATGCCCTGCCGGCACCTCAAAACAGCGCGCATCGCGCGGGGGAACCAGAACCTCGCCGGTTTTGATTGCGCCTTGGCGCAGGGTTCGCATCCACGACACATCAGGTCGCGGTAATGCGTCGTTCGGGTAGCAGATTACGGGGGCCAGCGCGCGACGCGCCTCAGCATCTTCGGGAACGGGGACAGGGCGTTCAGAACGTGTCATGCGATGCAGACTGGCGCATAACTCTGCCTGCGAAAAGCAGATAATTAGTTGTCGCGCGCCCTCAAACACCGCAAAGGCTGGTCCTGAGAAGTGATTTCAGCGCCGCAGAAGCCACACCGCCAGACACCATGGCTTTTGTCTTGGCGCCACCGACAATTACGCGTCAGCGTAGAATGACGGGCGCGCCAGACAAAATATCCGAATACACCGGCCGCCAACAGAAGCAGAAGAACAGGCATTGCCTTGCTTTGCCGATTAGCAGTCGTAATTCAAGTCTTACGGCCCGTATCAGGCTGCGTTTGCGTATTCGAACAACTCAGGTTCTTTGTCAGCTTTCACGAGTTCTGGCACGTAATACGCCCATGCCTGCTCAAGCAGTTCCAACGCTTCTTGGGCGTCGGTTTTTTGTTTGGAAGTGTCTTTGCTCATTGGAGTGATCCTAGCTTAATCTCATCACTCCTCCCTGCCCCAAAAATAAGGCAACGCAGCCAAGGCCGCATCGCCTAATTTTGCAAGTTGGGCATGCGTTTATCGCAAAACGCAGTGGCGCTTAAACAGCGCGTTCGACCATCATCTTTTTGATTTCAGCAATCGCCTTGGCCGGGTTCAGACCTTTGGGGCAGGTCTTGGCGCAATTCATGATGGTGTGACAGCGATACAGCTTGAACGGATCTTCCAGCTCATCCAGACGTTCGCCTGTGGACTCATCGCGGCTGTCGATAATCCAGCGATACGCATGCAGCAACGCGGCGGGGCCAAGATACCGGTCACCGTTCCACCAATAGCTGGGGCACGAGGTTGAGCAGCTGGCGCACATCACGCATTCATAGAGACCATCCAGTTTCTTGCGGTCCTCAATCGACTGCTTCCATTCCTTCGCGGGACGGTTGGTCTTGGTTTCCAGCCAAGGCATGATCGAAGCATGCTGCGCATAGAAATGGGTCAGATCAGGGATCAGGTCCTTGACCACTGGCATATGCGGCAGCGGATAGATCTTCACGTCGCCCTTGATCTCGTCCATGCCGTAAATGCAGGCCAACGTGTTGATCCCGTCGATATTCATCGCACAAGAGCCACAGATGCCTTCGCGGCAAGACCGGCGGAAGGTCAACGTTGGGTCGATCTCGTTCTTGATCTTGATCAGCGCGTCCAGAACCATCGGGCCGCATGTATCCATGTCGACGAAATAGGTATCAACACGCGGGTTCTGACCGTCATCGGGGTTCCAGCGATAGATCTGGAACTTGCGCACATTGGTGGCACCGTCCGGCTTGGGCCAGGTCTTGCCGGTGGTAATCCGGGAATTCTTGGGCAGGGTCAGTTGAACCATGTCAATTCTCCATTCAGCACAAGGCCGCCTTTCAGCCTGTCCGGGCGCGATCAGACGCCCCTCGATTATAATGCCCCCAGTGGGCAATGTTCACGTCGAAATCCGGCGAGAGCCAGTCCGCAACGCGTTGTGGGTCATCTTTGTCGATATCATAGCGCAGGAAGCGAGGATTTCCGTCGAAATAGGTTTCGACCTCGGTGTGGTGCACATCGTACATATGCGCCCAACCCTGTTTCACCTCATTAGCTGTCTGTCCGTTGGCCTTGCAGCACCGCTCCAGATAGCCGCCACTGGAATGGCTGGCCCTTGAGTTGATCCAATCCTCGCGATTGCGCGTGTTCAGCAAAAAGTATGCGCTTGGATAAGCCGCGTGCAGCTCGCGAAAGAAACGCGAACCGTCCAGCATGAAGCGCGAATTGACAAAGGCAATGTCGGTGAAGGCCCTTACCGCGCCGAACCCATCCAAGGGCCTGCGCCCCATGGCAATATTGGTCATCATGCGATGCGCAAGGTTTTGGCCTTGCTCATCTTCCCAATGCACGGATGGGATTCCGCTGTTATGGAACAGCTTGTGAAACGAGGTCGTCGCACAGCGATTCAACCCGATCAGGATTATCTTTGGATCGCTTGACCCCGACTTCAAAACTTCGACCGTCATGACAAGCACCACGCACGCGCCATCCGCAGGCTGATTGCCTGCATCAGGATCACGGGTATTTGGCGCTTGTGCGTCATTGCCTGCTTTCCCTGCCCTTAGAACGTCCGCGCTTTGGGCGCGATTTTCTGCAGGCTAATACCGCCTTGGTCCTCGGTCGTCAGCGGATCAACGATGACCGGGCGATAGCTCAGCTCAACTGCGTTGCCCTTAACCCGGCTGACCGTGTGAACGCGCCAGTTTTCATCGTCACGCTCGCTGAAGTCCTCGTGCGCGTGGGCACCACGGGATTCCTTACGGGCCTCAGCACCGACGATGGTCGCCAACGCGTTGGGCATCAGGTTGGCCAGTTCCAACGTTTCCATCAGATCGCTGTTCCATACCAGAGACCGGTCAGTGACTTGCAGATCGTCCATCTTAGCGGCAATCGCCGTCATCTTTTCAACGCCCTCGGCCATAGTTTTGGCCGTACGGAACACAGCGGCATCGGCTTGCATGGTTTTCTGCATCTCAAGCCGCAATTCTGCCGTCGGGACCGAGCCGCTGGCATTGCGGACCGCTTCGAACCGATCAAAGGCTTTGTCGACCGACGCCTGATTCAGAACCGGGTTCGGCGCTTCGGCATCCACGACTTTGCCAGCGCGGATCGCGGCGGCGCGGCCAAACACCACGAGGTCGATCAGCGAGTTAGACCCCAGACGGTTCGCACCGTGGACCGAGGCACAACCCGCTTCACCCACGGCCATCAAGCCGGGGACAACAGCCGTTGGGTCGTCGGCGGTGGGGTTCAGAACCTCACCCCAATAGTTGGTCGGAATGCCACCCATGTTGTAGTGAACGGTCGGCAGAACCGGGATTGGTTCCTTGGTCACGTCGACACCCGCAAAAATCTTTGCACTTTCCGAGATACCCGGCAAACGCTCTGCCAGAGCTTCAGCAGGCAAATGCGACAGGTTCAGGTGGATGTGATCCCCTTCCGCGCCGACACCGCGGCCTTCGCGAATCTCCATCGTCATCGAGCGCGAGACATAGTCACGCGGCGCGAGGTCTTTGTACTGGGGCGCATAACGCTCCATAAACCGCTCGCCTTCCGAGTTTGTCAGATAGCCACCCTCGCCGCGCGCACCTTCGGTGATCAGACAGCCCGAGCCGTAGATGCCGGTCGGGTGGAACTGCACGAACTCCATATCCTGCAGGGCCAGACCTGCGCGGGCCACCATACCGCCACCGTCACCGGTACAGGTATGGGCCGAAGTCGCGCTGAAATATGCCCGGCCATAGCCGCCTGTCGCCAGAACAACCATCTTGGCGTTGAAGACATGCATCGTGCCGTCGTCCAGCTTCCAGCAGACGACACCCTGACATTGCCCATCCTCGGACATGATCAGGTCGATGGCGAAATATTCGATGTAGAACTCGGCGTTGTTTTTCAGCGATTGACCATACAGCGTGTGCAGGATCGCATGACCGGTCCGGTCGGCGGCAGCACAGGTGCGCTGTACAGCGGGGCCTTCGCCAAACTCAGTCGTATGACCACCGAATGGGCGCTGATAGATCTTGCCTTCTTCGGTGCGGCTGAAGGGCACGCCGTAATGCTCCAATTCGTACACGGCTTTGGGCGCTTCGCGCGCGAGGTACTCCATCGCGTCGGTGTCACCCAACCAGTCCGACCCTTTGACCGTGTCATACATGTGCCACTGCCAGTGATCCGGGCCCATATTCGACAAGGACGCCGCGATACCACCCTGAGCCGCCACTGTGTGCGAACGGGTTGGGAAAACCTTTGTAACACACGCGGTGCGCAATCCCTGTTCCGCCATGCCCAAGGTCGCCCGCAGACCGGCCCCACCGGCACCGACAACGACCACGTCATAGTCATGCGTTTCGTATTCGTATGCAGCCATTTCTTTCAGCTCCGGGAGTTAAAGGGCAATGCGCGCGATGGCGAAAATGCCAGCCGCTGCCGCGCCATAAGACAGGCAAGTCACCAGAATAATCAGGACCTTTTCGAGCGTGCCGTGAACGTAGTCCTCAAGCATCACCTGCGCACCGTCTGCGAAGTGCTTGAAGCCAACTGCCAGCGTCAACGCTGCAACGATGGCTGGGAACGGCCGCGAGTAATATTCGAGCACCGCATCGAACGGCTGACCCAGAACCGGGCCAAATGTAAAGACAAACAGCGGCACAAGGATCAGCAACGCCACCGAGCTGACTTTCATCGCCCAGAAATGGGATGTGCCGGATTTTGCCGAGCCAAGGCCAGCGGCGCGTTTGCGGTCGGTCAGATAACGCATGTCAGGCCTCCAATCACGCGACGATGACAAGGGTCAGAAGGGTCAACACAACCGATCCGATGACGACGGCCCAACCCAGCTTGGTCGCTGTGGGAAGGTCCAAGCCAACCGCGTTGTCCCAGATCAGATGCCGCACGCCCGCCAGCGTGTGATACCACAGGCCCCAAACGGACAAAGCCATAACCAGATCCCCAAGCACCGAGGTAATCACGCCATTCGCCACGGCGAACGCCTCGGGCGAGGTTGCTGCGGCCAGAAACCACCAAACAATCAACAACGCCGCCAGTAGGAGTGCGTTACCAGTGATGCGTGTCAGGATGGAAGTGACCGACGTCAGCTGAGGACGATAGATCGACAGATGCGGCGAAAGTGGGCGGTTGCCCCGATTTACATCGGCCATGGCGGCTCCTTTTCGGTTGGCTACCGAACGTTTTACTGTTTTTTGCGACACTGTCACGTGCTGCGGTTGCAAAAAACAGCAAATCCACGTCAAATCAGTTGATATTCCCCATATGTGATCACACAAAATAATGTCGTGATCACATATTATATTCCTCATTATCAATGTTAGCGTTTTCAAAGGCAAACGGATGTGATCACGAATCTTTTGTCATGTCACTTCAGCTCTGCGGTTTGCTGCGTCACTTCGCGCAGCAGTTTTCTGCGAATTCGTTCCGGATAGTCCGCGAACCCTGCTGCCGAAACGACAAAAGCACCCTCACCCACGATGACATTCTCAAAGAAATAGGCCGTCAGATCCGGTTCGCTTTCCTCTATGGCCAAGGCATTGACCACAACGCCTCGATCTCGCAAGGCCGCGTGAACTTGCGTCGGCTCGACCCCTTCATTGGATACCCCGTCACCTGACAAATCGATCAGATGCCGGGCGCAGTGAGAAACCGGCTCGAATGAATCGAGCGTTGTTTGAAGCGCTTCCCCAATCGCGGTTGAAAAATTCCGCCAGATACGCGGATCAGCAGAAACTTGATCCGCAAACCGATCCAAAGCTGCGAAACTGTCGATACGGGTCCAAGGGATCGTTATCTGCTGACGCGACGACCCCGTCCATTGTACCAGCATCAACTGTGCCTGCCCCTGCACCAAAGCTTCGGATACAATCGGGTCGCGCAGTCCGGTAGCTAGCCCGTCCATCTGGATCCGATATTCGCTGCTATCGACCGAGCCGGACACATCCACAGCCAAGGCCAAAGCCAGATCACAGGCCTGAGCCGCCGGGGCCAGGCAGACGCCGGCCGATATCGCGCGCAGAAAGTGCATGGTGCAAACCTAGCACGGCTAACACGCAAGTGGTTCACATAACCGTCAGAACTCTTATTGCGGCATAAGCGCCCAATAATCGAGATCCAGAAGAACATCGGGCAAATACCGTCCCTCGTCGTTCTTCAATGCAAACGGAGCGCCCCCTTTGGTTGCCACCAATCGCAGCCGAATCGCACCCACGCCTGGTACGCCGGTTTCCGCTTTGTCCAGAACTTCGGACCACGCCTTGATGGTATCTCCTGCAAAACAAGGGTTTGCATGTGCGCCGCCGTTCAGGCCAACGATCATCTGCGCATTTGCCAAGCCATTGAACGACAGGGTCCGCGCCATCGAAATAACATGACCTCCATAGATCAGCCTGCCTTCGGGCCGGAACGTCAGGTCGAAATGCACTTTGGCCGTGTTTTGCCACAGGCGTGTGGCCAGCATGTGCTCTGCCTCTTCCACGGTGACACCGTCCACATGGTCGATGGTCTCACCGATGTCGTAGTCGCCCCAGCCGTGCGGCTCACCCGCCAAAGCAAAATTGTAGTTCGAGAAATCAAGACCCTCGGGCACGATTAGATCCTGCGGATCAAGAACCTTTTTCAACTCGGGAACAACTGTTTCGGGCGCCGGCGCGTCGACATTTGCTTTGCGCACCATAACCCAACGAACATATTCCAGCACAACCTCGTCCAACTGGTTCAGCCCGCGTGTGCGCACCCATACGACGCCAGTTTTTCCGTTGGAGTTCTGCTTGACCCCGATCACCTCGGACACAGAGCGCAGGGTATCTCCAGAGTACACAGGTTTCAGCCAGCGGCCCTCGGCGTAGCCAAGATTGGCAACCGCGTTCAACGAAACATCCGGTACGGTTTTGCCGAAAACCAGATGGAAGGCGACCAGATCATCAATCGGGCTTTCCGGCAAACCACAATCCCGGGCAAATTCGTCCGACGAATACAGGGCATGACGCGCAGGATAGAGCGCGTGATACAAGCCGCGCTCTCCCTCGGTCACTGTACGCGGTACCGCATGTTGCAGCACCTGCCCGACGGAATAATCCTCGAAAAAACGTCCCGGATTTGTTTTTGCCATTACTGCTGTCCCAGTTTCATTTCAGGGGAATAGTCCGCCTCGACCTCTTTGGTCACGGCCTGCGCACAACGCATAACGTTGTTTGCTATGTCGAAGGCATAGGTCGGGTCGCCATACAGCTCCCACCCTTTGGCCAGCGCGTCAGACACTTTGTGGCAGAAGGCCGATGTGTCTTCCTCGGTCAACAAACGATAGAGTTTTGCCATCTATCAGGTCCCTATGAGCCGAAAGGAGACGGACCGACCAGCCCATGGATATAACCGATAATCCCCAGCAGCACGATTGAAGCCACAAAGAACATCGCGTCTTTGCCGTAAGTGCCAGGCTCAGCCGGTGTCCATTCGGGCTCGGACTTGTTGATCACGATCACTTCGACCACGGCCCAGGCCAGAAGTCCACCAAACAGGATGATCGACACCAAATCGCCGTTCACCAGCAAATGCGCAAAGGCCCACAGCTTGAAACCGCCCAGCATCGGATGACGCAGCTTGTTCAACAACCGTCCCTTTGTACCGGCAGGACTCATCATGTAGATCGCGATCAGCACCAACAGGTTGTTGACGTGGATCAGGAATGTCGGCGGCGCCCAGACAAAGATGAAATCGGTCATACGATAGCCGAAGACCATCAGCAGGATCGACGCGACCAGGGCCAAAGCGACGGCGCCTTTACCCCCGTCGCCCATCGCGGCTCGACGTTCAGGTGCGACGCGTTTGAACAGATGTGCCGCCCACCACAGCGCCACGCCAAGGATCAGAAGAACAAAGCCCATGCTGGCTTACCCCGCTTGCAAAGCTGAAATTGCCTCTGCTTTTGCCAGAATTTCGCGGGCTGTTGCAACGTGCAGGTTCTCAACAATTTTGCCATCGACGACAGCAACACCCTGCCCTTGCGCTTCAACTTCTTCAAACGCCGTGATCTGGCGTCGGGCCAGATCGATCTCGGCGTCAGACGGCGCATAGGCGGCATTTGTGATCTCGACCTGTGCGGGGTGGATCAGTGTTTTGCCATCAAAACCCATGTCACGACCCTGCGCGCATTCTGCGGCCAGACCTTCGCCATCCTTGAACGCGTTATAAACGCCATCAACGATGATCAGACCTTCGGCCTTGGCAGCCAGCAGGCACAGGCCCAGCGAGGTCATAAGTGGCAGACGGTCAGGGCGAAAACGAGTTTGCAGTTCCTTCGCCAGATCATTGGTGCCAATCACGAACCCGGCCATCAGGGGATGGGCTGCGATTTCAGGCGCGTTGAGCATCCCGCGCGGCGTTTCCATCATGGCCCAGATCGGCATATCTCCGGTAATTGCAGCCAGAGCATCGACGTCGGCTGCCGAGTTTACTTTGGGCAGAAGGACAACGTCGGCATCCATGCCGCGCACCGCCTCTGCATCAGCACGACCCCATTCGGTGTCCAACCCGTTGATCCGCACGATCTTGACCCGCGCGCCATAACCACCAGCCGCCAAAGCCGCCTTGAGCGTTTCGCGTGCATTTTCCTTCTCGTCCGCCGCGACCGCATCTTCCAGATCAAAGATAATCGCATCCACAGGCAGAGTGCGGGCCTTGTCCAGTGCCCGGTCTCTCGAACCCGGGATGTAAAGAACCGAACGATAGGGGCGCTGACGAGGATCCATGGACCACTCCCATTGAAATAAAGTTGCGCGGAATGGGGCATTTTTTGCCGGAAAGTTCAAGAAGAAATTTGCCGCAGCGCAGCAAAAGCGACGCAACGTGCTTTGCCTTAACCGAATTTCGTCGCCTCCGCCCCAGCCTGAGCAACAGATGGAATCGAAAGGGCTACGGGATGGAAAAGACACTGCTTAAGATGACAATGGGTCTGGGGATCATGGTTCTGGCGGCACAGCAGGTGCAGGCTCAGGGCCAGAATTGTGCGCCGCGAGAGGATGTACTGAAGCGATTGCATGAAATCTATGGCGAAGAACGCAGGGGCTTTGGGCTGGCCCGGCAAGGCGCAGTCATGGAGCTTTTCGCGGCGAGCGAGAGTGGCAGCTGGACGATCACCATAACCTTACCCAACGGAATCACCTGCTTGGTGGCTTCGGGTCAAGCGTATGAAGTCGTGGCCGAAGCGCTGCCCCCTAATGCCTGATCACGTAAGCGCGTCCAAGATTAGCTTGCTGCCCGTCAAGGTCAGCAACACATAGGCAATTCCAAAGAAAAGGCGCTCAGACATCATGAAATGCGCTCGAACGCCAAGCCACGCGCCTAGAATGGCAAAGGGTGTCAACAACATGTCGGCCAGCGCCGTGTGACATGTGAACAAACCCAAAATCGCGTAAGGCACAAACTTTGTGATGTTGATAACCCAAAAAACCAGCACAGTGCTGGCCTGAAACTCGGTCTTCGGCAGTTTTTGTGACAACAGGTATACCGCTGCGGGCGGGCCTCCTGCGTGGCTGACAAAACTGGTGAAACCGGCGACCAATCCGGCAAAAAGCCCGGCCGACGGTGGCAGGCGATTGGCAAATCCACGCACCCAGCCTCTGGTCTGTGCAATGTGCCAAATAACGAAACCGACCGAAATGCCACCGATCAGTAGTCGCAACAGATCATCATCCGTTGCGTTATACAGCCAAGCACCCAGCGCGACGCCCGGTACTGCGCCCAAAATCAGCAGGCGGGAATCCGGCCAACTCCACCGCTTCCAATAGGGGCCCAGCGTGGCCACGTCGATCACCATCAGGATCGGCAGCATCAGAGCCAGGGCCTGCCCGGGTTCCAGGATCAGCGCCAGAATCGACGAAGACGCAAAGGCCACACCCGAGCCGAAACCTCCCTTTGATATGCCCGCAAAAACCACCGCAGGGATCGCCACTGCAAAAAACATCAGGTTCAATTCGAACATGCGCCGGTTCCGGTTTTGGCTTGTCTCAAAGGCCCTTTAGCGCAACCACACCGGACTCTGCAAACGGTATGCGGTTGTATGCCACGTCGCAGAACCCTTGCCTATTGCCGTTTTAGCGACTAGCACGACCGCGATTTCAAAACCGACCGGAGATATTCCAAATGGCCAGACCCAAGATTGCGCTGATCGGCGCGGGGAACATCGGCGGCACGCTCGCGCATCTTGCAGCTGTCAAAGAACTGGGTGACGTAGTCCTGTTTGACATCGCTGACGGGCTGCCGCAGGGCAAGGCGCTCGACATCGCAGAATCCGGCCCATCCGAAGGCTTTGACGCCTCGATGAAGGGCACAAGCGACTATGCCGATATTGCTGGTGCGGATGTGTGCATCGTGACCGCTGGTGTGGCCCGCAAGCCAGGCATGAGCCGCGATGACCTGCTGGGCATCAACCTGAAAGTCATGAAGTCGGTCGGTGAAGGCATCGCCGCTCACGCACCCGATGCGTTCGTGATCTGCATCACCAACCCGCTGGACGCAATGGTCTGGGCGCTGCGCGAATTCTCGGGCCTGCCGCACAACAAGGTTTGCGGCATGGCTGGCGTGCTGGACTCGGCGCGCTTTGCACACTTCTTGTCGGAAGAATTCAATGTTTCGATGCGCGACGTCACCGCTTTCGTTCTGGGTGGTCACGGCGACACCATGGTGCCTTCGGTGCGCTATTCGACCGTAGCCGGTATCCCACTGCCCGATCTGGTTGAGATGGGTTGGACCACGCAAGAGAAGCTGGACGCCATCGTTCAGCGCACCCGTGACGGTGGTGCCGAAATCGTTGGCCTGCTGAAAACAGGTTCCGCTTATTACGCGCCTGCTACCTCGGCTATCGAAATGGCCGAAGCTTATCTGAAAGACCAAAAACGCGTTCTGCCTTGCGCTGCCTACTGCAGTGGTGAGTTGGGTGTTGACGGTCTGTACGTTGGCGTCCCGACCGTAATCGGTGCAGGTGGCGTAGAACGTATCGTCGACATCAAACTGAACGAAGACGAACAAGCCGGTTTCGACAACTCGGTCAACGCCGTTAAGGGCCTGATCGACGCTTGCAAAGGCATCGACAGCTCGCTGGCTTAAACCAGCACAAATTCTCAGGCTAAAAGCCGGCCCATTTCTGGGCCGGTTTTCTTTTGCCCAGGTCAATCAGGGTCGCGAATGTTGGCGCAAACGTCGCAAATCCTTTTTTTGAATGTGATTTCCGGTGCCTGCACTGTATTTTCGAATCAATCGATCACGCGGCAAATTTTGTGATCACACCCTAAAAAGCCGTGATCACAAATGGTGAAAATCTTCACTAAAATCCTCTTTGCCGTCAAAAAACCCTTTAAACTTGCCCGCTAGACACCCCTATAACGGTTAAACGCAGTCAGACGGGACAATTTCGATGAACATTCACGAATATCAGGCCAAGGCTCTTCTTCGCAGCTATGGCGCTCCGGTTTCCGATGGTCGCGCCGTGCTGCGCGCCGAAGAAGCCAAAACCGCAGCCGGTGAACTGGACGGCCCCCTGTGGGTGGTCAAGGCGCAGATCCACGCAGGCGGGCGCGGCAAAGGTACTTTCAAAGAGGCCGACGCCGGTGAAAAAGGCGGTGTCCGTCTGACCAAATCGGTTGAGGAAGCGGCTGAGGAAGCCAAGAAGATGCTGGGCCGTACTCTGGTCACACATCAGACCGGCCCCGCAGGCAAGCAAGTCAACCGCATCTACATCGAAGCTGGTTCGGGCATCGAACGTGAACTGTACCTAGCCCTTCTGGTAGACCGCCAGACCAGCCGCATTTCGTTTGTCTGCTCGACCGAAGGCGGCATGGACATCGAAGAAGTCGCCGCCGCGACGCCCGAGAAAATCCTGTCATTCTCGGTCGACCCGGCCACCGGATACCAACCTTATCACGGCCGCCGCATCGCCTTCTCGTTGGGTCTGGAAGGCGCACAGGTCAAGCAATGCGTCAAACTGATGAACCAGCTCTACAACGCCTTCGTCGAGAAGGACATGGAGATGCTGGAGATCAACCCGCTGATCGTTTCGGACAGCGGCGACCTGAAAGTGCTGGATGCCAAGGTCGGTTTCGACGGCAACGCGGTCTACCGCCACCCCGACATCGCCGAGTTGCGCGACACGACCGAGGAAGACCCCAAGGAACTGGAAGCCAGCAAATATGACCTGAACTACATCGCGCTGGACGGTGAGATCGGCTGTATGGTGAACGGCGCGGGTCTGGCGATGGCCACCATGGACATCATCAAGCTCTATGGTGCAGAGCCTGCAAACTTCCTCGACGTGGGCGGCGGTGCGACCAAAGAGAAAGTCACCGAGGCGTTCAAGATCATCACCTCGGACGAGAACGTCAAAGGCATTCTGGTCAACATCTTCGGCGGCATTATGCGCTGTGATGTGATTGCTGAGGGCGTTGTCGCCGCGGTTAAAGAGGTCGGCCTGCAGGTTCCGCTGGTCGTGCGTCTGGAAGGCACCAATGTCGAGAAAGGCAAAGAGATCATCAACACCTCTGGCCTCGACGTGATCGCGGCAGACAACCTGAAAGACGGCGCCGAGAAGATCGTGAAAGCGGTTAAGGGGTAGTAAGTCTCGAATGGTTGCTTTTCTCGACAAATACAACATTGCTTATTTTGGTGTCCACAAAGCTGCTGGAACATCCATTAAGCATGTCCTTTATAAAATCGAGACTGGTAATGAGTGGGATGGAAAGATCACGGAACTCCATCCCCGCTATCCGACCAGGCCAGTCCGACAGAGCGATTTTGAGAAAGCCCGCGATTATTGGAGTTTTGCAGTTGTTCGCGATCCAATAAAACGGTTTCTATCTGGTTACCAAAATCGTGTGCACGATTTTGAGGACCTAAAAAAAGTACCTGTCGGTTCGGAGCATCAGAAAAAGCTGATTGGCAAATTGTTCGGAATGCGAAATCAGCAACCGTTCAAAGGTTTCAAGACCAACCCGACGATAGAAGAGTTCATACGAGACTATGACAAATATTGTGACGTAAGCCGTGTAATGTATCTCCATACTTGTCCCATTGATGTTTTTCTGGGGCAAGATATTGGCTTCTTCGACGCTGTTTATACGACGTCCGAATTAGACAGGCTGGCTGCTGATTTGTCTGAAAGGCTGAACACTACCGTTCACATTGGTCGCAGAAATTCCAGCAGCACTACGCCGCCACGTTTCGAAGATTTATCCAAGGAATCCAAAGATTTTTTGGTGCGACATACACAAGCAGACTACGAACTGCTGAGGGCGTTTTTCCCCACCGGGCAAAACCTTATCAACACTTATGAATAGCGCCACGCAGGCGAGTTAACCCAAACAGGAGCACGAAGGAATGGCAGTCCTAATCGACCAAAACATCAAAACGATCCGTCGGAGCGCTATCAGCCTGACGACCAGATCGCCTTTGGTGTGGGCTGTCTGATCTGCCTGAAGAACTTAAACGCATGACCATCCCCATCTTCCTCATAGGTCTTGAACGCGCCACAGGGCGGGCGCGTTTGATGGAGCAGGAGCTGCAAAAGGCAGGCCTGTCAGCGACGCGCGTTAATGCTGTTGATTGCGACGCCGCCACCCGCGAGGATTTCCTGCGCGAGTGCAAGGCCGAGGGGCCGTGGGGCTATTTCCACACCAAGGACATGGCCTGCACCCTCAGCCATGCCAAAGCGTGGGAGGCATTGATCGCCTCGGGCGCTGAACAAGCGTTGATCCTTGAGGATGACGTGTTCCTGAGCCCGGAATTGGCCGATTGGCTGAATGACCCATCTTGGTGGCCCGCGGATGCCGATATCGTCCGGTTTGAACGCTGGCGCAGCACCAAGCTTTATGTCGCGCTTGGGCGCAAGCGCTTGATCCATCTGGGGCGCGAACTGCGCCTGATGCGATCGCGTCATCCCGGGGGCGCGGCGTACGCGCTGACGCGACAAGCGGCGCAGCATTTTCTGGCGCAGAAACCCTATGACATCACATTGGACGGGCTTTTGTTCAATCCATCAGCTTCGGCTGCGGCGCGTCAGATCAACATCTATCAGGTGATCCCGGCCATGGTCGAACAGGGCAACGAAGCCCCCGGCGAATACAATATGGGGGCACCCCGCAGTCGGCCCACAGGCTGGCCATTGGTCCGGCAAAAGATCCGGCGTGGCATTGCTGAAATCAGCAGCGGGCTGCGTACCACGGCCAATCTGGCCCTGGGCCGTGCCACGCTCGAGAAAATATCCTATGCGCCGCATGTTCTGCCGGCGACTGAACCTAATCAATCCAACACCGCCTAGAGAAAGGGACAAAATGGCAGTCCTCATCGACGAAAACACCAAAGTGATCTGTCAGGGCTTTACCGGCTCGCAAGGTACATTCCACAGCGAACAGGCCATTGCCTATGGCACCAAGATGGTCGGCGGCGTGACCCCCGGCAAAGGCGGGATGGAGCATCTGGGCCTGCCCGTGTTCAACTCGGTCCACGAGGCCAAGCATGTGACCGAAGCCAACGCCAGCGTGATCTATGTGCCGCCGCCCTTCGCGGCTGACTCGATCCTCGAAGCGATTGATGCCGAAATGGAAGTGATTGTTTGCATCACCGAAGGCATACCGGTTCTGGACATGATGAAGGTGAAGCGCGCGCTGGAAGGCAGCAAGTCACGCCTGATCGGCCCGAACTGCCCCGGTGTCATCACGCCGGATGCCTGCAAGATCGGCATTATGCCCGGCCACATTCATAAGCGCGGCTCGGTCGGCGTTGTGTCGCGTTCGGGCACCCTGACCTATGAGGCCGTCAAACAGACCACCGATGTAGGTCTGGGTCAGTCGACCTGTGTGGGCATCGGCGGCGACCCGATCAAAGGGACCGAGCATATCGACGTGCTGGAATGGTTCCTGGCCGACGACGAGACCACATCGATCATCATGATCGGTGAGATCGGTGGCTCAGCCGAGGAAGAAGCCGCGCAGTTCCTGGCGGATGAGGCCAAGAAAGGCCGCAAAAAGCCGACCGCTGGTTTCATCGCAGGCCGCACGGCCCCTCCGGGCCGCCGAATGGGCCACGCGGGCGCGATTGTCGCCGGTGGCAAGGGCGGTGCCGAGGACAAGATCGAAGCCATGCGCTCGGCCGGAATCGTCGTGGCCGAAAGCCCGGCGCAGCTGGGTGAGGCTGTGCTGGAAGCGATTGGCTGATATGGCAGCTTCGGCTGTCTAATCCGGGAGGAACGAAACACATGACCTTTAGTGAGGCTGTAAGAACGTGTTTCTCCAAATTCTTCACCTTTTCGGGCCGTGCCTCGCGGCCCGAATATTGGTTCTTTTTTCTGTTCATCGTGATCTGGAACTTGATCGCCGGGATCATCGACTGGCAGTTCTTCACGCAGGTCTCGGTCACTGAAAGCGATGAGGTGAAATCCGTCACCGCCACGTCCAGCCAACCGGTGCAGAGCATTGTCGGCCTGATCGTCTTTTTCCCCCATCTGGCCGTCGCATGGCGGCGGATGCATGACACCGGGCGCAGCGGGCTTTACGCCTTGCTGCCGATCCTTTTGATCCTTGGGGCCTTTGCAGTTTTGATCTTTGGCATTGGCCTTGCCAGCCAGTTCCATGGCGGAACGCTCGACATTTTGTTTACCCGCGCAACATTGCTGATCGTCATTCCGACACTTATCGTTCTGGTGGTGTCGCCCCTTCTGGTGCTGTGGTGGCTGACCCGCCCCAGCCAGCCAGGCACCAACCAATACGGTCCCAACCCACATGAGGTAGCCCAATGACCGAACACTCGCCCAACTCTGCCTTTCATGCTTCAAGCTTCATGCAGGGGCATAATGCCGAATATCTGGAACAACTTTACGCCCAATACACCAAGAACCCCGGTGCCGTAGACGCGGCCTGGGTTGAGTTCTTCAAGGCTATGGGTGACGCCGCGCCGGATGTGCAGCGCGAGGCCGAAGGGCCGTCTTGGGCGCGGACCGACTGGCCGCCCATGCCTGCCGATGATCTGACCGGTGCACTGACCGGGGAATGGGCCGAGATTGACGCCAAAGCGGCGGGTAAGAAGATCAAGGACAAGGCGGCTGACAAGGGTGTTGAGGTCAGCGACGACCAGATCAAACGCGCCGTTCTGGACAGCCTGCGCGCCCTGATGCTGATCCGAGCCTATCGGATCCGGGGCCATCTGGCCGCTGATCTGGATCCGCTGGGGATGCGCGCTGCAACCAATCACCCTGAGCTGGATCCGAAAACCTACGGCTTCACCGATGCCGACATGGATCGCCCGATTTTCATCGACAACGTTCTGGGGCTTCAGGTTGCCTCGATGCGGCAGATCGTCGAGATTGTGAAGCGGACATACTGCGGCACATTTGCTCTGCAGTACATGCATATTTCGAACCCCGAAGAGGCCGCATGGCTGAAAGAACGGATCGAGGGTTACGGCAAGGAAATCGCGTTCACCAAGGAGGGCCGCAAGGCGATCCTGAACAAGATGGTCGAAGCCGAGGGCTTTGAGAAATTCCTGCACGTCAAATACATGGGCACCAAGCGCTTTGGTCTGGACGGCGGTGAAGCGCTGATCCCAGCGATGGAGCAGATCATCAAGCGCGGTGGCGCACTTGGCCTCAGCGACATCGTCATCGGGATGCCGCACCGGGGTCGCCTGAACATTCTGGCCAACGTGATGGGCAAACCGTACCGCGCCATCTTCAACGAATTCCAGGGCGGCAGCTTCAAGCCCGAGGACGTGGATGGTTCGGGTGATGTGAAGTACCACCTCGGGGCCTCCAGCGACCGTGAGTTTGACGGCAATTCTGTGCACCTGTCACTGACCGCCAACCCCTCACACCTTGAGGCGGTGAACCCGGTGGTTCTGGGCAAGGTTCGCGCCAAACAGGATCAGCTTGGCGACACGGATCGCACCAAGGTCATGGCCATTCTGCTGCATGGCGACGCAGCCTTTGCCGGTCAGGGCGTCGTGGCCGAAGGGTTTGGTCTGTCTGGTCTGCGCGGTCACAAGACCGGCGGCACCATGCATATCGTAGTAAACAACCAGATCGGCTTTACCACTGCGCCGCACTTCTCGCGCTCGAGTCCCTATCCGACGGATATCGCGCTGATGGTTGAGGCGCCGATTTTCCACGTGAACGGGGACGACCCCGAGGCCGTGGTGCACGCGGCCAAAGTGGCGACCGAGTTCCGCCAGAAGTTCCACAAGGATGTGGTTCTGGACATCTTCTGCTACCGCCGGTTTGGTCACAACGAGGGCGATGAGCCCATGTTCACCAACCCGATCATGTACAAGAGGATCAAAACGCACAAAACCACGCTGTCTCTGTACACCGAGCGTTTGGTCAAAGACGGCCTGATCCCCGAGGGTGAGATCGAGGACATGAAGGCCGCCTTCCAGGCACATCTGAACGACGAGTTCGAGGCCGGAAAAGATTATAAGCCGAACAAAGCCGACTGGCTGGACGGGCGCTGGTCGCATCTGGACAAGAACAAAGATGAATACATGCGAGGCGAGACCGCGATCACGCCCGAGACTCTGGCCGAGGTTGGTGGCGCTCTGACCCGCGCCCCGGCCGGATTTGCCTTGCACAAAACCGTTGGGCGTCTTCTGGACCACAAAAAGCAGATGTTTGAATCCGGCACTGGTTTTGATTGGGCCACCGGTGAGGCGCTGGCCTTCGGATCACTATTGACCGAAGGGTACCCGGTGCGTCTGGCCGGGCAAGACGCCACCCGTGGCACGTTCAGCCAGCGCCACTCGGGGTTCATCCATCAGGAAACAGAAGAGCGTTACTACCCGCTGAACAACATCCGCCCAGGCCAGTCGCACTACGAAGTGATTGACTCGATGCTGTCCGAATATGCTGTGCTTGGGTTTGAATACGGCTATTCGCTGGCCGAACCCAATGCGCTGGTCCTTTGGGAAGCTCAGTTTGGTGACTTCGCCAATGGTGCGCAGATCATGTTTGACCAGTTCATCAGTTCTGGTGAATCCAAATGGCTGCGGATGTCCGGTTTGGTCACACTGCTGCCGCATGGGTTCGAAGGGCAAGGCCCCGAACACTCATCCGCGCGTCTGGAGCGGTTCCTGCAAATGTGTGGTCAAGACAACTGGATCGTGGCGAACTGCACGACACCCGCGAACTATTTCCACATCCTGCGCCGACAGCTGCACCGCACCTTCCGCAAACCGTTGATCCTGGTGACACCCAAATCGCTGCTGCGCCACAAACTCGCGGTCAGCAGAGCCGAAGAATTTACCACCGGCTCCAGCTTCCACCGGGTGTTGTGGGACGACGCCCAACAGGGGAACTCGGACACCGAACTGGTGGCGGATGACAAGATCAAACGTGTCGTGCTGTGTTCGGGCAAGGTGTATTACGACCTGCTGGAAGAACGTGACGCGCGCGGGATCGACGACATTTATCTGCTGCGGATCGAGCAGTATTACCCCTTCCCGGCCCATTCGCTAATCAACGAGCTTGAGCGGTTCAAAGAGGCCGAGATGGTCTGGTGTCAGGAAGAGCCCAAAAACCAGGGTGCCTGGTCCTTTATCGAGCCCAATATCGAATGGGTTCTGACCCGGATCGGAGCGAAACACAAACGTCCGGTTTATGCCGGTCGCGCAACCTCGGCCTCACCCGCGACGGGTCTGGCCAGCCAACACAAAGCCCAACAAGAAGCGCTGGTTAACGAAGCGCTGAGCACCAAAGGAAAGTAAGCGATGACGATTGAAGTTCGTGTTCCCACGCTTGGCGAGTCGGTCACCGAAGCCACTGTTGCCACATGGTTCAAGAAGCCCGGCGATGCAGTCGCGGTGGACGAGATGCTGTGTGAGCTTGAAACCGACAAGGTTACAGTTGAAGTGCCTTCTCCCTCTGCCGGGGTGATGGCCGAGATTGTAGCCGCCGAAGGTGATACCGTTGGCGTAGATGCTTTGCTGGCGACCATTACAGCAGGCGAAGGCGCGGCCCCTGCCCCTGCGGCAACTGCAGCACCGGCGGCCGCGCCCGCCCAAGCAGGCGGGTCGGTTGATGTCATGGTTCCCACTCTTGGTGAATCTGTTACAGAGGCTACCGTTTCGACCTGGTTCAAACAGGTTGGCGACAGCGTCGCGCAGGACGAAATGTTGTGTGAACTGGAAACCGACAAAGTCTCGGTCGAAGTTCCGTCCCCGGCTGCGGGAGTTCTGGCAGAAATCGTTGCTCCGGAAGGTGCAACTGTGGATGCAGCAGCCAAGCTGGCAGTGATCTCTGGCTCTGCAGCAGGTACCGCGCCCGCGTCAGCCCCGGCAGCAGCAGCGGCCCCCGCTGCGGCAAGCACCGGTAAGGATGTGGCAAACGCACCCTCTGCCGAAAAAGCAATGGCCGAGGCCGGATTGTCAGCTGATCAGGTCACTGGCACCGGTCGCGATGGCCGCATCATGAAAGAAGACGTGGCAAAGGCTGTCTCTTCGGCTCCGGCACCAGCACCGGCGGCACCAGCCCCAGCTGCACAGGCTCCGCGCGCACCGGTTGCGGCCGAAGACGAAGCCCGCGAGGAACGCGTGCGCATGACCCGTCTGCGTCAAACCATCGCCAAGCGCCTGAAGGATGCACAGAATACTGCTGCGATCCTGACCACCTATAACGAGGTGGACATGACCGAGGTGATGGCCCTGCGCAACCAGTACAAGGACCAGTTCGAGAAGAAGCACGGCGTCCGCCTTGGTTTCATGTCCTTCTTTACCAAGGCGTGTTGCCATGCGCTGAAAGAAGTGCCTGAGGTGAATGCCGAGATTGACGGCAACGACATTGTCTACAAGAACTTCGTACACATGGGCGTCGCCGCTGGTACTCCGCAAGGTCTGGTGGTTCCGGTGATCCGCGATGCGGACAGCATGTCCTTTGCCGCGATTGAAAAAGCCATTGCCGAGAAAGGCAAGCGCGCCCGCGATGGCAAGCTAAGCATGGCCGAAATGCAGGGCGGCACGTTCACCATTTCGAACGGTGGTGTCTATGGCTCGCTGATGTCATCGCCGATCCTGAACCCCCCGCAGTCGGGCATTCTGGGGATGCACAAGATTCAGGATCGTCCAATGGTCATCAATGGTGAGATCAAAATCCGCCCGATGATGTATCTGGCGCTGTCCTATGACCACCGGATCGTTGATGGCAAAGGTGCTGTGACTTTCCTTGTTCGCGTGAAAGAGGCGCTGGAAGATCCGCGCCGCCTGCTGATGGACCTGTAATCATGGCAACACATGTACTCTGGCAGGCCGATGTGGCCGATTTCGACGCCTGGCTGAAAGTGTTCAAGGAAGATCGCAAGATGCGTGAGGCCGCGGGTATCCGCGACCTCCACATCTGGCGAGACCCGGACCAGAAGGACCATGCGGTGGCGTTGTTCGAAATCACCAATCTGGAGCGCGCGCAGAATTTTATCGAATCTGAGGAACTCGCCATGCATCACGAACGTGGTGGCGTGGCGCATATTCACACTAAAATTCTGACACCAGTCTAAATCCGATGGCAGAGCGCAAGCGGCAACACATCTGCTTCTGCGCTCTGCCGTCATACACATCAAACTGCAATACGGCGTCTTGCAATGAACGCAGAACTGAAAGCACTGACTTTGGCAGCCCTTTTACAGCTTGTGCAGTTTGTACTTATGGCAGTTCCTGCAAATCTGGAGTTGGGTCCGGGCAAAACCATGTCACCCCGTGACAGGGCCAGATTGGGCGGGACGCTAGAAGATCAGCTCTCGGATGGGACGGCCCGACTATACCGAGCCCTCAACAACCATTTCGAGGGGTTGATCCTGTTTGCCATTGCCTGTGTTGTTGTCACCGTTTCAGGCAAAGAAAACGCACTAACGGCCACCTGCGCCTGGACCTATCTGGCCGCGCGCGTGCTGTATGTTCCCGCATACTATTTCGGTTGGAAACCATGGCGCAGCGTCATTTGGTTCTTCGGGTTTCTGGCCACGACCCTCATGCTTTTGGTGGTTTTGCTATGAGACCGCCAACCCATATCTTGTTCAGAGGTTCCTGCCCTGCAACAGCCCGAATTCTCAAGGAGATCTTCCATGGCAAATTATGACGTTATCGTAATCGGCGCCGGCCCCGGCGGCTATGTTTGCGCCATCCGCTGCGCCCAGCTGGGTTTGAAAACCGCCGTGGTCGAAGGGCGCGACACGCTGGGTGGAACCTGCTTGAACGTAGGTTGCATTCCGTCCAAGGCGCTGCTGCATGCCAGCCATCAACTGCACGAGGCCGAGCATAACTTTGCCAAGATGGGTCTTAAAGGCAAAGCGCCTTCAGTCGACTGGAAGCAGATGCAGACCTACAAGGGCGAGGTGATCGAGGGCAACACCAAGGGCATCGAATTCCTGTTCAAAAAGAACAAGATCGACTGGCTGAAAGGCTGGGGATCGATCCCTGCCGCCGGTCAGGTCAAGGTCGGGGATGAAGTGCATGAAACAAAGAACATCATCATTGCGTCTGGGTCCGAGCCTTCCTCTCTGCCGGGTGTAGAAGTGGACGAGAAGGTGGTCGTGACCTCAACCGGTGCGCTGTCGCTGGGCAAGATTCCCAAGAAAATGGTCGTAATCGGCGCAGGCGTGATCGGGCTGGAACTGGGCTCGGTCTACAGCCGACTGGGGGCGGAAGTAACGGTGATCGAGTTCCTCAAGGAAATCACGCCAGGCATGGACCCAGAGGTACAAAAGACGTTCCAGCGTATCCTCAAGAAGCAGGGCCTTAACTTTGTCATGGGTGCGGCGGTGCAGAAGACCGAAGCGACCAAGACCAAGGCAAAGGTCACCTACAAACTGCTCAAGGACGACAGCGAACACGTGATCGATGCCGATACCGTGCTGGTCGCCACCGGGCGCAAGCCGTACTCCGATGGTCTTGGGCTTGACGCCTTGGGTGTCGAGATGACCCAACGCGGCCAAATCAAGGTAGGTTCCGACTGGCAAACCAATGTGCCGGGCATCTATGCCATTGGCGACGTCACCGAAGGTCCGATGCTGGCGCATAAGGCTGAAGACGAGGGCATGGCCGCCGCCGAACAGGTTGCGGGTAAGCATGGCCATGTGAACTACGGCGTTATTCCGGGGGTGATCTATACTTGGCCTGAGGTTGCCAATGTGGGTGAAACCGAAGCAACGCTTAAAGAACAAGGCCGCGCCTATAAGGTTGGCAAGTTCATGTTCATGGGCAATGGGCGCGCCAAGGCGAACTTTGCCTCGGACGGGTTCGTCAAAATCCTCGCCGACAAGGAAACTGACCGCATTCTGGGCGCTCATATCATCGGGCCTGCCGCGGGTGATCTGATTCACGAGGTCTGTGTCGCGATGGAGTTTGGTGCTTCGGCAGAAGATCTGGCCCTGACCTGTCATGCGCACCCGACCTATTCGGAAGCCGTGCGTGAGGCCGCCTTGGCTTGCGGCGACGGCCCGATCCACAGCTAAGAGTTTTGACCCCGGCAGAAATCAGCTTGTCGGGGTCAACCAAGCATCCAGATAGGTCTCGAGCCTGTCTGTGAATGTCGTTGCGGAATGCAGAGCACAAAACCGCAACGACATGGCCTGAATGGCAAAGGCCTGAACACCTTCGGCCAAAAGCTCGGGTGGCACGTCCTTACGCATATCTGCAGCTTCAAGCCACAACATCACGACCCGAAAGTACCTTTCAAAACAATAGGCTATCGGGCCTATATCTTCGATGGCCGTTGCACCGGAATATCTGATCAACAAATCGAAAACGTATCGCTCGGATGTCATGAAACTGTGCACCGGTTCGAGCGCCACGATGATCTCATTAACTGTCTTGGGTGATGTTCCGGCTTCGGCCTGGTCCAGACACGCATTCAATCTTTCGCCGATCAGGATTTCCATTAGCGCATCCTTGTCGTTGAAATGCGCAAAGAAAGTGCCCTTGGCGACGCCTGCCGCTTTTACCACGTCTTCCACCCGCAAAGCTTGGTAGCCATCACTTCGGACAACCGCCTCAGCAGCCGAGAGAAGCTTGGCGCGGGTTTTGATCGTACGTTTCTGAATCGCCTTTTGCATACCGCTCAATCGCACAGTTTTTGACCGTGGTCAAATTTAATATTGACCGTGGTCATTTTTTATTCTACAAATTGACCGTGGTCATTTTTAGGAGAATCACGATGCAACCCAAGAAAATCCTCATCCTCGACGGACACCCGGCAAAAAGCAGTCTGTCCCGGACCTTTGCCGAAACATATCGGGACGCTGCCCTCAAAAACGGCCATGACGTCCGAATGGTTCATCTGAGCGATCTGCAGTTCGATTTTGATTTCGGTCAGGGCAATTACCACGACTTCAAACCGCTTGAACCGGTTCTGGAACACGTGCTGCAAGACTTTGAGTGGAGTGATCATCTGGTTCTGACCACCCCGATGTGGTGGGGCGGTCTACCCGCGAAACTCAAGGGACTGATCGACCGGACATTCATCCCCGGGCGAACGTTCGACACTCGGAACACGACAAAGATCGGCTTTCCGGCCCCCATGCTGACGGGACGCACCGCACGCGTCATACTGACCTCAGATACACCGGGCTGGTTTATGCGGCTGATCTATCGGCAAGCGCTTATCCGTCAGGTTCGTGATCAGATCCTTGGCTTTGTAGGCTTCAAACCAACCCGCTTCACCTATTTCGCAGGTGCAAGTTACCCAAAACCCGGACACGTAGATCGCTGGATCGAAAAAGTCTCGAGGATCGGAGCAGCCGCGGTTTGAACCCGCAGCCACATGTTTCGCCTACCACATTGTTTTCGCGGCGCGTGCAGCCCATTCACTATCATATTGCGCGCCGCCTTCTTCGCCTTCCGACGCCTCGGACAAAAGCTGCCCAATCGTTGGAAGGACAGCACTCTCGTCCCCGCTGGTCCAGATAGCTGAACGCATCAAAGCACGCGCGCATTGGCTGTAAATCTCGGCGATCTCAACAACGACGACAGCCGCCGGGCGCTTGCCGCCCTTTGCGAAATGCTGTCGCAAACCTTCATCCGCAGTAACGCGAGCGATCCCATTCACGCGAACAACGTTGTTGGAACCCGGAACAAAAAACATAAGCGCAACACGCGGGTCGCGCACGATATTCCGCAGTGAATCCAGCCGGTTGTTGCCACGCCAATCCGGCAGAACCAGCCGTCGCTCATCCAATTCCAGTACAACAGGGCCGTCGTCGCCTCGGGGGCTGCCATCCACACCTTCCGGGCCAACAGTGCTGAGGACGCATAGGCGCGAGGCCATAATCCACTTGCGATACAGGGGCGTCAGTCGGTGAACGACCTTTCGCAAGGATGGCGCGCCGGGCTGGCCATACAATGCTTCCAGCGCTGCAACGTCGTCAATGTACTCCATCCGGATCAAACCCCACTTCGCGCATCAGCTCATTCGAGCGTGTTTCAATCACGTCTTCCAATCGACCAAGAAAATCGTCCCGCTCAACGCCGGGTTCGATTGGCTCAAGAAAATCCACAATCGCAAGACCCGGTTTGCGCATGACCCCGGTTCGGGGCCAGAACACCCCGGCATTTGTAGCCACCGGAACGCAGGGAAATCCCAGACCTTCGTAAAGAACAGCCGTCCCAACCTTGTAGGGTTTCTTGGCGCCCGGCGCGACACGCGTGCCTTGAGGGTAGATCACCAGTTGCCCGGGCTCTGAAAACTCTTTCGCCACATCCTTGACCATCTTAGCCACCGCGGCGCCGCGTTTCCCTCGATTGACCGGAATACAACCAAGGCGACGGGCATACATTCCGATAACAGGTGTAAACAGCAATTCACGCTTCATTATGAACTTCCCATGCGGGATGGCATTGAAGATCATGATGATATCAAGGAACGACTGGTGCTTGGCACCCACGACCACTTCATTCGAAGGCGCGGTTCCCCGAACCTCACAACGAATACCCACCATCCAACGGGCCAGCCACATGGTACTGCGCGCATAGGTTTTACACGCCATCAGGGCCCCCCGCTTCGAGAACAGGGCATAGGGCAGAAACACAATACCAAGGATCAGCATCCAGGCATAGATAACGATCATAAAGACCAAAGAGCGCACCCACTGTAAGGCTGAGAACATCAGGAAAGCTCCTTCAATTTGCGACGGGCCGCAGCCCAGGTGGCGAAAAAGGCAACAGCCGCGCCGAGTATTGGGATGACGATCGGCAGCAACCAGTCCGTGCCCTGAAAGCCAACCCCCGTCAGAAATCCGCCCGCATCCGAGGCCTCGGGCAAAAGCAAAACGCCTGTCATACCCAGCAAAGTCCCGACCAAGGCCCCGAAAAAAGCGCGATAGGTAAAGCGCCGGACAAAAGCCCCGGCGATAAACCCGTCGCGCGCGCCGACCAGACGCAAAACTTCGATGATCTGCGCATTGGCCGCCAGAGATGCGTTTGCCGCAAGCGTGATCATTGCCGCCGTCGCCCCTCCGATCAGCAGGATCGAAATCCACCCCAATCGCCTGAGTGACATTGCGGCTTCGACAAGAGGTTCGCGCCATCGCGTATGATCATCCAGTACCGCGCCCGGCACTTCGGCACCCAGGCGAAGACGCAGGCCCATCACATCCATTCCCGGTTCGCCTTCGGTGATTTCGATAAGCTGTGGGATGGGTAAAGCATCGAGGGGCAGGTCCGGTCCGAACCACGGTGACAGCAATGCGACCTGTTCCTCGGCACTTAGTGCGCGCGCCGATGCAACGCCGGGCGTTTGGCCCAGAACTGTCAGCGCGGCTTCGGTCTGCGCGGCAAGTTGTTCTGCCGGGGCATTGATCCTCAGGGTTGCGGCCCCCGCCAGTTCCGAAGCCCAACGGTCGGCAATCCGGCCGGACGCGAGCGCCAACGCAAGTGCAAACACCACCAGAAATGCCATCGCTCCGGCAACAAACAATGTTAGATGAGCGGTGTATCCGGTTGGGGGAACAACGCGGTTCGCCCGCGTATCGCCGCGCAGCAGAGTACTTACTTCGGCTCTGGTCATAGGTCAGCCCCCGCCAGATGCAGCTTGCGCTGAGAAATGCGCAATACGCGTGCCTGAACCTGACTTTTGGCGGCTCGGATCAGGCTCATGTCATGGGTTGCGATCAATACTGTCTTGCCCATTCTGTTCAACTCGATCAACAGACGCAGCAGACGTTGGGACATTTCCCAATCCACATTGCCAGTGGGCTCGTCCGCCAACACGACATCCGGCGACAGGATGACAGCGCGGGCCAAGGCAGCACGTTGACGTTCGCCACCGGACAACTCAGGCGGATGCGCTTCAAGCCGCGCGCCTAAACCCACCCAGCTTAGCAGTTCGGTCAGATTGTCCTGTTCCGAAGATTCCGAGCGCCCTGAGACCATCAATGGCAAGGCGACGTTTTCGGCCAGCGTCATGTGGTCCAGAAATTGGCAATCCTGATGTACCACACCAACACGTCGGCGCAGCACGGCCAACTGATCCCGATCAAGGGACGAGATGTCCTGATCGAAAACACTCAGCCGCCCCGAGGTTGGCAGCAGGGCCCCATAGCACAGCTTGAGCAGCGTTGTTTTGCCCGCCCCCGAGGGGCCGGTCAGAAAGTGAAACGATCCCGGCTGCAATTGCACCGAGACATCGCTCAGCAACTCGCCGCCACCGTAGGTGTAGCTGACATTTTCCAGCTCGATCACACGTGCCCCCATTATTTGCTGCTCTTCTTGCCCGAGCAGGATGGCGGATTCAATGGCTCTACCGAGTCCAATTGGTGACACTTGGCCCATGAAACCGAAAACGCCCTTTGCTGATGGGTCTTAACGGAATATCATCCCTGAAAAAACTATTATCGGCCCATCGCCCGGCCGGGGAGGCAGCATGCGTCTTACATGTCCGAATTGCGGTGCGCAGTACGAGGTTCCTGACGAGGTTATTCCCGAGGAAGGTCGTGACGTGCAGTGTTCCAACTGTGATAAGACCTGGTTTCAGCCCAAGCACCAGGAAGAACCTGCAGGCGCATCTGCGGAAGACGCACATCCCCCTGCTGAGGAGGAGGCCATAGCCCAGGCAGAGCCCGCAAAAGAGGCTGAAACTGCGGAAGACGCGACCCCTGCGGCGGAAGACACTGCTGCGCCTGCGGGCAATGTCGATCCATCCGTCGCCGACATTCTAAAAGCAGAAGCGGCCCGCGAAGCCGAATTGCGCGCAATAGAAGGCAGCAACCTGGAAAGCCAGCCTGATCTGGGTTTGGACCAACCGCCGGAACCCAAGGTCAAGCCCAAGCGGCCTGCCGCTTCGGAAACCGCTGTTGACGCTGGCCAAAAAGATGCACTGCCCGATGTCGAAGCAATCAATTCCAGTATGCGCGCGACCGAAGCGGAAGAGACCCCTCCGCCGCCCCGCAAATCAGGCGGGTTCCTGCGCGGTTTTGCGCTGATGCTGATCATCGGCGTGGTTCTGTATCTGATCTATGGCAACGCACAGCAGATCGGAGAGGCCGTGCCACAGGCCGACCCACTGCTCAGCTCGTATGTGTCGCTGGTTGATCAGGCACGTATCTGGCTTGAGGCTCAGGCCGGCGCTCAGAACTGAAGTTAAAACCGCTCCAACAGACGCTTGAGGTATTCCAACTCAATCTCGGGGCGGTCCGTTTCTCCGGTCCGGCGACGGATTTCATCCAGCAACTCGCGCGCCCGGCGATAAACGTCTTCGCCCTGCAGCAGGTTTTCATCAGTCGAAATCGAACCACCGGCCCCCGGGTTACGGCCCAGAGGATCGCGATTGTTGGCTTGCGCCTCGCCTTCCTGTGTACCCTGACCCGGCTGGTTTTGCTGGTTCTGAGCCATGGCCTCTCCCAATGAGCGCATCCCCTCGCGCAGCGCTTCCATGGCTTCGGACTGCCGATCAATGGCTTCGGCCAGATCGTCCCCGCGCAGGGCCTGTTCCGCATCGTCCATGGCGCGACCGGCGCGGCCAAGCGCATCCCGGGCCGCGTCACCTTCAGGTGTGCCGGCGCCGGGCAAATTCTGTTGCTGGCGGTTCAACTCATTGCGCAGAGCCTGCTGACGGTCCGCCAGTGATCCTTGACCCTGCTCGCCCTCTCCGGCCTGATCCGAGCCTTGGCCCTGACCACCCTGGCCTTCGTGGCTTTGTCCTCGGCCAAGCCCGCCATTGCGGCCTTCATTGCCCTGACTTTCACCGGATTGCGCACCGGGGTTGAATTGTTCTTGCAAGTCGCGGAACGCCTGATCGCTCAGACCTTGCTGTTCGCGCAGGGTTTCAGCCAGACCTTCCATCGCCTGCTGCCCTTCGGATTGTTGGCCTTGCCCCTGGCCCTGGGTCACGCGCATGTTTTCCATCATCTGCTGGAACTCTTCCAGCGCCTGCTGGGCTTCGGCCATACGGCCCTGTTCCATCAGTTCCTGAATGCGGTCCATCATGCGCTGCAGGTCATCCTGCGACATTTGAAGGGTCTCGCCACTCTGACCAGGCTGGTTTTCACCTTCCTGACCATTCTGCTGAGCAAGACGTTGTAGCTGCTGCAGGTAATCCTGCGTCGCTTCGCGCAACTCTTGCATAAGCTCGGCGATTTCTTCGTCGCTGGCCCCGTTTTGCATCGCTTCGGTCAAACGCTCTTGTGCGCGCCGCATACGTTCCAATGCGTCCGCCAAGGTGCCATCCTCGATCAACACGGCAAGCTCCCACAGGGCTTGCGCGATCTCTTCCTGCTGCTCCGGGTTCAGCGCTCCGTAGGTCTGGAAGGCTTCCAGCCGCCGTAAGGCCACCCGCAAGCGCAGGTAAGCAGTGTCCGACCGGAACAGATCCTCTGGCAGATGAGAGACAGCCCGCAAAAGCTGCGCCACGCGCGGTGCGTTGGAACGCGACCAGAGCAGATCACGCCGCTGTTCGATCACCGCTGCCGCCAGCGGGTCAAAGAATCGACGGGCTGGCAAGGCAGTCATAAAAGGCTCGGACGCAGACTGCTGATCTGCCGCATCCACGGCCATCAACGTGATCTTCACTGGCAGATGGGCCCAGGGGTGCTGTGAAAAATCTTCGATCAGATCTTCGCTGAAATCCGCACGGTCACCGGTGATCGGCATTGGCAATTCGATCTCAATCACCTCTCGCGGCTCAGGCTTGATCGTCAGGCCATGACGGCGATCCACCGCCGCCAGATCCAATTCGATCCGGGCTGATCCCGAGACTACGCCATAATCGTCGCTGGCGACATAGGGCAGCTTCATTTGCCCGCCCGCCTCGGCTTTGGCAGATCCGGCAACGGCGATCTTTGGTGTTGCATCGTCGATGACCTGCACGGCCCATTCGCGGCCTGCAGGGCCATCAATGCGCATTTGGCCTGAACGTTCAGCCACGAACTCCTGTTCGGGATCGATTGCAGCCTCAGTCCCCAAGGTCGAACTGTTCTCGGTCAGGCTATGTGCGCCGACCTCACCATACATCCGCAAGGTAATGCGGCTGCCTTTCGGGACTGACAGCTCTGTATCGGCTTGATCCGCAAGATACAGCGTTGGCAGGCCGGTGTATCTTGGGGGTTCAACCCAACCTTCCCATGTCGGGCCTTGCCCCGCATTTGCGGTTCCGGGCGCCATATCGGCCACCGAACCTACGCGCCACAAAGAGCCAAACAGAACCGCCACCACAAAAGCCAACAGCGCTGCATAGCGCAGCGCGTAAGGATCACGCGACGCCAGCCGCAAGTCAGGTTTGGCGGGTGCAGCAGCTGCAGCGCGCTGCGCCATCCGGTCTTTGTGGGCCTGCCACAGTGCGACCGAGTCCTGATCTGTGGACCCAATCGCTTGATCATCCATCAAGGCTTGTATCGGGCGACCGGGCAGCGTCTCATCCAACCGCATGAGCGCATCTGCACGAGACGGCAGGCTAACCCTTTTCAGCCCCCAAACACCCGCCACAACTATCGAAATCAACGACAGCGCGCCCGCGCCCCAAACGACCTCAACGGCGAATTGGTCTTGCAGACCCAGCATCAGCGCTGCAAGCAGGACCATCAGGATCGAGAACAGCGGCCAGAACGCACGCAATACCTGTTCAGCCACCATACCCATGTGGGTCAACCACAAGGACAGGCGCGGGATGGGCAGGTTCGATCTGTTGGTCACGGCGGGCCTCCGGGTTGGGCCCGCACGGTTATCGCATCAGAGCCACGAAGGTATGGTATCGCGGTTTATGATTTCGTCAAAGCTTGGCCGTTCACGAATGACTGCAAATTGATCACCATTGACCAAAACTTCGGGGATCAGGGGGCGGGTGTTGTATTCGCTGGCCATAACCGCTCCGTACGCGCCTGCGCTGCGGAAGGCGATCAGATCCCCTGATTTCAAAGGCGGCATATTGCGCTGCTTGGCAAAGGTATCCCCCGACTCGCACACGGGGCCCACTATGTCATAGGGTTGCTGTTCCACCCCGGCCGCTGGTTCCTGCACCGCAACGATGTCGTGATGCGCCTCGTACATTGCCGGGCGGATCAGGTCGTTCATGGCCCCATCGAGGATAAGAAAATCGCGACCTTCGCCTGACTTCACGTAAATCACCTTGCTAACCATCAACCCGGCATTGCCCGCGATAAGGCGGCCCGGTTCAATCTCGATCTCACAATCTAGATGTCCGAGTGTCTTCTTGATCAGTGCGCCGTATTCCAACGGAAGCGGCGGCGCGTCATTCGAACGGGTGTAGGGGATGCCCAACCCGCCCCCAAGATCGAGGCGGCGAATATTGTGACCTTCAGCCCGCAACTGTTCGGTCAGTTCAGCAACCTTGGTATAAGCAAGCTCGAACGGCTCAAGCTCGGTCAATTGCGAACCGATATGGACGTCGATCCCGATCACCTCCAGCCCCGGCAGGTTGGCAGCATGGGCATAAACCTCGGACGCGCGTGCAATCGGAATGCCGAACTTGTTTTCGGACTTGCCGGTTGCAATCTTGGCGTGGGTCTTGGCATCCACGTCCGGGTTCACCCGAACAGTGATCGGCGCCACAACGCCCAGCTCCAGTGCGACCGCGTTGATCACGTCCATCTCTGGCTCGGACTCAACGTTGAACTGGCGGATTCCACCTGTCAGCGCGGCACGAATCTCGTCCGCCGTTTTGCCAACCCCCGAAAAGACGATCTTGTCGCCTGCAACGCCTGCGGCTTTGGCCCGCAAATACTCCCCGCCCGAGACCACATCCATTCCTGCCCCCGCCTGCGCCAGAGTCTTCAATATGGCCTGGTTGCTGGCCGCTTTCATCGCGTAGCAAACCAGATGATCAGTGCCGTCCAGCGCATCATCAAACAGCTTGAAATGTCGCAGCAGTGTCGCCGTCGAATAGACGTAAAAAGGGGTTCCGACCGCTGCAGCGATTTCGGAAACAGGGACATCCTCGGCGAAAAGCGCGCCGTCGCGGTAGAGAAAATGATCCATACCCGCGCGCTTAGACCAGAAGGCGACTGCGGATCAATGGATTCCGCACTCAGAAGTCCCGTTAATTTGTGGTGGAAACTCCAACCCGACCATAGCCGGAGATTGAAATACCGCTGCCAGATTGCTTCGGCTCTGCCGCAGGCTCGGGGCGTCGCGCGGACGAGGGTTCACATGCCGCCAGCGCCGCAAATGCCAAAATCAGTCCAACTGTTCTCATGTCAGTGTCTTTTCGTTGAGAGGATCTACGCGTTGTTGCACGCGTCCTAAGTGGGGTAACGGGCCTAGGTGTGCAATATCAAAAGGTTCAGAACCCCAGATAGATACCCAGCGGCCCGCGGCTAAGACCAACGCCCCCTGCAACATAGGTCCCGCTGGTACCGACCCCAATCGTGGCGCTGGCCGTAGGCTGTACCGCAGTGGGCTGCGACGGTTCACCATCGGCCCCGCATCCGGCTAGTATCAGGCCGGACACCACGATCGCCACCACACGAACAGCTGTCATCACACCATTGCCTTCCATCGTTCGATCTGGGCACGCACCTGATCAGGGGCCGTGCCGCCGTAAGATTGGCGCGAGTTTACCGAGTTTTGCACGGTAAGAACAGAATAGACGTCATCGGTGATTTCCGCGTGAACCGATTGCATATCCTCCAGCGTCAGATCAGGCAGGTCGCAGCCTTTGCTTTCGGCCATGGCCACCAGCGACCCGGTAACATGGTGTGCATCGCGGAACGGCAGGCCCAAAACCCGCACCAACCAGTCAGCCAGATCGGTGGCGGTCGAAAAACCGGACCCCGCAGCAGCAGCCAGGCTATCTTGATTGGCGGTCATATCCTTGACCATGCCCTCCATCGCCGCCAGCGCCAGCATCCAGTTATCGGCAGCGTCAAAGACCTGTTCTTTGTCTTCCTGCATGTCTTTGGAATAGGCCAGCGGCAGACCCTTCATCACCATCATCAGCGCCGTGTTGGCCCCATAGATACGCCCCACCTTGGCGCGGATCAGCTCGGCCGCGTCAGGGTTCTTCTTCTGCGGCATGATCGACGAGCCGGTCGAGAAGCGATCGGATAGGGTCACAAACCGGAACTGAGCCGAGGACCAGATCACAAGTTCCTCGGCAAAACGAGACAGGTGGACGGCGCAGATAGACGCGGTCGACAGGAATTCCAACGCAAAGTCGCGATCACTGACCGCATCCAGCGAGTTTGCAGCAGGACGGTCGAAGCCCAGTGCCTCGGCCGTCATGTGGCGGTCGATGGGGAACGATGTTCCGGCCAGTGCTGCAGCCCCCAGCGGAGATTCGTTCATGCGCGCGCGCGCATCACGAACGCGGGACAGGTCGCGGCCAAACATCTCGACATAGGCCATCATATGGTGGCCCCATGTCACCGGCTGCGCTGTTTGCAGGTGCGTGAAACCGGGCATGACCCAATCGGCCCCGGCCTGAGCCTGCGCCAAAAGCGCGCGGATGAGTGCCAGCAGGCCGGTTTCGGCTGCGTCCAACTGATCCCGGACCCAGAGTTTGAAATCAGTCGCCACCTGGTCATTGCGCGAACGACCTGTGTGCAGACGGCCTGCCGGCTCACCAATCACCTCTTTCAACCGCGCTTCGACATTCATGTGGATGTCTTCCAATGCGGTCGAGAATTGAAATTCCCCGTTCTGGATTTCTGACAAAACGGTGAGCAGCCCTTCCCGAATAGCTTCGGCGTCACTATCACTTATAACGCCTGTGGCAGCCAGCATGGCGGCATGGGCGCGCGAGCCTGCGATGTCCTGGGCTGCCATCCGCTGATCGAAACCGATCGAGGCGTTGATCGCCTCCATGATCGCGTCTGGACCGGCGGCAAAGCGGCCGCCCCACATCTGGTTCGAGGATTGATCGGTCATGTAAGAAAACCCGGAGTTGATATGCGCCTATTTCGTCTGATCCCCCTTTATATGGCCCTTGCGCTGGGTGCAAACGCCGCTTTGGCCACCGATGCCGAGACGCTGGCACCGCTGCGGGAAGACAGCCTGAAGCGCTTGATCCTGCATAAAGAGCCCAAGCCTGCCAAATCCATCGAATTCCAGCTGGAAGATGAGGGTGGCGTCGGTACGCTTGCAGATTACGAAGGCAAATACGTACTGCTGAATTTCTGGGCCACCTGGTGTGCGCCTTGCCGCAAGGAAATGCCTCAGATCGCGGAACTGCAGGAAGAGTTCGGAGGCGACAAGTTTCAGGTCCTGACTTTGGCGACCGGCCGAAACTCGCCCGCCGGGATCGAAAAGTTCTTTGAAGAGAACGGCATTGCCAATTTGCCCCGCCATCAGGACCCAAGCTCGGCGGCCGCGCGCGAGTTTGGCGTGATCGCGCTTCCGATCACGGTCATACTGGATCCCGAAGGCCAGGAAATCGCCCGCCTGATCGGGGATGCCGAATGGAACTCGGACAGCGCCAAAACGATCATCTCGACACTTGTAGAAGCAAATAGCTGACGAATAGCGCGGTTACCACCTGTTTGTGCTACACTCGAACCGGCCCAAATGGGCCGGTTTTCGTTTGTGCCCTTATGGGAAGGAGGCTGCGATGAAACCGGTGGTTCTTTTGATCGGAAAGCTGCCAAATGTGATCGGCGATGTGGCCAGGCAACTGGATCACCTGCCTATTCAGTGGCTGGGTGCGCACGACCTTGACGAAGTCCGTAAGCAGTTGGATGCCGAGCCTCGGATCACCTGCGCCATTTTGGGGGCAGGCCTGGATGATACGATTCGCGGAGAGATGGTTGGCATCATTGCCGCCCGTCGTCCGGATATCTGCATCCACCTCAAGGATCGGGCATCAGGTCCTGATGGGCTGGTGCCTTTTGTCCAACGTGTTGTTCAGTACGAAATCCTGGAACGTCTGGAACGTACCTGACGCAACGCCACCTTTGACAGCTCCAACGCGTCTTTGCAGGGTGTGCGCAGGAGGATGGGATGCCGTTGGAAATACTTTTGGTTCTGGTGGTCGGAGGAATCGCCGGAATCACATTGCTTTTGCATCTGACGGGCCATTCGGAGCCTTTTGTGCTGACACCCGAAACCGCACGCGCACAATGGCTGCGGCATGCACCGGACGACACCATCATTGATGTCACGATCTCGAATGACCGTCACGCGGCACTGGTGCGTACCGAAACCGGCGCAGGACTGCTGTGGTCCTTCGGTGCCGACACTGTGGCCCGGCATTTGCTGGATTTCGATTGGATCGAACGCCCCGAAGGCTTTGAAATCCAGTTTCACGACTTCGACACCCCCGGCACTCTTATCCACCTGGACGAAATAGAGCGCGCCCACTGGCGTCACCTGATGGAGCCCAAATGACCGACCAGATCAGTTTCCCCGATGCCGTTCAGTGGGCGGTTCCCTTTTTTGTGGCCGCGATCTTGGCGGAATTTTTGTGGATCGCCGTCAAAGGCAAAGGCGGGAGATACGAAACGCGTGATGCCGTAACTTCGTTGATTATGGGCGCAGGCAATATCGCGTCCGGGTTTCTGCTGGGCTTCATTGCTTATGGCTTTTTCATGTGGCTGTGGCAGATCACACCGCTGGATCTCGGCACGTCGATCCCGGTGATCATTCTGTGCTTTGTGCTGGACGATTTCCGTTACTACTGGGTGCACCGTTTTGGCCACCGCATCCGCTGGGTTTGGGCAAACCACGTCAATCACCACAGCTCACAGCACTACAACCTGACCACCGCTTTGCGGCAGCCCTGGACCTATACCTTTACACTGATGATGGTCGTGCGCGCGCCATTGATCCTGATCGGGTTCCATCCGGCCATGGTCCTGTTTGTCGGTGGATTGAACCTGATCTATCAGTTCTGGATTCACACCGAGGCCATCGGAAAGTTGCCCCGCTGGTTCGAAGCCATTATGAACACGCCCAGCCATCACCGCGCCCATCACGGCCGGAATGCGCGCTATCTGGATTGCAATTATGCAGGCGTCTTCATCATCTGGGACAAGATGTTCGGAACCTTTGTCCCAGAGCAGGAACACGACCGCGTCGATTTCGGACTGGTTCACAATATCGGCACATTCAACCCGTTGCGTGTCGCCTTTCACGAATGGGTCGGCATCTGGCGTGACGCGACCCAGCCCAGTCTGACACTACGTCAACGGCTTGGGTATTGCTTTGCCCCGCCGGGATACAGCCACGATGGCAGCCGCGACAGCTCGGAACAGATCAAAGCCAAACACCTGGTCCGTCATCCGGAAGATCGCGGAACGCCCGGGTTTGAGCGTTTCGACGAAAAACTGCCCACTGGACAGGCAGAGCGGGTCTGACACCAGCGAGCGCAGACCCTTCGCTCTTGAAATTCAGGCTTTGGGGGCCATATCGACACTCATCTGTAGTCAAAGAGTGAACGAGGGTCGGCATGAACCGTTTGGCAGTCATTTCAACCTATGTCGGTTTGTCCGGCCTTTTGCTCGCGATGATTACAGCGTTGAACAGCACTGCACCGGCATGGATCGCCTTGGGCTTTGCTTTGATGGTTACAGGCGTAGTAGGAGCGGTGCTGAGTGCGGCTTCGTCCCTTGCCCGCGCTTGGAGCATCTCTCGATAAATCCTGAATCTGCTGGCTCCTTAACCGCAGATTCATCTGTTTACCCCGAAACTGTGTCGAACCACCTGCCCCGGACATACCGTCTGTCACGGGCTGATGGGAATCGGCGCTATGGGAAACAAGAAACAACTTAATGTGCCCGATGGGTCAGAAAGCCCGCTGAACGCTGCGGTGTCGACTCGCGATCGTTCGATTGTGCAGATGGCAACCGATGCGGTGAAGCACAAACAGTGCAAGTTGGCTTTTCAACCGGTCATGCAGGCAAACGCTCCTAATGGCGTTGCGTTTTATGAAGGGTTCATTCGTGTGCTGGACGAAACAGGGAGGGTTATTCCTGCGCGCGAGTTCATGCCGCAACTCGAAAACACCCCGATTGGCCGGGATCTGGATTGCGTTGCGCTGGAGTTTGGGTTGCGAACACTGGTGAGAAACCCTGAGATTAGGCTATCGATCAATATGTCCGCCCGCTCGATCGGGTATTCTAGGTGGTCGGCAACCCTGGATCGGTTCCTCAAGCGTGACGCCGCACTGGGCGAGCGGCTGATCCTTGAAATTTCGGAAGGCTCGGCCATGCAAGTACCGGAATTGGTGATCGACTTTATGGACCGTTTACAGGATCGCGGCATTGCCTTTGCCCTAGATGACTTCGGTGCCAGTAATTTTTGCTTTCGCCACTTTCGTGAATTCTTGTTCGATGCCGCCAAAATTGATGGGCAGTTTGTCAGGGGTATCAGCAACAACCCCGACAATCAGACACTTGTGCGCGCACTGATCGCAGTGGCTCGCGAGTTTGAAATTTTGGTCACCGCCGAATCGGTTGAAACACGCGAAGACGCTGCGTTTTTGACAGCCAGCGGCGTGGATTGCCTGCAAGGGTACTTGTTTGGCGCGCCAAGTGTCGCTGCCCCCTGGAAGCAGGAAAGCGTTTCAAAAACAGGAAGTTGACCATGGGTCAGTCAGAAAAAATCGTGCTTTTACAACGCTGAGACAAGCTGACCGTTGCTGCATGTGCAGCATTAGGCTATTGCATGAGTACTTGAGCGGGGATCACGGGGCGCTCTTGTTTCGAGGGGGGCTCCTCTCGGCCTGCGCCGTCAGAAATTCCGCTGGCCCATGACGGTAAAGGACTGATCATATGACCAACGTAGTAATCGCATCCGCCGCACGCACAGGTGTCGGCAGCTTCAGTGGTTCGTTTGCGAACACCCCTGCACATGATCTGGGCGCTGCCGTCCTGGAAGCAGTTGTCGAACGCGCCGGTGTGGACAAAGGCGAGGTTAGCGAAACAATCATGGGTCAGGTTCTGACTGCCGCCCAAGGCCAGAACCCTGCACGCCAGGCGCATATCAATGCCGGTTTGCCGCAGGAAAGCGCAGCCTGGGGCATCAACCAGGTGTGTGGTTCGGGCCTGCGCGCTGTCGCGCTGGGTGCCCAGCACATCCAGCTGGGTGACGCCGAGATCGTTGCCGCCGGTGGTCAGGAAAACATGACACTGTCGCCCCATGCCGCTGCCCTGCGCGCCGGTCACAAGATGGGCGACATGAAGTATATCGACACGATGATCCGCGACGGTTTGTGGGATGCCTTCAACGGCTATCACATGGGTCAGACTGCCGAGAACGTTGCCGAAAAATGGCAGATCAGCCGCGACATGCAGGATGAATTTGCTGTTGCTTCGCAGAACAAGGCCGAAGCCGCCCAAAAGGCTGGCAAATTCGCAGATGAAATCGTGCCCTTCACCATCAAGACCCGCAAGGGCGATATCGTGATGGACAAGGACGAATACATCCGCCACGGCGCAACCATGGAAGCCATGGCAAAGCTGCGCCCGGCCTTCACAAAGGATGGCTCGGTTACTGCGGCGAACGCTTCCGGCCTGAATGACGGCGCGGCGGCGACCCTGCTGATGTCAGCAGAAAACGCCGAAAAGCGTGGGATCGAGCCCCTCGCCCGCATCGCCTCTTACGCAACCGCCGGTCTGGACCCGTCGATCATGGGTGTTGGCCCGATCTATGCCTCGCGCAAGGCGCTGAAAAAGGCAGGCTGGTCGGTTGACGATTTGGATCTGGTTGAAGCCAACGAAGCCTTTGCCGCGCAAGCCTGCGCCGTAAACAAGGACATGGGCTGGGATCCGTCGATCGTAAACGTCAACGGCGGCGCAATCGCCATCGGGCATCCGATCGGCGCGTCGGGCTGCCGTGTCCTGAACACGCTTCTGTTCGAAATGAAGCGCCGCGATGCCAAGAAGGGTCTGGCGACCCTTTGCATCGGTGGCGGCATGGGTGTCGCCCTGTGTGTGGAGCGCGATTAAGTGCACTGAAACCTAAATATCAAAGGGCGTCCGTCGGACGCCCTTTTTTGTTACAAAAGGCTCATACCCCTTGGATGCGACGATATTGTCACCCGAAAAAACTAAATCCACGACGAAACAATATTGCGCACGATCACCTCTCAGAGTAACAGCATTACCAAGACGACTAAAATTGAAGGAGTCATAAATGGCACGTACAGCACTCGTCACCGGCGGTTCCCGCGGTATTGGCGCAGCAATTTCCAAGGCGCTCAAAACCGAAGGATACAATGTTGCCGCTACCTATGCAGGCAATGACGAAGCCGCCGCGAAGTTCACCGAAGAAACCGGTATCCAGACCTACAAGTGGAACGTCGCCGATTATGACGAATCCAAAGCGGGTATCGAGAAAGTTGAAGCCGAGGTTGGCCCCATCGACATCGTTGTTGCCAACGCAGGCATTACGCGCGATGCGCCATTCCACAAGATGACGCCCGATCAGTGGAAAGACGTGATTGACACCAACCTGACCGGCGTGTTCAACACCGTACACCCCGTCTGGCCCGGCATGCGCGAGCGTAAGTTCGGTCGCGTTATCGTCATCAGCTCGATCAACGGTCAGAAAGGTCAGTTTGCTCAGGTGAACTATGCCGCGACCAAAGCTGGCGACCTGGGCATCGTAAAATCCCTGGCGCAAGAAGGTGCTCGCGCGGGTATCACAGCAAACGCGATCTGCCCCGGCTACATCGCAACCGAGATGGTTATGGCCGTACCGGAAAAGGTCCGCGAATCCATCATCGGCCAGATCCCGGCAGGTCGTTTGGGTGAGCCCGAAGAAATCGCACGCTGTGTGGCGTTCCTGGCCTCGGACGATTCCCAATTCATCAATGGCTCGACCATCTCGGCCAACGGTGCGCAGTTCTTCGTCTGATCCATTGATCAGTCAAAAAAACGGGCCGGTCCTTTTGGACCGGCCCTTTTCTATCCCGTAAGATCGCGCGCGCTGCGATCAGCGGGAACCGAAAATGCGCTTCCAGAATTGCCAAATGACACGGCTGCGTTCTTGATGGGCGCGCAGGATCGCCATCTGGGCGGCGGGATTTGTCGTCATCTCGATCATGGCTGTCTCCTATTCAAATCAGTTTTATTTGACCTGAGATGAATATGAAGGTTACTTATCGAAGCTACAAACGAGCTTTCTTAGACTTTCAGTTAAGTTTTACTTCACTATGAGCGACTATCTTCCCCCGCTTACCGCGCTCCGTGCGTTTGATGCCGCAGCCCGGCATATGTCTTTCGCGAAGGCGGCGGCAGAGCTGCATGTAACGCCAGCGGCCCTGTCTTTTCAGATCAAATCGCTTGAAGAACATCTGGGCCGACCTCTGTTTCACCGACTGAATCGCGCCGTAGAGCTGACTGAGGCCGGTCGAACCCTGGCACCCGGTACAGCGGAAGGCTTTGCCGCATTGCAAGCTGCGTGGCGCGCCGTGCGCAGGCGAGAGAACGACACCAGCTTGACCGTCACAGCCGGTCCTGCATTGACGGCCAAATGGCTGGCACCACGGCTCTACGAGTTTGCCCGCGCCCATCCTGAGATCGATCTGAAATTCTCGGCCACGCTGCGCAACATGGATCTGGAGCGGGACGACGTGGATGTCGCCATCCGCTTTGGCAATTCCGCTGACGAAGGGCTTTATTCCGTACCGGTCAGAAAAGAATGGCTAACACCGGTCATGACACCGGAACTGGCGGAACAATTCGACACCCCGGAAAGCCTGCGACACGCCCCATTGATCCATGACGATTCGATCAGCTTTCTGACCCCGCCCTGTGACTGGCCCGCTTGGTTCCGCGCCATGGGGGTCGATTTCACCCCAACCCACGGCGCGCATTTTTCAAATGCCGATCACGCAATTGACGCCGCTGTCGCCGGTGTCGGAGTGGCGCTTGGACGACGCGCCATGATTCTCAAAGATCTGACCGAAGGCCGCTTGGTCGCACCCTTCAAAGTAGCCTTGGAAACACAAGGCCGATTCCGGTTTTTATGCCTGCCTGGAGCCGAGAAAAAGCCTCAGATCGCGGCCTTCCGAGATTGGTTCCTGACCGAGATCGAAAAAACCGCGCATATATCAGATGAGTTTGAAATCATACCGATTAAAGAGGTTTCCACCTCATAACTAAAATCCAGCGGAAATCGGATTTTTGGCCGCTTTATTATGGGCATTATTTGACAAATTCACATTCGAATCCGAACCTGCGCCAACCCTACTATGGAACACGACCTGCTTCGCGATTGGCGGAACGATTGGAGTGCGCTGGGCCTGTCGGGCTGGCGTTCTATGTGTGGGACGTCGTGGTCATGCAGGGCGACATTCAAATTCTTGGAGCCTCGTCTTACGCGGCCTCTTTGTTGTCAACGCTGGCTTTAGTTGTGGCCGGGACCGCCGCCTCATCCTGAGGGCTTGCGATCGCGGCCTTGTTGATCACCGGCGGGGCCTTGATCGCGGCCCGCGCCAGCCTGAAATCTTAGGCAGACAGGCGTTCGATCTCTTCTTTCAGCTTAAGTTTCTGTTTTTTCAACTGAGCAATATGAAGATCATCAATGCCCGGCGAGCGTTGGGCTTGTTCCACTTCGAGACCGAGAGATTCGTGCTTTTTCTTCAGTTCCGTCAGATGTGCGCTCACGCTCATTGCGATCCTCCTTGGTTTACGTGTCTGTAGTTCACGTAAGAAGTTGACCACATCGTTTCCACCCTGTCACGCTGCACAAGCACAGAATCTGTAATAAATCCGACAAAATCGGCTGGTCATTGCCGATCGCCGTCAGAACCGGGGCAACGGCGCGGCGTGTCTCAGGACTGCTACGATCTGGTCTGTATAGCTTTCGCCGTCCATTTCATGGCGCTCGCCCGCGTGCAGAATCAATGGCGCATGGAGGCGAAATGCCGCACGCCCCACTTTGCGGGCCCGCAAAATGACCAATTCCGCCTGTCGACCTGCGCGCGCGCAGAGCGGCAACACTTCAACTGAGCCCAGTTTATCCGCGCAGGCCACTATCATATCCGGCAAGCGGTCTGCCTTTTGAATCATGTGCAGATACCCTTGCGGGGCCAGACGCTTGGCCGCCACTGATATCCAGTCGCTCAGAGGGGTGTCCTCGCCCAAAGCAATGCTTCGTCCTGCATCGCTGGCCCGGCTATGCGCTCCGGCGCGGTAATATGGGGGGTTGGCAATGATGTGATCAAACTGGCGCTGTCGAATCTCGGTCGGCAAGGCGGTCAGATCAGCCTCAATCAAATCCAGCTTCACGCTGTTCATTTCCGCATTCCGGCGCGCCAAATCGACATACGCAGGCTGCAATTCAATTCCTGTCAGGTGCAGGCCCGGCACCCGCGCAGACAGGCACAGAATGGCGGCGCCCGCGCCACATCCCAGCTCCAAAACCGACTGATCGGCACTGGCCGGCACTGATGCCGCCAGTAAAACCGGGTCTATTCCGGCGCGATAACCTGAGGCGGGTTGCAGCAGTCGAATCCGGCCACCCAGGAAATCGTTGCAGGTCAAATCATTGTCATCAAAGCGGGTCATCGGCCCAGCGGAATCTCATTATCGCGCATAACACGTTCAGCGCGGGTCAGATCCTCGGCCCGCACCATGAGGCGCCGGGGGAAGATTCCGATACCGCCTTCGAGGATGCTCATATTTACGTCCATCTGAAAGCAGTCTATATCCTCGCCTTCAAGGAGAGCGGATGCAAAGGCCAGGATTGTCGGATCGGTACTGCGCAGTAGTTCTTTCATGGGGATGGATGTAAGGGCAAGGCGAGGCGGAAGTCGAGCCTTGTATCAGGAGTTTGATGACCGTCGACGTGATCTCAAAACCGCATGAGCGCCTCGCTGAACTTTTGGCGGGTGAGATGGAGGCCGTGAATGGCTTGATCCGTACGCGAATGGCGTCGGACCACGCGCCGCGTATTCCGGAAGTTACCCGGCATCTGGTGGAAGCAGGTGGGAAGCGTCTGCGCCCAATGCTGACATTGGCCGCCGCGCAGTTGTTTGGCTATACCGGCGACCACCACGTGCGCCTTGCCGCCACGGTCGAGTTTATTCACACCGCGACACTGCTGCATGACGACGTTGTTGACGAAAGCGCCCAGCGGCGCGGTCGCCCGACCGCAAATCTGCTGTGGGACAACAAATCCAGCGTTCTGGTCGGCGATTACCTATTTTCTCGCAGCTTCCAGCTGATGGTCGAGACTGGGTCGCTGCGCGTTTTGGACATTCTTGCCAACGCTTCGGCTACGATTGCCGAAGGTGAAGTGCTGCAAATGACCGCTGCAACTGATCTGCGTACGGACGAAGATGTTTATCTGCAGGTCGTACGTGGCAAGACAGCCGCACTGTTTTCCGCCGCGACTGAGGTCGGTGGTGTGATCGCTGGCGCGTCGGAAGAACAGGTCAAAGCATTGTTCGACTATGGCGACTCACTGGGCATTGCATTCCAGATTGCGGATGATCTGCTGGACTATCAGGGCGACAGCAAGGCAACCGGCAAGAACGTGGGTGATGATTTCCGCGAGCGTAAGCTGACTCTTCCGGTGATCAAAGCCGTGGCCCAAGCGACGCCCGAAGAACGCGCTTTCTGGGAGCGCACGATTGAAAAAGGCCGCCAACAGGACGGCGATCTTGATCACGCGCTGGGGCTAATGGGCAAATATGCCACGCTGGAACAAACCCGGCAAGACGCCTTGGGCTGGGCCAACAAAGCCAAGGCATCGCTTGAGGTTCTGCCGGATCATGAGATTCGCAGCCTGCTGCGTGAACTGGCAGATTACGTGGTTTCACGCCTCAATTAAGCTGAGTGGCGCGGCACCACCAATCAGGGTGGGCTGCGCCAATCTCATAAGCAGCGAAATGCGCGTCTTTCATCGTCGGATACAGCGCAAAGCAGGTTGACCCCGACCCCGACATGCGCGTGATAAGGGCGCGGTTGGTCGATTGCAGCTCGTCCAGAACCTGTTCGATCTCGCGCGCAGCGCCCATGGCAGGCACTTCCAGATCGTTTCGCTGATCGCTTAGCCACAAGGCACAGTCGTTGGCGTTTTGAAACTCGGGGATGTTCTCAGGCATAGCCGGATTGTCTCTGCTCGCCAGAGCGTTGAACACGGCCCCCGTTGGCACATGCACATTCGGGTTGACCAACAACGCAGGCAAGTGCGGAAGGTTTACAGCAACCAGTTGATCACCAATGCCTTGCATTCTGATCGCTCGGCCCTTTTGACAGACGGGCACATCTGCCCCCAGTGACAAGGGTAAATCCGGTGGAACGGCATGGCCTTGCTGCGCCAAAGCACAAAGCGTTGCGGCGGCGTCCGACGAACCGCCACCGATCCCCGCCCCGTGGGGCAGAGATTTGCGCAGCTCGATTTGCCCGGTCCACCCGACGCCCTCGGCTGCTTTCCACACCAGATTGCGTTTGTCCGTGGGTACCCCATCGGCGAATTCTCCGCCCACCTCCATGGAAAGCACAGGGCCGGAGTTAAATGTCAGCTGATCACCCAAATCCGCAAAAACTACCAGAGAATCCAACAGGTGATAGCCGTCATCTCGACGGCCAGTGACATGCAGGGTCAGATTGATCTTGGCGGGCGCAAACGCCTTAGTTGCCATTGGCGACCTTCAAAGGTTCCGAACCTTCTTCGGCCAGAACGGCATCCAGCCCAACCTCGATCTTGCGGCGAATGCGCTCAGGGTCGGCTTCTCCATCTGTATCTTCGGGATCAATGAAAGACAGGGCCCGCTTCCATTGGAATTCGGCCTCACGCGACCGTCCCACGGCCCAGTAGACATCGCCCAGATGATCATTCACCACCGGATCGACCGGCATCAGCTCAACGGCGCGTTCCATCTGTTCAACAGCCTCGTCATAACGACCCAGACGGAACAGGACCCAGCCCAAGCTGTCGACGATGTAGCCACTGTCCGGGCGGGCTGCCACAGCGCGTTGAATCATGTCCAGCGCTTCATCCAGCTTCTCTTTGCGCTCAACAAGGGAATAGCCCAGATAATTCAACACCTGCGGCTGATCCGGGTTCAGCTCAAGCGCGCGCCGGAAATCAGCTTCGGCCTGGTCCCACTGCTTCAACCGCTCATGGCTGATGCCACGGGCATAATGCAGGAACCAGTTACCCCCCGCCGCGTTATCGGTCAGCGCAATCGCCGTATCATAGGACGTTACTGCCGCCTGATAGTTTTCCTGACGCCGCTGCAGGTCAGCCAAGGCCACATGCACACCCGGAAGGTCAGGATCCTGCGCCGCCAGATTTTGCAGCACTTCCACGGCAGCATCGGTTTTACCTGAGCGGTCCAGAACCTCGGCCCGGCCCAGCTCGGCCGCGTGGTGATCATTGCTGTCTGCCGGAACCATGCGATAGGCGGCAACTGCCAGATCATACTGCTCCAGTTGATCCAGAAGATCTGCACTCAGCAAAATGGCGTCCACATGATCGGGGCGCAGAAAACTGGCCAACCGTGTGTAAAGAAGAACGTAGTCCGGCGACGCCTCAGCGTTCAGCGCGGCCCCAACGGAAAAGAAAATTTCGGCCATACCGTCCTGCGCAGAACGGACATGCGTGAAGGGCAGCGTTTCACCTGCCTCAAGTTGGCTGGTATAGGTTTCTATTGTCGGGTCGCTACCCGCCACAAAGACGTCTTCGAGGAACTGTAAGGCGTCTTCGTTCCGATCCAGCTGAGACAGCACCTCGGTTCGCGCCAAAGCCGCACGACGCGTGAAACGCGCCACCGCACCTTCATTGTCCGCAAAGATCACCTCGGCGCCTTCAAAGTCGCCGATCGAGGCCAATGCCATTGCCTTGTGGTACAACGCAAACTCTTTCAGTCCGTCTTGCGTGGCAACGGTTTCGAACTGTTCCATCGCCTTTGTCATTTCGCCCTGCGCCAAATGAGCCCAGGCGGTCATCAACCCATCCACCAACGGCCCGACACCCTGAGTTTCGGGGTTCCGCGCTAAAAGGACGTCGTATTTGCCATCTGCAATCAGATTTGCCGCAATTGCCATACGCGCGGCCTGACTGGGCAGATTTGCCTGTTCGATCTGCTCGGCAACCGGCAAGGCACGATCAACTTCGCCCAACGCCAAACGCGCCACGACAACGCTTTCCAACAGCAGCGGATTTTGGGAATCGAACTTCAGGGCTTGGGCATAATAACGCTCGGCTGCGGCATAATCACTTTCGTAGATCGCCTGTCGCCCGGCCAGATACGACCCTGCGCCCGAGTCAGAGAACGCCGGAACTGCGACCGACGACATGAGAAGCACGGACAGCGCCGCGCGACGAACCAGGGAAACCACCGAAATCCTGCCTTGCTATCATTGACTGACCATCAAGCTAGGGCTTCGGCTGGCAAGAGGCAATGGCAGAGCCTTCACGACCCTGCCAGTGCCCGCTTTTTTGCTTACATGTTGGGGTAGTTCGGGCCATCCCCACCCTGCGGCGTTGTCCAGGTGATGTTCTGGCTGGGATCCTTGATGTCGCAGGTTTTGCAGTGCACGCAGTTCTGAAAGTTGATGACGAATCGCGGGCCCGCAGTTTCGTCCTCGACAACCTCATATACGCCAGCGGGGCAATAGCGCTGCGCTGGTTCGTCAAACTTGGGCAGGTTGACTTTGACCGGCACCTCGGGGTCGGCCAAACGCAGGTGGCAGGGCTGGCTTTCCTCGTGATTGGTCGCCGCGAAAGACACGTTGGTCAGGCGATCAAATGACAGCACACCATCGGGTTTGGGATAGTCGATGGGCGCGTGCTTACTGGCATCTTCGGTCGAGTCTGCGTCGTTCTTTCCGTGTCCGACCGTCCCGAACATCGAGAAGCCCATGGTATTGGTCCACATGTCCAGACCACCCAACATCAGCGATGCGGTCAGACCCCATTTCGACCAGATCGGCTTGACGTTGCGCACTTTTTTCAGATCGCTGCCGATCGGACCGTCGCGCACATCTGTCTCGTATGCGGTCAACTCGTCACCCGAACGGTCAGCCTTGATCGCGTCATAGGCAGCCTCTGCCGCTGCCTTGCCCGACAGCATCGCATTGTGGTTGCCCTTGATGCGAGGCACGTTGACCATCCCAGCTGAACAGCCCAGCAGTGCCACACCGGGTGCGACCAGCTTCGGCATCGACTGATATCCGCCCTCGGTAATAGCACGCGCACCGTAGGCCACGCGCTTGCCGCCCTTCAGCAGATCGGCAACCATCGGATGGTGCTTGAAGCGCTGGAATTCCATGTAGGGATACAGATGCGGGTTCTTGTAGTTCAGGTGAACCACGAAACCGACATAGACCTGATTGTTTTCAAGATGATAGATGAACGATCCGCCACCCGCGTTGCTGCCCAGCGGCCAGCCCATCGTGTGCGTGACAGAACCTTCCTTGTGCTTGGCCGGGTCGATCTCCCAGATCTCTTTCATGCCAACGCCGTATTTCTGCACGTCCTTACCGGCTTGCAGGTCATATTTGGCGATAACTTCTTTGGACAGCGAGCCGCGCACGCCTTCCGACAGGAAGACATATTTACCATGCAGCTCCATCCCCGGCTCAGTGTTAGGCCCGTACGAGCCGTCAGCTTCCAGGCCAAAGACACCGGCGACAACGCCTTTGACTTCGCCGTTTTCGCCATAGACCAGTTCCGAACACGCCATTCCCGGGAAGATTTCAACGCCAAGCTCTTCGGCCTGCTCTGCCATCCAGCGACAGACATTGCCCATCGAAACGATGTAGTTGCCGTGGTTATTCATCAGCGGCGGCATCGGGAAGTTGGGGATGCGCAGTTTGCCCGCTTCACCCAACATGAAGAAGTTGTCTTCGTGCACGGGCACGTTCAGCGGAGCGCCTTTTTCCTTCCAGTCCGGGATCAGCGCGTCCAGACCACAGGGGTCAAGCACCGCACCCGACAGGATATGCGCGCCAACTTCCGAGCCCTTTTCCAGAACCACGACGTTCAGGTCGGCATCCAGCTGTTTCAGACGGATGGCCGCCGACAGGCCCGCGGGGCCTGCACCCACGATCACCACATCGTATTCCATCGCTTCGCGTTCAATCTCGGCCATCGCGGGCTCCTTAGCTAACTTTCCGAATTGGCGCTTTCTACATGTGGTCGGCGCAATTTTGTTTCACGGCTGATTACATGGTTGCAAAGACCTTGGTCAATCGAAACACGGCGTAACAATGCCGCTATTCGACACTTCAAGCTTCTGGTGTGTCCCCCATCAGATACCTGGGACCGCTACCATTGGATTTTACCCGGTCATCGGGGTTGTAAAGCGCACATTTCGGCAGGCTAAGACACCCGCATCCGATGCACCCATCCAGATTGTCGCGCAACCGCGTCAACGTATCGATTCGTTGATCCAGATGGGCACGAAGCTGAACGCCGATGGCTTTCCAATCCTGCGGTGTCGGCGTACGGTTTCCCGGCAGGACCGACAACACTTCGCGGATTTCCGGCAGGGTCAAACCGAACTGCTGCGCAATCATCACAAAGCTCAACCGCCGAATGTCGGCTCGCTGATAGCGCCGCTGCCCGCCCGAGTTGCGCCAGGGCGATATCAAACCCTGCGCCTCATAATACCGGATAGCCGATACTGCCAACCCGGTACGCTGGGCCAATGCGCCGATTGCCAGCCCTTCTGAAACAGCCATCACATCCTCAAAAAATACCTTGACCTAAAGTTAGGTTTAGAAATTAGCTTGAGTCGGGACAAGCCTAAAAACAGGAGATCCCATGATGGCAACGCTTGAGCATACAAATTTCACAGTCCGCGATCCGCAGGCTTCAGCCGCTTGGATGGAGCAGGTCTTTGATTGGAAAACCCGATGGGAAGGCCCCGCAATTGCAGGTGGTTACACGGTTCATGTCGGATCGGCCCATACTTACCTGGCGCTGTACAAACCGGATGAACCGAAACCTTCGGGCGAAAGCAGCTATGATGTCATTGGCGGCCTCAATCATGTGGGCGTTCTGGTTGAAGATATCGATGCGACCGAAGCCAAGGTTCGAACTGCTGGGTTCGAGCCGCACAACCACGCGGATTATGAACCAGGGCGTCGGTTCTATTTCCGCGACGACAACGGCATCGAATTCGAGGTTGTGCAATATGATTGAGATGATGTGGCTTTACGCCCCTTCCCAGCGATGGCACAGGTCTCGGCACCCTGATCATCGCCACAGACCGCACCCAAAATCCGCACGACGGCGCGAAGTCGCGAATTGATCGCTGTAACCACTGTCACCTCTTGCAATTCACGTGGTATTTGGGTCAGGTAATTGCCAACCTAATATTCGCCCCGACGCTTCTGTGCGGCGGGGCGACTCAATTTATGCGTGGACGTAGAGAGTATGGAAAAGATCCCGATGACGCCTGCGGGCAATGCCGCGCTTGCGGCTGAGCTGAAGAACCTCAAATCCGTTGAACGCCCGGCGATCATCGAGGCGATTGCCTCGGCACGCGAGCTGGGCGACCTGAAGGAAAACGCTGAATATCATTCGGCACGTGAAAAGCAGGGTTTCATCGAAGGCCGCATCAAGGAATTGGAAGGTATCCTGTCGCTGGCCGATGTCATTGACCCGGCAAAGCTGTCCGGTTCTGTTAAGTTTGGCGCAAAGGTGACTCTGGTCGACGAAGACACCGATGAGGAAAAGACCTGGCAGATCGTTGGCGAATACGAAGCCAATATCGAAGCTGGCCTGCTGAACATCAAATCCCCCATCGCTCGTGCCCTGATTGGTAAAGAGGAAGGGGACAGTGTCGAAGTGCGTACCCCCGGTGGCGTGCGTTCTTATGAAATCCTGAGTATCGAGTACACCTAACCGGAGCGCATGAAATGTCCGCGCCCAATCCTGACCCGGAAACCGAAAAACCGACCTCGCTGGGCATTTATGATCGCCCGAAAGCGTCGGCCGTCACTGAAATTGAGATTGCCGCACTGGTGCTTAGCCTGATCTGGCTGGTGGTGTCGGTCGTTTTTCTGGTGCTTCCGGAACAGGGCCAAAACGGTGGCTTTATTGTTACCTTCCTGGCGGTGTTCATGCCCGTGGCCATGATCTGGGTTGCGGCCACGGCAATGCGTGCCAGCCGGGTCATGCGTGAAGAAAGCGCACGGCTGCAAACAGCGATTGATGCCATTCGGCAGGCGTATGTCGCGCAGCAACAGCGGGCCTCTAGTACCTATGAGCCAGCGGTGACGAAAAAGCTGGACGAGATCGCGGCGACCACCCGGAAAACCGAAAATGCGCTGGCGACGTTCTCGACCAAGCGCGCTGCTCCGACTGCAAGATCGGGGCAAGCGCCCGTTCCGGGCGATCAGACCTCACTGGAACTGGGAACGCCTGCGGAAGAGATCGCACCGCCGCTCAGCACCCCGGTCTTTCTACGCGCACTGAACTTTCCAGAAACACAGGATGACACCGAAGGGTTCAATGCACTGCGTGTGGCGCTAAAAGATCGAAAGACAGCGCAAATTGTACAAGCCTCACAGGATGTTCTGACGCTGCTCAGCCAGGAAGGCATCTATATGGATGACCTGCGCCCCGATATGGCCCGGCCAGAAGTCTGGCGCCAATTTGCCCAAGGTACACGTGGTCGCGCGGTTGCCGCGTTGGGGGGCGTGCGCGACAGATCCTCGCTGGCGCTGACCGCAGCACGGATGAAACAGGACCCGATTTTCCGCGATGCAGCCCATCACTTCTTGCGTCGCTTCGACAAGATGATGGCCGAGTTCGAACCCACCGCAAGCGATGCAGAACTGAGCGCGCTGGGTGAAACGCGTACTGCAAGGGCCTTTATGTTGCTGGGCCGTGTGGCCGGAACCTTCGACTAGGACGTTTCCACAGGCCAGGACATCTTTGTCGCGCTGCTAAAGCCGAAGAGGTATTTGAGCGGCCCGGTTTTTTCCTCACCCACTGGCCGGAATCCTTCGCGCTCGTACAAAGCGCGCGCACGCGGGTTTGTATCGATCACATCCAGCTGAACCTCTGACATGCCCTGGCCTCTGGCCTCTTGTTTAATAGCATTCAAAAGGGCCGTACCCACACCTTTGCCACGGGCATCAGCGGCGACAAATATGCCATCCATCTGAAATACCCCCGGTTTCAGTTCACGTTCCAGCAGGCTTAATATGCAGGCGCGCCACACTGCCCCGAACCAGCCATAGGTTCCCGCAAGATCAGACATACTGCCACCGGCCAAACCGCCATCGCGCGTTTTGAACCCTGCCAGCCCCAACATACGGCCTGTTTCATCTCGCGCGACGAGCGCGAAATTCGGGTTCAAAGCGATTTCAAAGAAAGCCAAACCTTTTTCATCTGGCCCCATGACCTTGTACAGCTTGGGCGAGAACGCCTGCCAGAACAGCGCCGCTGCATGCAAGCGTTCGTGATCAGCAAAGCCTGATGAAATCGCAATGGTCAAATACCAAAGCTCCCATACGGAATGAAACGCACTGTATCGCCCGGTTTGATGTGCCGCGCACCATCTTCGATTTCAACCAGTCCTTCGGCCCAGCTGAGCCCGCTGATCCGGCCCGAGCCTTCCGAATGAAACACTTCGACCCTCCCATTTCGCACCCTTGCACGCAGGTATTCACGGCGGCCAGGTTTTTTGCTTTTCTCAAAGGCGGCCGGAACCTCAAACCCTTGCGGTTCCGCCCAGCCTTCGCCCGACATCAGGCCCAGAGCGGGGCGTGCAAAGATCAGGGTGCAGACCATGGCAGCCACCGGGTTGCCCGGAAGGCCAAACACCGGCACGCCTGCCCACAAACCCAAAGCCAGCGGGCGCCCCGGCTTTAACGCGATCCGCCAGTGCTGCATCGCCCCCGCCTCTTGCAACAGGGCGGACACATGATCTTCATCGCCTGCTGATGCGCCTCCGCTGGTCAGGATCACATCAGCCTGTGCTGAGGCTTGGTCCAACCGGTCCCGCAAAGCATTCCGATCATCTGCAACACGCCCCATGTCAACAGGCACAAATCCCATGCGTTCGATCAACGAAAGCAGCATCGGGCGGTTGGCATCGAAAATCTGTCCCGGACCTGCGCTTTCTCCGGGTTCGATCAACTCATCACCGGTCGAGACCACCGCCACACACAACGGCTGACGCACATTCACCTGCGCGATACCCACAGCAGACAGCAACGCGAGATCGGCAGGAGTCAACCGACGCCCGGCGGGCAAAGCCACATCACCTGCCATCACATCTTCACCCGCGCGCCGCGTGTTCGCGCCTTTTTTCAGCGGACCGCGGAAGGCAATATGCCCGTCTTTGACCGTGACATCCTCTTCCAGAATAACCGTATCCACACCATCAGGCAGTGCTGCGCCCGTCAGGACACGCAAAGCCCGACCTTCGGGGACTGAACCGTCAAACGGTATTCCCGCCGCCGCGCGCCCATCAATCAACGGCATGACCTGCGTGCCATCCGGGACGGGACCCGCAAACCCGAACCCGTCCACTGCCGTGTTAGGCTGGGGCGGATTTGAGCGTTGGGCGATCACATCCTCGGCCAGAATGCGGCCACTTGCCTTGGACAGCTCAAGCGTTTCCACTGACGTGATCGGATGCAATCTGTCGCGCAGATAGGCCAATGCCTCGTCTACAGGTGTCCACTCCACCCCGGCAGGCAACGCGAAACAATCGTTTCGCAATGGCGGCGGGGCTATGTTCGGCTTGTCCTGAGCTACACCCAATATCCAACCTTCCTCTGCCGCTGAGACATTCAATTGCGCATCCAACTCCTGCTCTGTCAAACGTGACAGAGTCAAGGCGACCTGTTCGACCTGCCAGGCATCCTTGATCTGCCCCGCTGGCGACGCTCCAAGGGTCAGAGACGGCCAGATCTCTACAAAGGCAACCGGTTTGTCCAATGGCTCAAACGGCCAGACCGCGATCTTTCCCGCAAACCGACGGCGGAGCCGGTTCAGAACCGGCAGCCCCATCATCACCTGCCCGCCAACAGCCCCCGCACCTGCCATCTGCCAGCAGGTGAAGCTGCCCTTGGCCAGGGTTTCTACAACGCGACGGTCCGGGAAAGGGTTGGAATAGTCGGTTTTCCTGCGCGGCAGACCATTGATGTCACGACGCAAACCGTTCATCCAGAACGGGCCTTTTCCGCCAAACTTCAGGTTAATCCGGCCTGCCAGATCAAAACGGTTGTTCGCCTTGGGTGTGTCCTCGACATGCCCTTCGAACCAATCCCACAAAGCCAGTGGATCGTCTGCACTCGTCATCGCCCGGGCAAACCCTGCCGGATAGCCAAACGGGAAATCAAACCCCAAAAACAGGCGACGACCGACCTCAAGCTCGGTACGGATCAGAGCCTCAAGCCACTTTTCGGCGACCATCCTGTTGCGCTGGTATTCAGGCTGCAAAACGTGCCCTTCGCGCGCAGTACAGGCCCAAATTGCATCTTTGCGCGGGGTCGGCCCGGTGTCGTTTCCACCAGACCAATCCACCATGGCAAAGGTCTGGAACAAGCTCACAAACCGACCTCTTTCAGGATGAAGTCCGCGATCGCTGCCGTGTCATTCAGATCAAGAACCGGGCGATCCAAGTCCAGCGGAATGTCACTGGCCACTGCCCTAATGGTCGCGTTCTCGGGGGCCATAAGCGCATGGCACGCCACAGCGCGGAAAGCTTCGACCTTTGGGTGATCTTCGCGCTTGAAACCTTCAATAAGCACCAGATCAACCGGTGAAAGCCGGGCCAAAAGATCGGCCAAAGGTGGCTCTGGCGTGCCGCGCAGCTCTTGCATCACGGCAATTCGCTGACCTGAGGCAAGCAGCACTTCGCTGGCCCCAGCCATGCGGTGGCGATGACTGTCGGTGCCGGGTTGATCCACATCGACACTGTGATGCGCATGTTTGACAGTCGACACCGTAAAGCCCCGGCCTGTGATCTCGGCCACCAATCGTTCCATCAACCCGGTTTTACCGGCATTTTTCCAGCCGGTGACGCCAAAGACCCTCATGCCTGCTCCAACAATGTTCGGGCGCGATCCAGATCTTCGGGCGTATTGACGTTGAAGAACGGGTCAAACGGGTCGGCATCGAACAAAGCCTCTCGCCCATCATGTTTATCGGTCCACAGCACCACCTTGCGCAGCCCATCCGTCAGCGCCGCTCGCAGATCATCGCGCAGCGCGACTGGCCAGAGGCCAAAGGTCGGATGCCGGTTGACCCGTTTGCCGCCGCCAGATTTCAGCGCCTCGTCCCCGGTGCGCGGAGTCGTCGCCAAAACCAGAGGGTGCACCTGCCCCTCTGCCGCATCTTGCAATCGCACCACTAAATCGCGTGGGAAGAACGGCGTGTCAGCAGCAGCGGTCACAATGCTGCCCGCGCCTTGTTCTGCCGCCCAATCGAGCCCGGCCAGCACCCCGGCCAAAGGCCCCGCGAACCCTTCGATTGTGTCAGGAAGCACAGTCAGGTTCAGGTCGGAAAACCGCTCGGGGTCGCCATTGGCATTCAGAGCCAGCCCACTGACCTGTGGCGACAGGCGCTCGATCACATGAGAGAGCAAGCTTTGCCCATCGATTTGTAACAGGCCCTTGTCACCGCCGCCCATCCGGGTCGCCTGCCCTCCTGCGAGGATGATGCCCAGAGGTTTTTTTATCTCATCACTCATCCCGCACTCTTCCGACGATGCTTCTTGTCTTCGGCCGCTACGGTTGACGGGTCCACGTCGCGCAGCAGGCGGTCCTCGCCCGACAGGCAGACAAAGCGCTGTCCGCGCATCCGGCCGATTAGGGTCAGGCCAACCTCGCGCGCGATCTCGACGCCCCAAGCGGTGAAACCCGAACGAGACGCTAATACAGGGATACCCATCATAGCCGTTTTGATCACCATCTCGGATGTCAGGCGACCGGTGGTGTAAAGGATCTTGTCCGCCGCACCTTCGCCTTCGGACAACATCCAACCTGCGATCTTGTCAACGGCGTTGTGGCGGCCCACGTCCTCCATATAGACCAGCGGGTGGTTTTCGCGGCACAGGACCGTGCCGTGAATTGCGCCCGCCTCAAGATACAGCGACGGCGTGCGGTTGATTTTTGAGGCGAGATCGTAGAGCCATGAGGTCCGCACCTGAACCTGCGGTAACTGCACGTCCTCAAGCCCCTCCATCATGTCGCCGAACACCGTTCCAACGGCGCACCCACTGGTGCGTGTCTTTTTCTTCAGCTTGTCCTCATACGATGTCTCACGCGCTGTTCGCACAACAACGGTCTCAAGATCGTCGTCGTAGTCCACGCGGGTAATCTCATCATCCGCCAACAGCATCCCCTGGTTGCGCAGAAAGCCCAGCGCCAGATATTCGGGATAGTCGCCGATTGTCATCGCCGTCACGATTTCCTGGGAATTGAGGAAAATCGTCAACGGGCGTTCTTCGACCACCGAGATCTGGCTGACCTCGCCGTTCTGGTCCACACCTTCAACCGCTCTGGTCAGGCGGGTCGCCCTCGGATCAGGCGCGATAAGATAGTCCGACAGGTCGAATTCCGTGGCCAATTGCAACCCCTTCTCAAGACAGTTACTGCTGCTGGCGTCACCATAGGATTTAGCCATGGCCACTACCACATCCAAGTCTTACTTCTGGAAAGGTTTTCGGGACGGAACGCCCTTTGTCTTTGTCGCCGTCCCCTTTGGTCTGTTGTTCGGTGTTTTCGCAACAGAGGCCGGCCTGGACATTGTTCAAACAATCGCTTTTTCGGCCACCGTGTTTGCCGGAGCAGCCCAATTTGCGGCGCTTCAACTTTTGCAAGACCAAACACCAACGATAATTGTGCTGATCTCGGCGTTGGCGGTGAACCTGCGCGTGGCGATGTATTCCGCGTCTCTCACGCCGTTTCTGGGGGCTGCCCCTCTGTGGCAGCGCGCCTGCGCGGCTTATCTGATCGTCGATCAGTCTTATGCCTGTTCGATCGTGCGGTTCGAGAAAGAGCCTGATCTGACGATCGCCCAGCGCATGTCGTATTTCGTCGGCTCGGTTACACCGATCACGCCGCTTTGGATCTTGGCGACCTGCTTCGGCGCTGTTCTCGGGGCGCAGATCCCCGAAAGCTGGGCACTAGATTTTGCTTTGCCAATTACTTTCCTGGCAATGATTGGACCGATGATGCGTACCCTGGCCCATGTAATCGCCGCATTGGTCGCCATTGTCGTTTCTCTATTGACCGTAGGCGTGCCGTACAATCTGGGCCTGTTGATCGCTGGTGCAGTTGGGATGATGGCGGGCGCGCAGGCCGAATTGATGTTGGAGCGAAGGAAATCATGATCCAGATCGACCCGACCACCATGTGGATCATCATCGTGGGTTTGGCGATAGGCAGCTATGCACTGCGCTTTACCTTCATCGGGCTTGTGGGTGATCGCCCCATGCCGCCCTGGCTGCTGCGACATCTGCGTTATACGGCTGTTGCGATTCTACCCGCACTGATCACACCGTTGGTGGTGTGGCCCTCTGCGACCGGCGGGCAACCGGATATCCCCCGAATGTCGGCGGCGGCGGTTGCGTTGCTTGTGGGTCTGATCAGCAAGAACGTCCTGGCGGCTATCTTTTCAGGTGCCGCCACGCTTTACGGGCTGCTTTATCTACTGACTTGAACCTGCGTCCAACTGATTGAGAAGCGCATTGTTTGCAGCCAACCCTTTTTGCAGATCGGCATCGTCATTTTCGCGATATTCCTGCGTTACGACACCTGTAATCTGCCCAAATTGATCGGAAAGTTTTACCGGGCTGAAAGTGACATCGATCTGTTCAAATCCGGGAACTTGCTGCAACAGACGGGCCGTTGAATTCGCGCAAAACGCGCTGGAAACCGGACCGCTCTGCTTGGCAAGTTGATACGCTATCTCTGCCTGCTGCGGCGTGACAATCAGCGTCTGGATGCGCGCATAATGGCTCTCGCGAGCATGTGAACTTCGATACGCGCGTTCAACAGCCGGTGTTATTCCGTAAAGAACATCGTTCCTCAAAGGGACGACATCAGCGCGAAAAGACCCCGCCGGATCAAAGATCACACGTTCGCTTGCGCCAATCATCAAAGAGGTGTGCGCGCCAGAACCGGTGCGCGTATTGATCATTGTGTACAGCGTCAGCGTGGACGGCCCGGGATCGCTATAAGACCTCGAGACAATCTCCGCCTGATCGGCTTGCGGACGATTAGAGCCCGCACAGCCCGCAACGGTTGCTACCAAAAGGCAGGCGATCAAAATCCTGAGCAAAGTTGCCCCCGATTTGTTTAGGAGGCGAAGACCGCCAGGAACAGGCACAAAAAGGCAATCGCAACCACGCACCATGTGGTGGCTTTGATGAAACCGTTGAAAGTTTTGGTTTGGACGGTGATGTCCATTTCGCCGTGCTTGTGTTCAGCCATGAGTCTCAGAATCCCAGTTCGCGTGTTTGATCTGTTGGATAATAGAAAACCAGACGCCTGTCACCACGTCATTCGCGCGCAGGGTATACTTACCTGAGGATCGAGCACCCCGGATACCCGAACCCCCACCGCCACGGCAGGCCGCTGCATGGCCCACCGCCGAATCGAACGGCACCATACATCGCATCCGCAGTGATCGCGTGCACGTCACGGATTTGCTTGGGTGTCATCTCGTAACGCTCGGCATAATCTTCAGCGTAACGATTTCCGTGTTCCACCACACAAGCATGCAAGGCATCATCTGCTGCAAGACGCGCGTCATAGCTTTCCTCTGCCGTCACCGCGCCGCCCGCGTTGTGATAGGCTTGGTCATGGGTCACGCAACAATATTCCCATGGCGGGTGCTCTTCATACAGCTCGCCGACTTGGGGGAACTGCTTGGCGACCCATCGCCAACTGGCCGAAAGTCCGCCCGAACAGCCGTCGGTTTCGAACGCGGTCAATTCGGCGCTTAGGCTTTGGTCCACAAGGGCACGGTGCGACGGCAGCTCAAAACTGCGCATCAGATCCTGAGACAAGGCAGGCAGCGGCAGCAATGATACGAATAATGCTAAATTAAGGGCTTTCATCACGCATTGCCTCGGTATCGACCTGCAATCCAAACGTTGTTGCCAGCCACAGCAACAATCGCTCACCTGGCCCCATTTCAGCACGCACGCGCAGAACCTCGTTGGCCATGGCCGGGCGGTCGGTGATCAACCCGTCTACACCCATCGAGGCCATTTTGGACATCTGCAACGGATCATTCACCGTCCAGACATAGATATCCTTGCCAGCGTCCTGCACCTTTCGGATCAGCCCCGGTGTCACCATCCCTGCATTGACCGCGACGAATTCACCTTCCAGGCCCGACAGGTCCCCGACGGCAGTTGCCGCCAACACGCCAGACCGCCAGTCGGGGCGCAGCTTCTTCATCTTTTGCACGGCTGGGTATTTCAGCGACATTGTGGCAATGTCGTCCTGCATCCCCAGCTCTTCCACCAGGTTGATCACCCGATTTTCCAGATCGACATCGTGACCATAATATTTCAGTTCAATCAGAACCTTGGATTTGCCTTTGGCCGCTTCCAGCACCTCGCGCAGGGTCGGTGTGCGTTCCGAGGCATATTCCGGCCCGAACCAGCTGCCAATATCGATGTCAGCCACGTCCTCCATGGTGGCGTCCCAAACCTTCAGGTTGACGCCAGCCAGCTTCATGAAGTCGCTGTCATGGGCCACGATGACCACATCATCTGCCGTTTCCTGCACGTCGATCTCGACCCAATCCGCGCCATCCTCAATGGCTTTCAGAACTGCGGCCATGGTGTTTTCCGGCCGTATGGCCGCAGCGCCCCGGTGGCCGATCACCTCGGCATGATCCGGCGCCTGCACACGTTCCAGCAGGCCCTGCCCGAACCAAAGGCCAATACCCAATGCGGCCAGAGCCGCTGCGACAGTTACAAACACGGGCGCGCGGATTTTCCTGGGTTCAGGGTGAGCAACTTCCTTGGCGTCTGAATCAAAAAAACCATCCAGCAAAACGGCAAGTGCGCCCAACGCAGTCGCCGCCAGAACCAACCCCGCCAAAGACCAAAGCCCTGCGATGATTAGGCTAAAGATCAAGGCAAGCTTTAGGCTGCCGCCTTCCTGTATCGGTACCAGCGCAAACAAAAGACTGGCCACCCCTGCGATCAAAGCCGCAATAACAAGCCGCGTCGCCAGCCACAGGGCAAGTTCGACCTTCAATCGCCCACGCTGACCTTCCATCCTCTGCTCGCTTTGCGAGAAAGCCACTCGAGGCGACGCACCTTCAAACAGCACCAGATGCAGCGCCAGCGCCCAACCGGACAGACGCCGGATCAAAACCCAAGCCAACGCCAGAACCACCAATCCGATGAGGACCACCGCCACCTGAAAGGCGGGCGGATGGAAGGTCAGGTAGTAGTTGATGTCATATTCCGTCAACGTCCACCAAGCGATCAGCCCTGCAACGGCCACAAATGGCAGGGCAAGCAGCAAGACGCGTAGAATAAACCGCACCGCAAACCCAAACAGCGCCGGAAAGCGGGACAGGTTCAATGCGAGCGCCGCGCTTCCAGCGCGCCAAGGGTCGCTTTCGCCCATGCGCAAGGACCCGGCCATAACCGAGAACACAAAGACCTCAGCCAGCAAAAACAGGCTGAGCACTGCGATACCCGCGATGAACCCGGCCGGAGACAGCAGGAACATTGCAATGTCCTGATCCGTCAGCGCCGTCTGATCCGACAAAGACACAGCCAGGTTGACCGCCACTGCGACACCCGGCGCAATCAACGCCATCAGCAGCAGGCGCACCGCAATATAGATCGGGACAAAGACTGTACGCCGGGCCCATGCCCCGGCATAGGCATGTGAAACGGCTTGAAAAAATCTGCTCACGCTGTGGCCTCCGAAATGATGCATTCATTCAAAGGCGCGCAAGCGTGAATTGCAAGTCAGCTGTCTTCCAGATCGGCCGCCAAACGGAACCCGATACGGTTGGCGGGTTTGTCTTCAACCGATTTGGGCAATGCGCGCAGCATCACGTTCAACTGGCTGACATGTTGTACCAATTGCGTGCGGGCCCCTGCCCCGTCCGAACCATAGAACGTGATCATATCGGGGTCGAAATATCCCATGCCTTCGATCCGCATCACGCCGGCATCCCCACCGGTAAAGCCCATTGCGACCTCGTGGTCGCCATCCAGCGTCTTTTCAAAGTTCTGGATGTACATGATCAGTCGCTCATAAGCCCATTGCGCCGGGCTTTTGGTTTCAACCGGCTTGTTCAATGGCTCAGGCAGGGTTTTAGTGCCGGATTCAGCATTTGGATCGGCATGAACCTCATGGCATCGTGGCAAGGCGGCGGCTTCGGCGGCCTCGGCCGAGGTTTCAATCTGGTCCTGCATTCTTTTCTACCTTTTGCGCTGATACAGCCAAGCCCCGTCCGCGCGTTGCGTCCGGATCACAGCGTCAATGTGGTAGAGATGATTCATATGTGCAACCGCCTCGACCAGTGCGAGGCCGTATTCGCCCTCGCGGATCGTGCGCTTGAACAGTGGAAGGAAACAGTCGGCCGCAGCTTTGGGTTCGTCCAGATGGTCCAGCAGACGCTCCAACGCGCTATGGTGATTCTCGATCAACTGCTTCATGCGCAGCGGCAGCCCCGTAAAGGGCAGCTTATGCCCACCCAGTACCAGATGATCAGGCCGGGCCAGTGTCTGAAGTCGCTCGCACGCCTCCATCCAGGCCGAAACCGGATCGGCCATGGGCTCGGTTGCATAGACACCCAGATTGGGGCTGATCGAGCTGAGGATCTGATCACCGCTGAGGACCAGATTGTCGTCGCGGCTCCAGAAAGTGGCGTGTTCCGGGGCGTGGCCATTGCCCATATGCACATCCCAGTCCCGCCCGCCCATGCGGATCACGTCGCCCTGCTGTATGCGCGTAAAGCCCAGCGGCATGGGATAGACCGTATCGGCAAAATTGAAGGGGCGATCGTTCATCCGTGCGGTCAGCACCTCGGGCGCCATACCCGCGCTGAGATAGAAATCCAAGGTCTCCTGCGGCCAGGTTTCCTGAACATCCAGCGTAAGCATCCGGGCAAACAGCCACGAAGTGCGACTTGTGACCAGCTCCGCCCCGTGTTCCGACTGAAACCATCCGGCATTGCCGACATGATCGGGATGGTGGTGGGTCACGATCACCCGTCTGATTGGCTTGCCTGCCAAAGGGCCACCCATCAGGGTTTCCCAGATGCGCCGCGTCTTGTTCGAAGACAGGCCGGTGTCGATCACCGTCCAACTGTCGCCGTCATCCAGAGCGTAGATATTGACGTGATCCAGAGCCATCGGCAGGGGTAGACGCATCCACAAAACCCCCTCGGCAATCTGGATGGCTTCGCCTGTCGCAGGAGGTTCGTCCCACGGATATCTGATTCCCAAAACGCGATCCCCGTCCATCAGGCGGCCAACTCATCCAGGCTGAGCGCGAACAGACTATCCGCCCCGCTTTGCACCCGCGCCAGAAGACCCGAATGTTCCGGCAACAAGGCGTAGATATAGTATCGCGCCAACTTGGCCCGTGGTCCATCCGGATCGGCCAGAGCTGCGGTCAGGTGGTAATGCCCGCCCAACACCCGGGCAAACGCCTGCAAATAAGCTGTTGCGCCTGCAAAGCGGTCATTCATATCACTCTGCGCCACCAGCCACTCGGTCGCTTCGCGCAGGGTCTCGCTGGCTTCCCAGACCGGACCGGCCAATTCGGGCATCGTTGCCCGGGCGCGCTCGGCCTGATCTTCGATCTCGTCCAGAAGGTTCGATGCGGCCTCGCCCCCATCCATCATCTTGCGTGCAACAAGGTCCATGGCCTGAATGCCGTCGGTGCCTTCATAAATCGCAGTGACGCGCACATCGCGCGAATACTGGGCCGCACCGGTTTCTTCAATGAACCCCATGCCGCCATGCACCTGCACCCCGGTTTCTGCCACACGAATACCGGTGCGCGCGCCGAAGGACTTGGCGATTGGCGTCAGCAACGCCGCACGCGCAGCCCAATCGGCGTCGTCAGTTGCTTTCGCCATATCAATTGCGGTTGCGTTGGCCAGCAATATCGCACGCGCCGCGAATATGTCAGCCCGCATATCCATGATCATGCGGCGCACGTCGGCGTGATCTATGATCGTACCCGAGGGCGTCCTGCCCTGTTTGCGGTCCATCGCATAGGCCAATGCGTGCTGATAAGCGCCTTCCGCAACGCCAACACCCTGACCGCCAACACCCAGACGCGCATTGTTCATCATGGTAAACATCGCAGCCATGCCACCGTGTTCCGCGCCGACGAGCCAGCCTTTGGCCCCGTCATATTGCATCACACAGGTGGGTGAGCCGTGCAGCCCCATTTTATGCTCAACCGAAACCACTTTCAGATCATTGGCCACGCCCGGTTTGCCATCCGCATCAGGGATGTATTTCGGCACCAGGAACAACGAAATACCCTTTGTGCCGGGCACCCCATCGGGCAATCGAGCCAGAACCAGATGGCATATGTTATCGGCAAAATCGTTGTCGCCCCAAGAAATGAAAATCTTCTGCCCGGTTACCGAATATGTGCCGTCCCCGTTCGGTTCAGCCTTCGAGGTCAGCGCACCCACATCCGATCCGGCCTCAGCCTCGGTCAGGTTCATGGTGGCCGACCATTCGCCAGAGATCATCTTAGGCAGATACAGGGCCTTCAATTCGTCGCTGGCGTGATGCTCCAAAGCTTCAATCTGGCCCTGTGACATCAGCGGTGCCAGTTGCAACGACAGGCACGAGGCGCTCATCATCTCGTTCACAGCAGTGGTGACAGTCATCGGCAGGCCCATACCGCCATGTTGAGGATCGGCGCTGATCCCGACCCAGCCACCTTCGGCAATCGCTTTCCAACCGCCAGCGTATCCCGGAGAGCTGCGCAGCACACCATTCTCAAGCCGCGCAGGCTCCAGATCACCGGCGCGTTGCAACGGGGCCAGTACCTCTTCGCACATCCTGCCAGCCTCAGACAGTATGGCGCTCACCACATCCGCGCTGGCATCCGCGAATGTTTTTGTGGCGGCGACCTGATCGAACCCGACCACATGGTCCAGCAGAAATTGATAATCAGAGATTGGGGCGCGGTAGGGCATGACAACTCTCGAACGTCTAGAGGATCAGAATACATCGGCGGGCTTGGAATCAAACGCAAGCGCCGGTAAGCGTGTTGGTCTGAACCGATTACGTACTCTTCCAAATATTTCAGGCAACCAAAACGCGGCGTCACCAGATATGATCTCATCCGGCACTCAGGAATTGACGGCGAATCCCGACGGAATCGAACGGGCGGCGGACTTGCTGCGTCAGGGCCTTCTGGTCGCCCTGCCGACCGAGACAGTCTATGGACTGGGCGGCGATGCGCGCAATGGCCAGGCGGTCGCGTCGATTTACGAGGCCAAGGGTCGGCCCAGCTTCAACCCGCTGATCGCCCATGTCGCCTCGGTCAGTGCAGCGCAAAGGTTTGCGCAATGGTCAGATCAGGCCGAGCAATTGGCTCAAGCTTTCTGGCCCGGTCCACTAACACTTGTTCTGCCACTACGCGAAGGGCACGGAATATCCGCGCTTGTAACGGCGGGGTTGGACACGTTGGCGGTTCGCGTACCCGCGCATCCCACCGCACGAGCTTTGTTGGCTGCGTTTGATGGGCCGGTCGCTGCGCCTTCGGCAAATCCGTCAGGTCTGATCAGCCCCACAACAGCCGATCATGTATGGGCGGGCCTGGGTGGCAAGATCGCTGCAGTTTTAGATGCCGGACCGTGCGGCGTCGGGCTGGAATCCACCATCGTCGGACTGGCCGGAGAACCTACCTTGCTGCGTCCCGGCGGGGTCGCTCTGGAACAGATCGAACAGGAACTGGGGGTGCATCTGCACGTGCATCAGTCCGGTGATCTTCTGACTGCTCCGGGTCAGCTTCAATCGCATTACGCGCCGGATGCGCCGGTCCGCCTGAATGCCGCGTCGCGTCACGGCGAGGAGGTCTTGCTGGGCTTTGGACCGGTGGATTGTGATCTGAACCTGTCCGTGAACGCCAACCTGACCGAGGCCGCTGCAAACCTCTTTGCATCCCTGCATGAGCTGAACAAGTCCGGGCGACCGATTGCGGTTTCTCCGATTCCAGATGCCGGGCTTGGTGCGGCCATCAACGACCGATTGCGCCGCGCTGCAGCGCCACGTGACAGCTGATCAGGCGCGACCTGCACTGGCGGACAAAGTCAAAGGGTCCACGCCCAAAGTGGCCAAAGCGGCTTCCCATTTCTCATCATCGGGCACGTCAAAGACCAGCTTTGATGTTGCTTCGGTGGTCAGCCAGCCATTCATGGCGATTTCATCTTCCAGCTGCCCCGGACCCCAGCCGGAATAGCCCAGCGCCAACATCGAATTCAGTGGCCCCGTCCCCGAAGCAAGGTCTTCCAGAACATCCAGTGTGGCAGTCATGCTGAATTCTTCCGAAATCTGCATCGAATGAAGGTTAGCTTCATAGTCGGCGCTGTGCAGAACAAAGCCGCGCGACATTTCGACGGGACCCCCAAAATGAACCAATCGCTCGCCAACAACCGGAATACGACACGCGATGTCCAATTGGCTAAGCAAAGTCTTTATTCGCAGGTCCGAGGGTTTGTTGATGATCAGCCCCATCGCGCCGTCATCGCCATAGCTGCACATATAAACCACCGAATGGTCGAACCGCGGATCGCCCATACCGGGCATCGCAATCAACAGTTTTCCGGTCAGATCCATGGGCCGCCATCTCTTTCTCAATTACGTCAACAATGGCCCCGCCACCCCTGTGTTTGCAAGAGAACAACGGGTAATTCGACAGATTTCATTGCAGTGACCGGATCGTGACTTGGAATCCGGCCCCAGCCCGCGCATGTATGGTGTATGAAGATGTCGATCAAATCCACAGCCGCCGTTGCGTTTGCTTGCCTGACCCTATCCTCTCCTGCCACCGCGCAGAGTTTGGATGGAGTGGTGCAACTGGATGTTCTGGATGGCGGTCGAACCGCAAACGGCACCTATCTGAGCGCGTTGAAGCTGACCCTGAAGGACGGCTGGAAAACCTATTGGCGGGCGCCCGGTGATGCGGGCATCCCACCCCAGTTCGATTGGAAACGCTCAAGCAACGTTGGACATGTGGACATCACCTGGCCCGCGCCCGAGATTTTTGACCAGAATGGCTTGCAGTCGATCGGCTATGAAAACCAGCTGATCCTGCCGATTGAAATTACACCGCGAAACCCTGCGAAACCCGTCCGCCTGCAAGGTGAGATGGACCTGGGCGTTTGCAAGGACGTGTGCATCCCCGAACGTCTGGATTTTGACCACACGCTGGACGGTGATGCCGGTCGCAACCCCGCAATTGCTGCGGCTATGGCGCAACGCCCCTACTCAGCACAAGAAGCCCGGGTGAGCAAAGCCACCTGTAACCTAACTCCGACGCAGGACGGAATACAGATCGAGGCTCGGGTGACGATGCCCTCTGCAGGGGGGCGCGAAGTCGCTGTGATCGAGCCGGGAAATCCTGTTCTCTGGGTCTCGCAGCCGGTCTCACAGCGCGAAGGCGATACGTTGGTGGCACAATCCGAAATCGTAAACGCATCAGGCGCGCCGTTTGCGTTGGACCGGTCCGAGATTCGGATCACCGTTCTGGGCGCCAATCACGCGGTCGATATTCTGGGCTGCAGCGCGGGCTGAGCTTGTGACCCGAACTCCTAAGATCGGTGCCTTGGCAGTTGTTCTGCATCAGGATCAGGTTCTTCTGGTGCAACGCAGCAAACAGCCAGATGCCGGTTTGTGGGGCTTTCCGGGCGGCCATGTGGAATGGGGTGAAACCGTTCTGAAAGCCGCGCAACGTGAGTTGCAGGAGGAAACCTCGGTGATCGCAGAGCCGTTGCACTACCTGAAAAATCTGGATCTGCTGCGAAGCGATCCGCAAGGTCAGGTCTTGTCTCATTATCTTCTGGTCAGTGTTGCCTGCCAGTATCTCTCTGGCACGCCCAAGGCCGGTGATGATGCGCTGGATGCACGTTGGTTTCCGATTGACCAGATACGCAAGGGCGACCTGCCGATGAGCGCACGAGTTGTCGATCTAATGGAATATGCTTTGTGCGCGGGTTAAACACCTGCTGACCTGCTGAGCCGCCCATAGAGCAATCCGGACAACAGAACACTTAGTCCCAGAATTGGCACGGCCCCGGCCAGAAATGCGCCCAGCCCCAACTGCAAAGCTGCAATTCCTTCTGCACCGGGGTAAAGACCCTGCAACAATCCAAGCGGCGCGCCGGTGACAGCGGGCCAGACCATCGTCAAACCAAACCAAATCGCCAATACGGCGCCTGTGCTTATCAATGCCACCCGAACCACCCGATCTGGCGCGCGCGCGGCGCGGCGCATGGCGGTCATTGGACGCGCAAAATCGTTTAGAATGGCCAGCAGGGCAGGCACGAGGATCAGGACCAGCAACATCCCAAATCCTAGCCCATAGACCAGAGTGATCACGGTCGGCTTAAGGAACTGCGCCTGCTGCGATCCCTCATAAAGCAGCGGCGCAAGTCCAAGAACCGTGGTCAGCGTGGTCAGCATAACGGGCCGCAACCTGTCGGCTGTGCCCTCGACAATTGACGGCACCAGACCCCGGTCCTGCTGATACCCATCTATCGTTGTCACCAGAACAATCGAGTCGTTGATTATGATACCGGTCATTCCAAGCAATCCAACCACCGTGAACATGCTAAGCGGCACATCCCAGATGTAATGACCCCAGATCGCCCCAACGAGGCCAAAGGGGATGATCGCCATGACCACCAAGGGCCTCGACCAACTTGCAAACACCCAGGCCAGCACAAGGTAGATTCCGGTCAGACACAGGATCAGCCCGGTGCGCGCTTCGGCCAAGAATTCGTTCTCCTGCTCGCTCAGACCCGACATACGCCATTCGACCTGACGTTCGGCAGCAAGGTTGGGTAGAATCTCGTCCTGCATTACACGTTCGATTTCAGCTGCACGCGCCGGGTTGTCCTCGGAAATATCACCTGTGACCGAAACCACCCTGAGGCCATTCTCGCGCCGGACGATGGAAAACCCGGTTTTGCGTTCGACGGAAACGATGTCGGCCAGCGGCACATAAACCCCATCCGGTGAACGCATCAGAGTACGTTCAAGGAAATCTGCCGTCAGCTCGCCCTCGGGCAATTCAACCCGAATTTCAGTGCTGCGCGGGCCATCGGGGAAGGTGGCGGCCTCGATCCCGTTCAGGCGGTTGCGCAACGCGCGGCCCAGCGTTTCGATCCGAAAGCCCAGGGCCTGCCCCTGTGCCGTAAGATCCAGAATGAACTCTTCCTTGTCATAGGCCAGAGTGTCTTCCAGCGCCGAAACCTCGGGGAATTTCGACAATGCGGTCTTCAGATCTTCTGACGCCGCCTTCAGGACATTCACGTCAGAACCATAGAATTGTACGTCAATGGCGTCGCCGCCGGGGCCGGACCGCCAGCCCCGGAAAGTCAACACTTCGACATTCGGGTGCCGTGGAACGAAGTCCTGCAATTCGCCCACAAACTCAAAACTGGAATAGGGCCGCAGGTCGGCATCAATCAATTCGATCGAAATCCCGCCCAGCACGCTGCCGTCTTTGCCGTCTGCCGCCGCCAATCCACGGCCCGCAGTGCCCCCGACCTCGGCCAGAACAAATTCAATCGGATTCTGGCCATAGCGTTCTTCATAAATCTGGCCCAGCTCGTCGGTGGCGTCCTGCAAAATGCGCATCATTTCCAGCGTATCCGACCGAGTCGAGCCTTCGCGCATGATGAACCCGCCACTGACTGAGCTACGTTCAGGCGCGTTGAAAAATCGCCAGTTCACATCGCCACGGATGAACAACGCAATCTGACTGGCCAGAATAGCGATCATCAAAGCCACAACAACGTATCGCGCCCAGATTGCCCAGGCGATCAACGGACGGAACAGGTGGTCCCGCACCCAGCGGAAGCCCCGGTTCACAACACGGTTCGGTAGATCGTACCAGTGTTCCTTGGCAGAATGCGCAATCGCGTGCGCCATATGGTTGGGCAGAATAAGAAAGCATTCAACCAGCGACGCGATCAGAACCGCAATCACCGTGAAAGGAATATCGCGGATCAGCTCTCCGAAGCGACCACCCACCAGGGTCAGACCAAAGAACGCAATCACCGTCGTGACGGTCGCCGCCAGAACGGGCATCGCCATCCTCCGGGCGGCACGTTCAGCGGCTACCACAGGCGGCTCGCCCAGACGACGGGCGCGGAAATCGGCGTGTTCGCCCACCACGATGGCATCATCCACCACGATACCGAGGGTAATGATCAGGCCAAACAGCGATACCATGTTCAACGACAACCCACCAAGATACATTAGCGCAATGGCAGCCGACATGGCCACGGGAATACCCGCAGCAACCCAGAAGGCGATGCGTGCATTGAGGAACAGGAACAGCAGGCAGACTACAAGGCCCAAACCCATCAGCCCATTGTCGACAAGAATGTTCAGCCGGTCGGTGATGGCCTGGGCCCGGGTACGGATTAACTCGATCTTCACACCTTCGGGTACGCTGGCCTGCATCTCGCGGGCGACATCTTCAACCGTGTGCTGGATTTCGATAGCATCGCCCTGGTTTGACCGGTCAACTTGGATAGACATAGCTGGATCATCGCCAACAAAATAGCTTCGTTGCCGTGTAACCCCTTCGACCCGAATCGTCGCGATATCGCCGACCTTCAGTTTCGATCCATCTGTATTTGTCCTTAGCGCAATACCTTCGATTTGCTCGGGTGTGCGTTTTTCTGTTCCCGCCCGTATACGCGCACCGGCGCCCTCCACTGCTCCGGCAGGATCGGTATTTACTTCGGCTCCAATCGCCGCGGCGATATCTGCCATGGAGATGTCATTGATAATCAACTGCGCGGTCGTGACTTCAACGATGATCTGTGGTGCCGCAATGCCCCGGATGGTCGTACGGGTCACACCTGCAGCGAAAAGACGATTGATCAACTCGTCCGTCATCTTCGCCAATTGATTGGTATCAATGGGACCGCTGACGACAAGATCCGTTACGCGATCGCGCCAGGCACCGCGTTTGATTTCGGGCTCTTCTGACCCTTCCGGCAGGTCCGACACACCGTCTACGGCGGTTCTGACTTCCTCGACCGCGCGGGACATGTCCCAGTTTGGCTCGAACTCCAGCCTGACACGGGTCCAACCCGGATGGGAGCTAGCCTCGGTGCTGGTCACCCCTTCAACGGCCAGCAGTGCAGGCTCCAGCAACTGTACAATGCCGGCATCCATGTCCTCCGGCCCGGCACCGTCCCACGTGACGCTGACATCCACGCGCTCCAACACCACATCGGGAAAGAACTGCGCCCGCATATTGGGAATGGCCGCCGCGCCCAGAACCAGCATGACCAACAACAGTAGATTGGCAACGGTCCGATGGCGCGTGAAGTAACTGAGAATGCCGCCCGCCGCGCCGGGTATCTCGCGCATCATAGCGCCTAACCCCCGGCCTTGGTTTCAAGGCGACGCACCAACGAGGCCGGCACGCGCGCTTCCTGCAATTGGCCCAGAAGCTGTGATTTCTCGTCCTGCGGCATTGTCTCGCTGGCCTCGATCTGGGCCACCAGTGCGGCCCGCTTCGATGGGCTTAGCTCAACCATGTCTGGATCCGCCCCGGCTTCTACGCGCAACGGTCTTACGCGCACGCCGGACCCCAGCAGAGGCGTGCGCCCAATGACAACTTCGCGCCCCTCAAGCCCGTCACCCCGCAGCAAAACTTCATCCCCTTGCCTGCGGACCAACTGCACCGGCAGGCTTTCCAGCCGGTCATCCGCGCCCAAGATCAGAACCGTGCCCGACGCATCCAGAGCAGACGATGGCAGGCGATAGACGTTTTCAACCGGCTGTTCTTGCACCGAAACAGTAACAAAATCGCCCGGCTTGAAGCCCGACGCCGCTTGCAGGCGGGCATAGATCAACCGCCCGGTTTGCCCTTCTCCGGCAGAGCCGCTGTCGCGACTGATTTGACCGGCTGCGCTCAGATCAGCGCCGGTGACTTCCAACGACACTGTCACGGGTGCGTTGATCAGAAGATCATTTTCACCCAACAGTCGAACATATTGCGCCGTCGATACCCTGAAAGCCACCTCAAGCGCGTTGGGGTCGACCAGTTCGGCCAGCTTTTCATTGGCAGATACCAAACGCCCTTCCACCAGGGTAACATCGGTCAAAGTGCCGCTAAACCCAGCCCGAATTGTCATGTCTTCAAGATCGCGTTCCGCCGCTTCTAATGTGATGACCGCACGAGCCTGCAAAGTCGTAGCCTGATCAACACGCGATTCCGCTTGCGCCAGCGCGATGCGGCGGGCCAGAACTGCCTGCTGCGCTGAAGTCGCTGCCAGCTCAGCTTCTTCCACGCTGGCAGCGGCACCAACCCCGCGGGATTGCAAGTCGCGTTGGCGTTGCAACGCCCGTTCACGCAGGTCCGCCTGCGCCTCGGCTGATTTCAACTCGTCTTGCGCCAGTAGCAACGAGCGTTCGGCATCGCGTTCTTCAAACTGAGCATCCAAAAGATCGGACTTGGCCCGATCCAGTGCTGATTGTGCATCCGCCGGGTCCAGTTCAACCAGCACCTCACCCACCGAGACCCTACCGCCATCCTCGAAGTCTTCGGCCAGCGCAACCACGCGCCCGCCCAGCGCCGCACGCAATTCCAATCTGCGGCGACTTTGGACTTCTCCAAACGCTTCAAGATAGGGGGTGACGGTTTCCGCTTCAGCTTGAATAACCGACACTGCAAAAACCCTTTCGCGCGCGGGTGGCGCTGCGTCGTCACGCGTCAGAGCGTCCTGCACCGCGCCCACGATGATTTGCGTCGCAACAAACAGCAAAGCCAGCGTTAGAAACGCCAGAAAAATACCGACAAGACTTTGCCGCAAAAATCGCATCAATCAGTTACCCCGGTTGCACCAAGCTGCCGTTCCTAACATGTAGCTGGATCACGAATTATGCCAAGCCACAAAGCGGTTACACGGATTTGAACGTACGACCAGTCTACTTCCGTCGCAGGTGTTCGTCCAATCTGGTCATTATTTCCACAAAATTGCAGGGGCGATGGCGATAATCGAACTGTTTTTCGAGTATCCCGTCCCACGCATCCTTGCAGGCGCCCGGGCTGCCGGGCAGTGCGAACAGGTATGTACCACCGGCAACACCCCCCGTCGCACGTGACTGCACCGCCGAGGTGCCGATTTTCTCCATCGAGATAAGTGTAAACACGGTGCCGAAAGCGACGATCTCTTTTTCATAGACGTCCCGATGGGCCTCGACGGTCACATCGCGCCCAGTCAGGCCTGTGCCCCCGGTCGAGATCACGACATCAATCTGATCGTCCGCCACCCAGGCGCGCAGTTGATCGGCAATCTGATCGCGTTCGTCGCGAACAATCTTGCGATCAGCTACCACATGCCCCGCCTTTTCAATCCGGTCCACCAGAGTTTGGCCCGAGCGATCTTCGTCCAGTGATCTGGTATCCGAGACTGTCAGCACGGCAATTTTAACCGCGATGAACTTTTTGCTTTCGTCAATGCGTGACATCTTGCGTCAGGCCCTTTCCATGATGACAAGCCGAACCGCGAGGGCGGTAAAAATCCCACCCGTTATCCAGCCGATAATACCTGAGGCGCGCGGGTTGCCGATCAGAACTCTGCCAGCGCTTCCGGCGAAGACACCCGCCAAACCATTCACCAAAAACCCGCCAAACGCGATGATCAACCCAAAGATCAGGAACTGCAGCAGGACCGAGCCTGCAGTCGGGTCGACGAATTGCGGGATAAAGGCCAGGACAAACAGAATGACCTTGGGGTTGGTCAGATTGACCAACATTCCGTCTCGAAACGCCATGCGGGTGGATCGCACAGGCGTGTCACACACACACGCGCCGTTTCTAACAGCCCCCCACGCCAAATAAAGCAGATATGCCGCGCCGATCCAGCGGATCACTTCAAACAGCCAGGGCAGCGCCGATACCGCAGCCCCAAGTCCCAGACCAGCAAACAGGACATGAATCATGGACCCTACAGACACCCCGGCACTTGCCGAGACCGAAGGCCATGCGCCCGACCGAAGACCCTGGCCGAAGCAGAACATCATATCGGCACCGGGCGTCAGGTTCAGTGCCAAGGCGGCTGGAATAAAAACCAGTAAAGTCTGAAGTTCGATCACACAGACACCTCAAACCAATTCGGTTTCGGCCCAAGATTGGCCAATTGCGTTCGGCCTAGCGTGCCGCGATAGCCCCAACTTTCGTGTACGTGTCCAAAGACAGCGTGACCTGGCTGAAGCCTCTCTATTGCGTCGCGCACAGCGGTCGACCCAACCGACTGACCTTGCGAGGTCTGATCCCCGTAGCCTTTGGGCGGAGAATGCACGATCAGGACGTCAGCCGCGTCGCATCGGTCGAGCATCTCGGTCGCCGCGCCTTCGGTCAGGTCACAGGACCAGTCGCCAAACGGCGTGGGCGGCACTCCATAACCCAATCCAAACAGGCGAAGCCCGTCGAGTGTCATACTGGACCCGTGCAGGACATGGACACCTTCTGGGGCAGCGTCACTCAGTTCTTCAGCACTTTCGGCATTTCCGGGGATCAGGACCAAGGGCGCTGCGATCCCCGAAAGCATCTGCATTGCCGCATCCAGACCTTGCCTCATGTTGCAATAGTCGCCTGCGCCAATGACCAAATCCGCGTCAACACTGGCCGCCACCAAGTCTGCGGCGCGGTTGCGTGCCATGTGAAGATCGGAAAAAGCCAGAACCTTCATGCAACACCTTTCAGCCGCGCTTTCAATTCCAGCAGATCAGCCCAAGCCTGCCGTTTCATCTGCGGCTGACGCAACAGGTAGGCCGGGTGGAACATCGGGATCACCGGCAAATCCATCGCCTGATCCCAATTGCCGCGCAAACGAGTGATACCCCGTTTTCCCAGCACTGCCTGACAGCTGATATTGCCCATCACCACCAGAACTTCGGGCTTGGCCAACGCCACATGGCGCTCAAGGAAAGGCTTCATCATCCCGATTTCTTCAGGCTTGGGATCGCGGTTCTGCGGTGGCCGCCATGGCAGTACGTTGGTGATATAAACGTTCTCGCGTCGATCCAGATCAATTGCTGCCAGCATCCGGTCCAGCAATTGACCGGCGCGACCGACAAAGGGCTTGCCTTCACGATCTTCGTCGCGGCCGGGGGCTTCGCCGATGATCATCACCTTTGCACCGGGGGTGCCGTCGGCAAAGACAAGCTGCCGCGCCCCGCGCTTTAGTTCGCAATGATCAAAAGCCTCCATCACTGTCCGCAACTGATCCAGAGACTCTGCCCCTTGCGCGGCAGCCTGCGCAACAGCAACCGGATCAACCTGTTTAGGTTTCGCCTGGGGCGTGGGGGTTGCTTCAGCCTTCTTGGGCTTGGGCGACGTATCCGGCAACGCATAACGATCAACCGGCGCATCCCCGATTGCCTCGGTCGCGCCCAGTTCAATCTGCCATTCCAGCAGCGCCCGTGCAGTGTAGTAGTCCAAGCCCGATTCCATACGGATAATTTACCTGCCTAAACGCTGAGGGAAAGCGAATAGGGCTTGATCGGTCGCTCTGTCGCGCCGACCATCAGCGTGCGATGCTCAGAATTCTGCGATTCCTCCTGCTCGGGTTTGTCGTGGCCCTTACCGGCGATCCGGCTTTGGCGACGTTTCACGACACACATGGGCAGTGCCGCGCAGGACAGTTCAAATGTGGCAGCACCTGCTGTTCAGGCGGGCAAAGATGCAGCTTTGATGGCCACTGCATTCCGCTGGGCGGCACCTATTGCGGTGGCGGTCGCACCTGCGGCCCGTTCGAACGTTGCGTGGCCGGTGGAACCAGATGTGCACCCGCGGGCCTGAACAAGTGCACATCTCGTCTGGATTGCCCGGGCGACAGTTTTTGCAACGGGCGTGGCGAATGCGAACGCATCACACCTGACCTGGACACGACACCGCCTAAAACTTGCGACGATGGCCGCACCTGCGCGCGTGGCTCGTCCTGCCTGCCCGGCGGAGGCTGTTCCCGTCCGGGCTGGTTCTTGTGCGAAGAAACCGGTTCGCAATGCCGCCCCGGCTTCAAATGTTCGGCCCATCAGGGCTGCGTGCCGATCAAGGCCATCGACTGCGGTTATGGCAAATGGTGCAAGCCGGGTGAACAATGCCTGCCCGAGGGCGGCTGCGAAAAACTGCCAGAGGGCACGGAACCTTAGGTTGCCTTGGGCCGCACAGCTTCCTATAAGCGGCCCGATTGTCAGACAGGAGCCCGCCCATGCGTTTCGCCCATCGTCACCTTCTTGGCATCGAGCATCTGTCCCAATCCGATATCACCGAAATTCTGGATCTGGCCGAGACCTATGTCGACATGAACCGCCATTCGACCAAGCATTCGGACGTTCTGTCGGGGCTGACCCAGATCAACATGTTCTTTGAAAACTCGACCCGCACGCAAGCCAGTTTCGAACTGGCAGGCAAGCGTCTGGGTGCAGATGTGATGAACATGGCAATGCAGGCCAGTTCGATCAAGAAGGGCGAAACCCTGATCGACACGGCGATGACATTGAACGCGATGCATCCTGATCTGCTGGTGGTACGGCATCCGCATTCCGGCGCGGTCGATCTGCTGGCGCAAAAGGTCAATTGCGCTGTTCTGAACGCGGGCGACGGCAAGCATGAACACCCTACGCAGGCCCTGCTAGACGCCTTGACCATCCGACGCGCCAAGGGCCGACTGCACCGGCTGAATATTGCGATTTGCGGCGACGTGGCCCATTCCCGCGTCGCGCGATCAAACCTGATCCTGCTGGGCAAAATGGAAAACCGTATTCGCCTGATTGGCCCGCCGACACTGGTGCCCAACCAGTTTGCCGAGTTCGGGGCCGAGATCTATGGCGACATGAACGAGGGTCTAAAGGACGTCGATGTCGTCATGATGCTGCGTCTTCAGAAAGAGCGGATGGATGGCGGGTTCATCCCCTCGGAACGCGAATATTATCACCGCTATGGTCTGGATGCCGCAAAGCTGGCGCAAGCCAAGCCTGATGCCATTGTCATGCACCCCGGCCCGATGAACCGAGGCGTTGAGATCGACGGCACGCTGGCCGATGACATCAACCGGTCCGTCATTCAGGAACAGGTGGAAATGGGCGTCGCCGTTCGTATGGCCGCGATGGATCTGCTGGCACGCAACCTGCGCGAGGCCGCATGAGCGATCTGATCGTCGCCCCCCACGAACGCGGCGTCTTGCGCCTGTTCAGGCTGGACATGCGCCCGGAAGAGGCAAAGTTCCTGCGCGAATCGGGTGCCGCCGATCAGGTGCTTGGGGTGGACGGGCTGGACCCCGCACAGATCGATATTTTCCCGTTGTCCGACCTCGAAGACCTCGGGCTGTATGGCTATCTGACCGAAGGCTGCGGCGTGTCCGCAGATCAGTTGGATCAGGACGCTCTGTCCGCGATAGACGGCTGGGTTATGGTCTTGCGCAGCGCTGCGTTCCAAGGACGCCCGGCGATGTTGAAGCCGGACCCTCGTCTGCGGCTGATCGGCCTGTTCACAGAAGAGACCACAAACTGGACCGGAGGGGTCATCGAAACCGAAAGCGCCAAGCCTTTTTCGGCACCGCAAGCCGCTCCAACGGATGACCAGCCCCGCCGTATCGGGTCAGCTATCCTGGCATTGGCCGCGCTTGTGGCCATCGGAGGCATCTTATGGCTGATTCTGTGATCTTCGCCCCGGATAAAGGGGCCTATTTCCGTACCAACGCATGGCTGGCCGCTTTTGGCATGGCCGGTGCCATGCTCGTTCTGTGGCTGATCGGAAATCCTTATATCTGGACCGGAGTACCCGCAGGTCTGGCCGCCATTGGCATCCGCGCCTGGTATCTGGCCTCGGAAGAGCTGGTCGCCAATTGGGAAATGTCGGACACGACCCTGACCGGACCTGGTCCACGCAAGGTGCCTCTGAATCAGATCCAAGCGGTCAACACCATGGGCAGCTTTGTTCAGGTCGTCACCAAAAGCGGCGATAAGCACCTGATCAAATATCAGGCCGACCCTGCCGCCACCAAAGCCGCCATCGAAAGGGCCATACCATGAGCACCGTTCTCTTCACCAACGCTCGCCTGATCGACCCTGAGGCCGGTACGACCTCGACGGGCTGGCTTCAAGTGGCCGATGGCCGGATTGTTGCCCGAGGGGAAGGAAACGCGCCGGGTTCAGACGGGCAGATCATCGATTGCAACGGCAAGTGTCTGGCGCCGGGCATCATAGATATCGGTGTGAAAGTCTGCGAACCCGGTGAACGCCATAAGGAAAGCTATAAATCCGCTGGCCTGGCCGCTGCGGCCGGAGGGGTGACCACCATTGTCACCCGGCCAGACACCAGCCCTGCGATAGATACGCCGGAAACGCTGGAATTCATCACCCGCCGGGCGCAAGCCGATACTCCGGTCAATATGCTGCCGATGGCCGCCCTGACCAAGGGGCGCGAGGGGCGCGAGATGACCGAGATCGGGTTCCTTCAGGATGCGGGCGCCGTGGCCTTTACCGATTGCGATCACGTCATCACCAATACCAAGGTGTTATCTCGCGCGCTGACTTATGCGAAGTCCTGCGGCGCTTTGGTTATTGCCCACCCGCAGGAACCGGGGCTCAGCGCAGGGGCGGCTGCGACCAGCGGCAAGTTCGCGGCCCTCCGCGGCTTGCCCGCCGTGCCGCCAATGGCCGAACGTATGGGTCTGGATCGCGACATCGCCCTGCTGGAAATGACCGGGGCCGCTTACCATGCTGATCAGATCACCACCGCACGCGCCCTGCCTGCGCTGGAACGGGCCAAGCGCAATGGGCTGGACATTACTGCCGGCACGTCCATCCACCATCTGACCCTGAACGAATTGGACGTGGCAGACTATCGCACCTTCTTCAAGGTCAAGCCGCCGCTGCGCTCCGAGGACGACAGGCAAGCGGTAATCGAGGCAGTGCGAACAGGGCTGATCGACATCATCAGTTCGATGCACACCCCACAGGACGAAGAAAGCAAGCGCCTGCCATTTGAAGAAGCGGCCTCGGGCGCAGTGGCATTGGAAACGCTGCTGCCCGCAGCACTTCGCTTGTATCACGCAGATCAACTGGACTTGCCGACACTGTTTAAGGCCTTGGCGCTCAAACCTGCAAAGCGGTTGGGATTGGACAGTGGTCGCCTGTCCAATGGCACCCCGGCAGATTTGGTTCTGTTCGACCCGGATGTGCCTTTTGTGCTTGATCGGTTCGCCCTAAAATCCAAATCGCAAAACACGCCATTTGACGGCCAGCGGATGCAAGGTAAGGTCCTTGCGACTTATGTAGCTGGCCAAGCAGTGTTTCGGAGACCCTGATGCCCATTATCGTAAATACGGCAGAAGACTTGTTCTTTTGGGCAGTGATTGGATACCTGTTTGGGTCCATTCCGTTTGGGCTGATCCTGGCCAAAGTCATGGGGCTGGGCAACCTGCGCGAAATTGGGTCGGGCAATATTGGGGCCACAAATGTTCTGCGCACCGGCAACAAGGCCGCTGCGGCCCTGACGCTGCTATTTGATGCTGCCAAGGGGGCGGCTGCCGTTCTGATCGCACGCGCCTATGCCGGAGAAGACGCGGCCCAGATCGCGGCGCTGATGGCGTTTTTGGGGCATTGCTTCCCGATGTGGCTGGGCTTCAAGGGCGGCAAAGGTGTGGCTACCTTTCTGGGGCTTTGGCTGGCGCTGGATTGGCGCGTTGGCGTGGCCTGCTGCCTGAGCTGGCTGGTTGCGGCGGCAATCTGGCGGATTTCTTCCGTCGGCGCACTTGCGGCAGCGGCGCTGTCGACCACCTGGGTGTTGGTGCTAACAAACGGTTCGACCTTTATACTGGGGATCATCCTGACGCTTATGATCTACTGGCGGCACAGTTCGAACGTGGCGCGGATCAAGGCCGGAACGGAACCGAAAATCGGGAAACCGTGACCGTCACCGACGCATTTTTGTCTGCGTTTCATGCTCTGCCAGAGGGCAGTTTCACCGGCACGTCGCACGGTCGAAGCTATGGTGTCGTGCGTCAACGCATGGCAGGCGGCAGATCACACAAGCTGGTGGCCCATGAACGTGGCGGTTCCGATTACATCAGCCTGAACCTGTACCAGACCCGCAACAGCGGCGCTTTGTTGCGGCCCTGCGAAATGCCCGCCAGCAAAGTCATCGCTTTTGTTCTGGATCTTGTGCCCGACGCAAACAGCTAACCCTGCAATTTTGAACAGAACATCTTTGCTGCTGCACATTCACAATTCATTGTTTTGAACGTGATCGCCCCGCTTCCCAGATCGCTGTCGTGACGGTCAATTACGGTCCGCACAGGACAACAACCGGGGCCCTCGCTCTCGCTTTGACGAGGCTCCATTCACGAAAGGTGAAGCAATGAACACTTTAAAATCTCTGATCGGCGGCGTCGCACTGTCCGTCGCGCTGGCAACTTCGACCCTGGCCGCGGGTGTGGAAATCAACGCAAGCTCGACTGGTCTGGCGATGCAGGGCTATGACCCGGTTGCCTACTTTACCGCCGGTGAAGCAACCAAAGGCGATTACCGCATCACCACCTTGCACAACGACGCGATGTACCGCTTCTCTTCGGAAGAAAACAAAGCTGCCTTTGAAGCCAACCCCGAAGCCTACCTGCCTGCATACGGCGGCTACTGTGCCTTCGGCGCAGCCATGGGCTTCAAGTTCGACGGCGACCCGAACCACTGGAAAATCGTCGACAACAAACTGTACCTGAACCTGTCGCAAGACATCCAGGAGCGCTGGGAAGGCGACATCCCGGGTTTCATTGAAAGCGCAAGCGCGAACTGGGAAAACATCTCAGACAAGACCCCCGCGGAACTGCAAGAGCAATAATCCGCTGAAAATGTCAGGCGTGTCGGCGGCGGAGCGTTCCGCCGCCGCATGTCGTTTGAAGATCCCTCATCTCTTCCTATCTTTTTAGCATCAAACGCGCTCGGTCTTTTAAGAGCGTCAACGTTTCACCCAAGTTGAGACGTTGGGATACAAATTTGTATTCCACTTTCCGAATGTATATATATGAATGATCCGGCTTCCCGTCCGGATCGTATCCACCCTCATAAGTGGGCAATGCCTCACTGGAGCAGAGTGACAAGCGAAAGGAAATGAGATGACATTGAAGAAACTGGCTCTCGTCACTACCGCAGCGACCGTTGTTGCAGGATCAGCCATGGCGCAATCCTCGGGCAACTGGACAGGGTTCTACGGCGGTCTGCAACTGGGCTATGTCGATGTGGACACCAGCGTGTCCGGGGTCGACGGAGATGGCGTGATCGGCGGTATTATCTTAGGTTACGACTATGATTTGGGCGACTGGGTCGTCGGTGGCGGGTTTGACTATGACTGGATGGACGTAGATTTGTCCAACGTTCCAGTTACCGTGGAAGATGTATGGCGTTTGAAAGCGCGGGCGGGCTACAAAGTGAATCCGCAGGGCCTGCTATACGGAATTGCGGGCTATGCCGAAGCGGGAACAGACAACCTCGGAAGCGATGATGGTTGGTTTATTGGTGCTGGCTACGAGCAGATCGTGGCGCCCAATGTGAGCATCGGCGGAGAACTGCTTTACCACGAGTTCAGCAATTTCAACGGAAGCGGCGTCGATGTTGATGCAACGACTCTGCAAATCCGGGCGTCCTATCGGTTCTGACGCATATCAAATAAGCAAGTTGGACCCGGCTTTTTCAGCCGGGTCGCTTTTTAGATATCCAATATCGTGCTGCCGGTTGTCTGTCGCGCTTCAAGCGCACGATGCGCGTCTGCCACCTGATCCAACCCAAAGCGTTGATCCACGTGGATCTTGACCTCTCCGCCTTCGACCTTTCCGAATAGCCTGCGGGCCATTGCCTGACACACCGTATGATCCGCAATATGCGTGAACAAGGTGGGGCGCGTGATCTTCAGAGATCCTTTCTGGCCCAGAACACCGATATTAAAGGGGGGCACAGGGCCTGAAGCATTGCCGAACGAAATCATCATGCCAAGCGGTTTCAAACAATCCAGCGAGCCTTCGAATGTGTCCGCCCCGACCGAGTCCATGACCACATCCACACCCTGGCCCTTGGTAATCTCGGCTACCCGCTCAGCAAAATTCTCGGTTCGGTAGTTGATGCAATGCGCAGCCCCGTTGAACCGGGCCAGACTGCATTTTTCATCCGTTCCTGCCGTCCCGATCAGTGTGATCCCTTCGGATTTCGCCCATTGGCAGGCGATCAACCCTACCCCACCGGCTGCTGCGTGAAACAGCACCGTATCCCCCCGTTTCAGCGGAGTGGTTCGGTGAAAAAGATATTCTACCGTCAATCCCTTCAACATCATCGCCGCGGCGGCGTCAAAGGAAATGCCATCCGGCAGTGGACAAACCTGTGCGGCCGGCATCACTCGGGCCTCGCAATACGCACCGGACGGGGCTGAAGCATACGCAGCCCGTTGTCCGGGCTGCAGGTGCGTTACACCTTCGCCAATAGCTTCAACGACACCTGCCGCCTCCATGCCCAGTGCATGAGGAAGCTCAAGGGGGTACAGGCCAGTACGTTGATAAACATCGATAAAGTTCAAACCACAGGCTTCGTGGCGAATGCGGATTTCCCCCGGTCCAGGCTCACCTACTGCCCTGTCTTCGATCCGCAAAACTTCGGGGCCGCCAAACTCGTGAATCATGACCGTTTTTGCTGTTTGCTGCATACTGACCTCCTCTTGCCGGATTTCAAGCTAACATGACTTCGAAGCAGGGCAATCCGTCCGATGCCAGACTATTGATCGGGAATTGGAAAATCTGTGCTATACTAGGGTCAGGCGTTGCCGGCTGGTCCGGCCACGGGCAACGTGATGCCGGATCCGCCCCGCGGCGCAGTTTTCGCCAGGGAAGGGGAGGAAAATGGCCAAAACAATCGGAAACCCGATCAGCTGGACCGCCCGAAATCTCGGGGCGGCAGGTGATCATGTCTCGGAAAGCGTCTCGCGCCTGGGCAGCGCGGACACCAAAGAGCTGCCAATGGTGCAAACCTTGACGCTGCAAGACCTGCGCGCCTGTCTGCGCGCGGGCTATGACGACTTTCTCGAAACACGGGCGGATGCCGTGTTCATCGTGTTGATCTACCCGATCGCAGGGCTCTTGATGTTCGGCTTTGCTTTGAACATGAATCTGGTGCCGCTTCTGGCTCCACTTGTCGCCGGCTTTGCCTTGATCGGGCCAGTCGCCGCCGTGGGGCTTTATGAGATTAGCCGCAAGCGTGAACAGGGCAGCGCAGTGCATTGGTTGGATGCGTTCGGTGTCTTCAGATCACCGTCCTTCGGTGCAATTCTGGTACTTGGCTTCTACCTCGTCATGCTGCTTTTGGTCTGGCTGATGGTCGCACAAGCCATTCATACTAATACAATGGGCCCTGAAGTACCCGCATCCCTTAGTGCATTTGCCACACAGGTTCTCACCACTTCTGCGGGATGGACGATGATTGTCGCGGGAACCGCTGTTGGTTTTGTGTTCGCCTTGTGCGCATTGGCAGTCAGCGTTGTCAGCTTTCCATTGCTGCTGGACCGCAAGGTGGGGCTGCCAGTGGCGGTTGTGACATCGTTTCGTGTCTTGCGTGAGAACCCCGGCGTCATCCTGACATGGGGCTTCACCGTGGCGGCGCTGCTGTTTCTGGGCGCCTTGCCGATGCTATTGGGTCTGATCGTGGTAGTACCCGTTCTGGGCCACGCCACATGGCATCTATACCGCCGCGCGGTTGCGTGAAGGCGCGGGACAAGCCCGCGCATTTGACACTTAGTCCGCAACCTTGAGGACGATCTTGCCGATGTGGCCAGAGCTTTCCATGCGCGCATGGGCTGCCGCCGCCTCGGCCAGTTCAAATTCACTGTCCATAACTGGGGCAACTTTGCCAGCGTCGAGCAGAGGCCAAACGGCTTCGCGCAGATCCTGCGCAATTTGTGCCTTGGCCAAATCGCTCTGCGGGCGCAGGGTACTGCCAGTCAGGGTCAAACGTTTGACCATCATCATCGCAAAGTTCAGCTCGACCTTCGGACCTTGCAGGAAAGCGATCTGTACCAGACGCCCATCCTCGGCCAGAGCTTTGACGTTGCGTGGGATGTAATCCCCACCCACCATATCAAGGATCAGGTTTGCCCCGCCCTCGGCCCGCATGGTGGCCACAAAATCTTCATCGCGATAGTTGATTGCCTTTTCCGCACCCAGCTTGACGCAAGCCTCACATTTCTCATCGGACCCAGCGGTCGCAAAGACACGTGCACCAAAAGCATTGGCCAGTTGGATTGCCGTTGTCCCGATCCCGCTGGAGCCGCCATGGACCAGAAACCGCTCACCCGCTTTCAGACCACCACGTGTGAACACGTTGGACCAGACGGTGAAAAAGGTTTCCGGCAGGCAAGCAGCCTCTTTCATTCCCATCCCTGCAGGGATCGGTAGGCAATGCGCGGCGGGCGTTGCCACGTATTCGGCATAACCCCCACCCGGCAACAACGCGCAAACCTTGTCGCCGACCGACAACCCCTCGACCCCCGCACCAACCGAGACCACTTCGCCCGACGCCTCAAGCCCTGGCAGGTCGCTGGCACCCGGAGGCGGATCATAGGCCCCTGCGCGCTGCAACGCATCAGGACGGTTCACACCGGCATAAGCTACTTTCAGCACAACTTGTCCGTTACCCGGCTCGGGAACAGGACGTTCGGTCAGTTGTAAAACATCAGGACCACCCGGTTTGGTGATCTCAACAGCGCGCATCATCTGGGTCATAGGCACCTCCTTTGCGCAATGCCTAGCAGGCATACGGGCCGGGGCCTAGCGCCAAGATGCGCTACTTTCGAGGGTTCAGCATCCCCGGAAGGTCAGCCCGCATTTTCATGGGTGCCTTCACTTGACCGGCCAACCAGTTTGGAACGGCCAAGAACGGTTTCAACACCGGATTGTCGCGTACCTGCGCCTTGAGCTTTTCAAACTCCATGACATTTGCGATCCGGCGGTCCAGGAATTCCCAGGTGCGCTGGTGATCGGGGCTGTCATCGCCCAGCCAAAACAGCAACGTCGACGAATAGACCCCCGACAAAGTGGCCCGTTTGGTATACCAGTTCACATCGTCCGAGGTATCGCCCAGCGCATCCCAGATCAGGTCGCAGGTTTGCCAAACCGCCTTGGCCCCATCCGCCGCATGGGTCGGCAGGGAAAACAGGGTCATGCCACGGCGCACTAACTCTTTGTCTTCGACAGCCTGCAACCGGAACCGAACCGCCGCAGCAATCTTGTCGCGGAATTTCAAGTCGCTCAGATCTTCGGATTTGATGCGATTCAGCATCGCCTGATCGCCGCGTGCATGATAGGCCAGCGCCAGATCAACCGCCCCGCGTGGACAAATCGCACGGGCCAGACCATCATCCAGGTCACAATCGGAAATAGTGGCGCGAAAACTGGTTTCCGACCAGCCGTCGAAGGGAACATGGATCAGCATCGCATCCAAAAGCTGCTGTTTTGCATCTTCATAAGTGGTCGTCATGGCAGTTCTCCGGTTGTCGGGACCAGTACTAGACAAGTTAGGGCGGCTTTGCTATACGGCCACTTCCTGCAATTTCCTTGCAACTCTATCTAGAAAGGTGGTGACAACCACATGCAGGTTAGTGTTCGCGACAATAACGTCGATCAGGCGCTTCGTGCCCTGAAGAAAAAGCTGCAGCGCGAAGGCGTGTTCCGTGAAATGAAGCTGAAGCAACATTTCGAGAAACCGTCCGAGAAAAAAGCGCGTGAGAAAGCTGAAGCGATTCGTCGTGCCCGTAAACTGGCACGCAAGAAAGCCCAGCGCGAAGGTCTGCTCTAAGACTTTCCTCATCCAGTTTTGGATGACACTATTTGACGACCCCCGAGGCCCCGCCCGGGGGTTTGTCGTTTCAGGGGCGGTTTTTTTCGCCGACTCGTGGTACTAGGTGTGCGACAAGCCGCCATTTCCCCACCAGCAACATTTTGCCCGGCATTTTGCAGCGCAGAGAATCCCGCTCTGGTAGCATTGCCCTGCCCGAATTCGCCTAATATTTCTGCGCCCCTATCTGACCTCAGCAAGCCGCTTGTAACTGGCGACGTCCAATCGGACGACACTTACAAACGGAGGCTACCATGTCGACTGCAAGTCAAATCGAGCAAGAAATGCTGGCGCTGATCAACGCCGAGCGCACATCACGCGGGCTTACCCCGCTGCAACTGGAAACACAGCTGAACGACTCATCCGAAGATCACAGCAGCTGGATGCTGGATACGGACACGTTCAGCCATACAGGCCAGGGCGGCTCCAGCGCGACACAGCGTATGCAGGATGCAGGTTTTGATCTGTCCGGCAGCTGGCGTACGGGCGAGAACATCGCCTGGCAATCAGAACGCGGCGAGCCCGGCATCAGTGATGACGTCGCGCAGTTGCACGAAAACCTGATGAACAGCCCGGGACATCGAGCAAACATCCTGAACCCTGATTTCGAATATATTGGCGTCGGCATTGAAACAGGTGACATGCAAGGGTTCGACGCGGTAATGGTCACTCAGAATTTCGCTGCCACTGACAGCGCTGTGATGCTGGACGATAACAGCACACCTGTCCCGCCGGTCGACGATGTGGCGGACCCCCAAGACCCGGACGCCGAGACGCCTGACACCGATGTAGCCGAGCCCGAGGATCCAGATACCGAAACGCCTGATACTGACGTGACTGAGCCCGAAGAACCGGACACTGAATCACCCGGCGCTGACGTCGCAGAGCCAACCCCCGAGACACCTGTCGGAGAAGAACCCGACGGATGTTTCGACGTGGCAGCCTTCTTGGCCGAACTGGAAGTTTTCCTGGATAAAGTTCTGGCGCAGATTGATCAGTTCCACTTGGAAACGGACGACATGACGCCGCCGGACATGGCCGAGAATAACATCCAGGTTTCAGACACCGACGAGGTGGACATCGTTGAAGTCGATGACACGGCCCCGATCGATGCGCCTGATGACTCCTGCTTCGGGTTGGACGGCAACGATGACGCCGATATCTATGTGCTCAATTTTTATGGCACAGGCTGCATGATGGAAGCAGCCTGATAGTTCCTGAAATGCGGGGCGGCTGGCTCGCCCCGCATGGCGCTCTCAGTAAATCTTTGGCACGTACAATTCATCCGGCAAAACGCGACGCTCGTATTCCGGGTTATATCGGCGGTCAGGCAGATTGACTTTTTCCTGCGGCACATCCGTGTATGGAACTTTGGTCAAAAGATGCTCGATACAGTTCAGCCGCTCGCGCTTTTTGTCATTGCCTTCGACAATGTACCAAGGGGCTTCAGGAATGTTGGTCCGGAAGAGCATATCCTCTTTGGCCTTGGTGTAGGATTCCCAGCGTATGCGGGATTCAAGATCCATTGGCGACAGTTTCCATTGTTTCATCGGGTCGTGAATGCGCATTAGGAATCGCAATTGCTGTTCTTCATCCGTTATCGAGAACCAATATTTCAGCAGGATAATCCCTGAGCGAACCAGCATTCGTTCGAATTCGGGAACGTCCTGAAAGAACTGCTCAACTTGATCCTCGGACGCGAAACCCATCACCCGTTCGACGCCTGCGCGGTTGTACCATGACCGGTCGAACAACACGATCTCACCCGCAGCAGGCAAATGCGGCACGTAACGCTGGAAATACCACTGGCTCTGCTCGCGACGGCTGGGCGCGGGCAGAGCGACCACACGCGCGACACGTGGGTTCAGACGCTGGGTGATCCGTTTGATAACGCCCCCCTTGCCCGCGCTGTCACGACCTTCGAACAATATACAAACCTTGGCACCGGTGTGCTGAACCCAATCCTGCACTTTGATCAGTTCGGCCTGTAGGCGCAGCAGGTTACGGAAATAGACCTTGCGGTCCAGCATGTCGGGGTGTTGTTCCCGATAAATCTTCCGCACTTCCATCGACAACATCGGCTCGCTGAACTCGATCTCAAAATCTTCGTCCAGCGTGTCTTCCAGTTCGGCTTCAAGCCAGTCTTTGGTGCCACCGTTGTTTTCGTAAGCCAAGGTCAGCTCCTTTTTTGTTATCGGGTTCGAACCATATCGGGCCTGTGTAAACGCCTGATGTCATCAGAAAAATTGATACAGAGGCACCAACGCCCAAATCTGCCGAAGCCTCTGAAATTTCAGACGGGCGCGGGTATATGGTCTTTCCTCTGAATGTGAACGCCCGGACCAAAGGATACAAGCGTAAGAATTGACGCAAGGCGGTATGGCAGAGTGCGTTTTCCTTTGAACGCTTGCATTGCCACGATTTTGTGCGGCACGACGGTCTGGATTTACAGGGTCTAAAGCACGTGACGTTCTTTCTTTCTATTTTATCGGTAATTTGGCCGTGGTTCATCCTGATCGCAGCACAAGTGATGGCGCTTGCAGGCCGCGCTGCTATTGCGCTCTCCCTGCCGGCTCTAATTGTGAGTATTGCATCGACCACTGACCTGATGTCACCTTTGGCGATTGCCGCAGTGGTCCTTGGACTGGCCGGAGCCGCCCTTCTGCCGTACCTGACAGGTCGGATCGCGGTCGCCGGACACGCGCTTTTGATTCTGTGGTGTCTGGCCATGGGGGCGCACCTTCTGCCCGGTTTTCAGAACCTGAAAGTGCTGGATCAGGTGCAGGCTGGCACCGGCAGCGCGAGCTTCACAATGTATCTGAATCTGGACAAGCCGATGGTCTTCTTCGCCGTTCTTCTGGCTTGGCCCGCCATTCTCCACAACGCGATTCCGACCAAAACTGGCGCTTTGGTGGCAGGGCTGTTGCTTTTGCCCGGGCTGTTTGTTTTGGGCTTGGCCTTGGATGCGATACAACCAGAATTTTCGATCCCGCCCTGGTGGCTGGTCTTTGTCCTGTCCAATCTGTTTCTGACCTGCCTGACCGAGGAAGCGTTCTTTCGCGGCTACCTGCAATCCGCGATCAGGTCACGTCTGGGCGCCACTGGCGGAATGCTCGCGGCCAGCGTGCTGTTCGGGTTGGCTCATTTCGGAGGAGGTCCGGCGCTGGTGATCTTTGCCTCCATCCTGGGGCTGGCTTGCGGGCTGGGGTATTATGCAACCCAGAGGCTTTGGGTGCCGGTTGCGATGCATTTCGGGTTCAATCTGTTGCATCTGATAATGTTCACCTACCCTGGACCAGCCTGAAGATCAGACTGGCAGAGCAGTGGTTTTGAACACGGTGCGCAAAGCGAAAGAGCTTTGCATCTGCGCCACCCCGGGCAACCGCGACAGGTATTGCCGGTGAATACGCGCAAAATCCTCGGTGTTTTCTGCCACCACCTTCAGGATATAGTCGGCAGTTCCCGCCATCAGGTGGCATTCCAATACATCAGGAATACGCGCTACAGCCTTTTCAAACGAATCCAGAACCTCTTCGGCCTGGCCTTGCAGGGTAATCTCGACAAAGACGGTCGTCGGTACGTTCATCTTGCGAGCATCCAGCAACGCCACATAGTTGCGAATGAACCCTTCGACCTCGAGACGCTGAACGCGCCGGTGGCATGCGGAGGGGGACAGGTTGACCTGGTCAGACAGCTCCGAGTTCGACATCCGGCCATTTTTCTGCAGAGCAGCCAGAATCTTTCTATCAGTCGTGTCTAAGCCCATTCGCGCAATTCCTTTGCAACAATTTTACTATATACAGGAAATTCTCCCAAAGAAAATTCCCATGGCAGGTTTTCTTTCACAGAAATTGCAAGCCAAACTGCCCATAATTTAGGCAGTTTATGAACGGAGACCCCAATGAAAATCGGTTGCCCCAAGGAAATCAAACCCCAGGAATTTCGCGTCGGCATGACCCCCAACGCTGCTCAGGAAGCGGTCGCACGCGGTCACGAAGTACTGATCGAAAGCGGTGCAGGTATTGGCGCCGGTTTTGACAACGACGCCTACGTTGCCGCAGGAGCGCGCATCATCGACACCGCAGAGGAAGTGTTTGCCACGGCTGACATGATCGTAAAGGTTAAGGAACCTCAGGCCGTTGAACGCAAGATGCTGCGCGAAGGCCAGTTGCTGTTCACTTACCTGCACCTGGCTCCCGACCCGGCTCAGACCCATGACTTGTTGGAGTCGGGCTGTACCGCAATCGCGTATGAGACCGTAACCGATGCAAATGGTGGCCTGCCTCTGCTGGCACCGATGTCCGAAGTTGCAGGCCGTCTGGCACCTCAGGTCGGTTCGTGGACCCTGCAGAAGGCCAATGGCGGCCGCGGCGTCCTGATGGGCGGCGCACCCGGTGTGGGCCCTGCCAAAGTCATCGTGATCGGTGGCGGCGTTGTTGGTACGCACGCAGCAAAGATCGCAGCCGGCATGGGTGCTGACGTCACCGTCCTGGACCGCTCGCTGCCGCGCTTGCGTTATCTGGACGACGTGTTTGGCGGACATTTCAAGAATCAGTATTCGACCGCCGGTGCCACCGCCGAGTTGATTCAGGAAGCCGACATGGTGATCGGTGCGGTTCTGATACCCGGCGCAGCAGCTCCGAAACTGATCTCGCGCGAACAGTTGTCAACCATGAAGCCCGGCGCGGCTCTGGTAGACGTCGCAATTGACCAGGGCGGCTGTTTCGAAACGTCCAAAGCCACCACGCATGCCGATCCGGTGTACGAAGTTGACGGCATAATGCACTACTGCGTCGCCAACATGCCCGGCGCGGTTGCTCGCACGTCCACCATTGCACTGGGCAACGCAACCATGCCGTTCATGCTGTCGCTGGCAAGCAAGGGCTGGAAGCAGGCTTGCAAAGACGACGCGCACCTGTTGGCTGGTCTGAACGTTCACGCCGGCAAGCTGACTTACGAAGCGGTTGGCACTGCCCTAAACCTTGACGTTGTCGACCCGACAACGCTGCTCAACTAAGAACGCTCCTGCCTCTGACCGCGCCTCTTCTCCCAGGGCGCCTTTCAGACGAGAGCAAAGCGTCGCGCCATATGCGCGGCGCTTTTTTGATTCACCGCAACTCACAAAAAAAGCACCGCGCTAATGCGCGGTGCCTGCCTCAGAGGAACGTAAGTATCCCAGCGCCCAATCGACGGGCGGAAGCCCTCAGCCTTGCTTCTGGATCTCCACCGCGTGGGGATAGGGAATCGAGATGCCTTTGTCGTCAAAGGCTTCCTTGATCGCTTTGGTCAGCTCGAATTTCGCATCCCAATAGTCGGCCGCATCGCACCAAAGGCGTGCCGTCAGATCGACCGAACTGTCGCCCAGGTTCGTAACTTTGACCCATGGTTCAGGATCACTGTGAATACGGCTGTCAGCTTTGGCCACGTCCAGAATGATCTGCATCGCTTTGTCAGCGCTGTCGCCATAGTCGATACCGAACACCAGATCGACACGCCGTGTGTCATGGGCAGAGTAATTGGTGATGATCGAACCCCAGGACTGACCGTTCGGTACGATGATCTGCACATTGTCTGGTGTCACCAGCTCGGTGGTAAACAGGTTCAGGTCCTTCACCGTCCCCGCCGTGCCACCGATATCCACATACTGGCCCAGCTTGTAGGGTCGGAACACTACCAGCATAACACCAGCCGCCAAATCGCTGAGCGTCCCTTGCAACGCCAGACCAATGGCCAGCGACGCAGCACCCAGAATGGCGACGATACTGGTGGCCTGAATTCCGAATATGCCCAGGACGGCAACCAGAACCATGGCCAGAATGGCCCATTTGACAAGGCTCGCCATAAAGTTCCCGAGTGTGGGATCGATATGTGGAGTGGAATTGATCCGACGCCGCACCATGCCTCCGACTGCCCCAGCCACAATCCAGCCCAAAACCAGAACGACAAGCGCCTTGACCGCATTCATGATCAGCGGGGCGTACTCGCCCACCTGTGTTACGACCTCATCCACGCGCATCTCCTTTCAACAGCAAGAAACCCGCGAGGTTTTCGCGGGGGGTCACCGGATTGTGAGCTAAGATTGCGTTTCGGTCTAGGTGCGAGTTTCGCCGGATTTCCCCGTTGTTCGTCAAAAAACACGGCCTGACCGGAGATGCACAGGGCGAAGGGCTTACATGACGGCGGATTGGCCCCTAGCTTTTACCAGATATTCAAACAGGAGCCCCCAATGGCGGACAACACAGCTCATCCGATTATGGCCCGCTGGCCTGCCCAATCCCCGGACAAGATCCAACTCTACTCCTATCCGACACCAAACGGCGTCAAAGCATCGATCATGCTTGAGGAAACCGGCCTGCCTTATGAGGCTCATCTGGTGACGCTCGCGGATGCAGATGTCAAAAGCCCCGAGTTTCTATCGCTGAATCCGAACAACAAAATCCCTGCCATTATTGATCCCAACGGCCCGGACGGTGAACCGCTTGCCCTGTTCGAAAGCGGCGCGATCCTGCTGTATCTAGCTGAGAAGTCAGGAAAGTTGTTGGGACAAAGCGCTTCTGACAAGCACCGTATCACCCAATGGCTGATGTTTCAGATGGGCGGCGTTGGGCCAATGTTCGGTCAGCTTGGCTTTTTTTACAAATTCGCAGGCAGCGAGATCGAAGATCCACGCCCACGCGAACGCTATATCAACGAAGCCAAGCGCCTTTTGAACGTTGTTAACACCCAGTTGGAGGGGCAGGACTGGATCGCTGGCGAGTTTTCCGTCGCAGACATCGCCCTTGCCCCGTGGCTGAATGCGTTGGATTTCTACGGCGCAAAAGACGTTGTCGGCTGGGACGACCATGTCAATGTCGTCGCCTATGTCGACCGATTTATGCAGCGCCCGGCAGTGCAACGCGGCAAAAACATACCTGCGCGCGATTAAATGGCTTGGCAGATGAAAGGGTGCCTTGGCCGGCACCCTTCTCGCATTGCTCAGCCCGGCAAAGCGCCGGTGAGAACATAGCGCAGGATTTCAACGACCTGAGCAGGTTCTTCAGCAACGGCCAGTGCGGCAGCATCAACCTCTTTCAGCGCGTGTTGATGATCAGGGCCGTGCAACACGATGATCGACTTGCCAAGCGCCGCCGCATAACCTGCGTCAAAGGCGGCGTTCCACTGTTTGTACTTGTCGCCGAAGCGGACAACCACCACGTCCGCATCCGCAATCCCCTTGCGTGTGCGGATCGCATTGACCATCGCGCCCTTGTGGTCATGCCAATACTTGTTCGGCTCGGCCCCTAGAATGGCCACACCGCAATCGTCGCTGGCGGCATGATCGGTCACAGGGCTGTTGAATGTCATATCCAACCCTTGCGCGCCCTCAATGATCTGTTCCCGCCAGTCGGTGTGAATTTCGCCCGAGAGGTAAACGTTCAGCATCTTTAGTCCTCCGCAAACGCAGAAAGGGCGTCGTCGGCCCCTTCATCTTTTCAAAAATACTATCGCCGATGGCGATCCTGAGTTACCCGCGCAGGACGCCACCGGTCGCCTTGGTGACTTTGGCGATGATCTTTTCGGCCACCGCTTCGATGTCTTTTTCTTTCAGCGTCGTGTCTGTCGGTTGCAACCGCACAGTGATGGCCAGAGATTTCTTACCTTCACCCAAGCTGCCACCGATGAATTCGTCAAAGACACGTACATCCTCGATCAGCGCCTTGTCAGCACCCGCTGCAGCATTCACCAGCGTCAGCGCCTCGACGCCTTCATCGACGACAAAGGCAAAGTCACGTTCGACCGCTTGAAGATCTCGCAGTTCCAAAGCGGCACGGGTGGCACCTGATTTGCGGGGCAGAGGCACCTCGTCAGGCCAGATGGTAAACGCCATCGCCGGGCCCTTGATGTCCATCGCCTGCAGCACACGCGGGTGCAATTCACCGAACACACCCAGCACCTTTTTCGGACCCAAACAAATCTTGCCGTGACGCCCCGGATGCCACCAGGCATCCCCGTCGCGCAGGATCTGTACCTTCGCCGGTGCACCGATGGCAGCCAGTATAGCCTCAGCATCTGCCTTGGCGTCAAACACGTCCACCGGCCGCGAAGCACCGTGCACATCCTTGGGGCCGGAGCGCCCAACCAGCAAGCCGGTGATCTGGGTTTTCTGGTCGCCGGGTTCACCGTCATGGAACACCGGGCCAACCTCGAACAGAGCCACGTCTGCATAGCCGCGTGCCTGATTGCGGGCAGCGGCCTGCAACAGACCCGGCAGCAAATCCGGGCGCATGTGGCTCATCTCGGAAGAGATCGGGTTTTCCAGTTGGGTTGCATCGTCGCCACCACCGAACAGCGCTGCGGACGCCTGATCAATGAAGGTGTAGCTGACGCATTCATTATAGCCAAGCGCCGCGCAGGTGCGGCGCGCCATGGACTGGCGGCGCTGCATCGGTGTCATAACCGCCTTCGGGATTCCATCCGTCACACGTGGCAACGGTTTGCCCTGCAACTTGGTCAGCGACGCAATCCGCGCGACCTCTTCCACCAGATCGGCCTCGCCCAGAACGTCTGGTCGCCAGCTTGGCACATGAGCCATCTCACCCTCAAGGCGGAAACCCAGGCGGGTCAGGGTCTGACGCTGTTCGCTTTCGGGAATATCCATACCGACCAGAGACTGCACCCGTGCCGCGTCCAGCTTATACGCCCGCCCGTGGTTCGGGGTCTTGCCCGCTTCGACCACGTTGGACGCTTCGCCCCCACAGATATCCAAGATCATCTGGGTTGCGTGCTCCAACCCTTCGCGGGTGTATTCCGGATCAACGCCGCGTTCGAACCGATAGCGTGCGTCCGAATTGATCTTGAGCGCACGACCCGTCAGCGCGATCTGCACATGATCCCAGAACGCGCTTTCCAGGAAGACATTAACCGTCTCTTCGGTGCAGCCTGTTTCCTCGCCCCCCATGATACCGGCGATCGATTCCGGGCCTTTGTCGTCCGAAATCAACATCATGCCCGGCTGCAGGGTGTATTCTTTCTCATCCAGTGCGACCAGCGTCTCACCACCTTTGGCGCGATGCACCCGCAGGTTGCCTTGGACCTTGTCCGCATCAAACACGTGCAGCGGGCGGTTGTGGTCGAAGGTCATATAGTTGGTGATGTCCACCAAGGCCGAGATCGGACGCAGGCCAATAGCCTTCAGCTGATCCTGTAGCCACTGTGGGCTGGGGCCGTTCTTGACGCCGCGGATCAGACGCCCGGTGAAATGCGGCGCGCCGTCCAAAGTGTCTTCGTCAATGCTCACCTTGATCGGGCACTCGAAATCCCCGGGAACCGGCGCATAGTCACGCTGTTTCAGCGTACCGATACCACGCGCGGCCAGATCACGCGCGATCCCTTCAACGCCCAGCGCATCGGGCCGGTTCGGCGTAATCGCAATCTCGATCATCGGATCGACCTTCGACGGATCGTTCTCGGCCAGCCAGTCCACAAATTTGTCGCCAACTTCACCGGTAGGCAGCTCGATGATGCCGTCATGCTCCTCCGACAGCTCCAGCTCACGTTCCGAGGCCATCATGCCAAAGCTTTCGACGCCCCGGATCTTGCCGACGCTGATGGTGATATCCAGACCGGGGATGTACATGCCCGGCTTGCAAACCACGACGGTGATGCCTTCACGCGCGTTCGGGGCCCCGCAGATGATCTGTAGATCACCCTCATCTGTTTCAACCGTGCAGACCCGCAGCTTGTCAGCGTCCGGGTGTTTCTCGGCATGTTTGACATGGCCCAGCGTAAAGCCCGCCAACCGGTCCGCCGGGTTCACGATCTCTTCGACCTCCAGGCCGAGGTCGGTCAGCGCCTCGGCGATCTCATCAACCGAAGCGTCAGTGTCGAGGTGGTCTTTCAGCCAGGACAGAGTGAATTTCATTGCACGGGGCCTTTTTTGGCAAACATCCAGTCGGCACAGGCAATGGCAAAGAATGGACCAAGGTGCAAGCGCTGTGCGTCACGGATAGGTGGGGGTGCGGCCCAAAAGCTCGTCCAATTGTCGCCCGATCCAGCCATGCGGGATGAAATGCCCGCCCGGATGGGTGTCCAGCACCACTTGTCCCTGCGCGCAATCAGTCCATTCCACACGGCTGAGCGTCAGGATCGGCACCACGCTCCAATCGCCGCGCGGGGTCGCTCCGTTGCAGTTGTACTTTTCCCGCCACAGCGACACCGGATAGGTCGTGTCGCCATTCGCGCCATAGGGAAAATCCATCACAGTATCGCTAAGGCCGTGGACATGGCGCGCCTCGTGCGGGCCTTCGGGGCAGTTTTCGGTCTGGCGAATGCTGCCCGCTACGGCCAGCAAGGCGGCAACGTCATTGCCCGACTGGCAGACATAGCGCCACGCCATCGCGCCGCCGAAGGAATAGCCCGAGACATAGATGCGATCCGGGTCAATCGGATAGCGCTTGGCCACGTCCTCCAGCACTCGATCAGCAAAAGGCACATCGCCAGTGTCCGAGGTCCAGAAATCCCAGCTTTTGCCCAGCCCGTTCGGGGCCACTAGTAACACGCCCCGCAGCTTGGTCGCTCCGGCAATGCGCTCATGGTTCACGACCACGGTCCCTTGCCGCGCCCAGCCGTGGAAATGCAGCAATACGGGCAAAGGCGTTTCGCCGTCCCAGCCCTCAGGCTCCAACACATGATACGAGCGGTCGCCGACCTCACAGGCCGTGTCGCCGTGGCAGTCGGTGTTCCATGGTCCCATGGCGAAGGCGGGTGAGGCGGTCAGAAACAGAAGGCAAAGCAGTCGATAAATCATGCGCCTGACCCTAGCCAGCCGGAGCGCCAAGTCACGTCACATTTAAGTCAATTTTTAGTTGCTCTATTCTAGTCTCATCTAAATTTAATGAGTTCATTTTTGACAAATTACCGTTTCAATTCATTTCGCATAGCATCAACCAATTGTTTTCTGGCAAATGCAATGTTCTCGAAATGAGATCGCTCTTTTCCATCAGACGAGGTCACCGTTTGGGCTTCATCCATGAATCTCGAATTCGTAGCAACGACTAAATCGGCAGACGTTTCTCGAACCGCTTGCCTCGCAAACAACTGAATTTCGCCCTTTAGCGCCCAAAGTTGACGAACATCTTCGTGGTGCGACCACCCTAGATCAAGCGGGACCCTTAAAACACTTTCAATTTGGGAAATGAAAGATCGATAGAGCTGACGTCGTTCTTTGTGCTCTTCAACTCTCCTATCTCTGCTCTTTTGCCAAGGATAAGCCCAGAACGCTACTATTAACGCGGTAAAGCTGCCAACGGTGGCAGCAACTAAAGTTGCAAGCCCTGCCATCAAACTTCGACTGTCGGGCTCCAATAGAAACTCAATCACCGAGACAAACCACCATGCAGGTTCGGCATATCCAGAGCCGCAAACCCGTAGTGGCGCAACCACCGCAAGTCGGAATCAAAGAACGCCCGCAAATCCGGAATGCCGTATTTCAGCATCGCCAGACGGTCGATCCCGATACCAAAGGCAAAGCCTTGATAGACCTCAGGATCAATCCCACCGGCGGCGATCACCTTGGGGTGGACCATGCCAGAGCCGAGGATCTCCATCCAGTCGTCGCCCTCGCCGATCTTCAGCTGGCCGTTGTCCCAGGAACAGCGGATATCGACCTCGGCCGACGGTTCGGTGAAGGGGAAGTGCGAGGCGCGGAAGCGCAGCTCGACGTCGTCGACCTCGAAAAACGCCTTCACGAACTCTTCCAGAACCCATTTCAGGTTCGCCATCGAGATGTCTTTGTCGATGGCCAGCCCCTCGACCTGATGGAACATCGGGGTGTGGGTTTGGTCATAGTCGGCGCGATAGACACCGCCCGGACAGATCACGCGGATCGGTGCGCCCTGTTTCTCCATCGACCGGATCTGCACAGGGGACGTGTGCGTCCGCAGCACATGCGGCGGGCGATTGTCGCCCTCGGCGCGGTGCATGTAGAACGTATCCATCTCGGCCCGCGCAGGGTGGTGGCCGGGAATGTTCAGGGCGTCGAAATTGTACCAGTCGGTTTCGATCCGCGGCCCTTCGGCCACCGAGAAGCCCAGTTCGGCAAAGATCGCGGTTAGTTCCTCGGTCGCCTGGCTGATCGGATGGATCGAACCCTGACGGCGCGCGCGGGTCGGCAGGGTGACGTCCAGCCATTCGGTGCGCAAACGTTCATCCAGCGCGGCATCGGCCAGCGCAGCCTTTTTGGCGGACAGAGCCGAGTTGATCTCATCCTTCAGGGCGTTCAGCGCGGGGCCTGCAATCTGACGTTCCTCGGGCGTCATCTTGCCCAGCTCGCGCATCTTTAGCGCAACCTCGCCTTTTTTGCCGACAGCCGCGACGCGGATCGCCTCAAGCGCGTTTTCGTCGCCTGCTTCGGCGATTTGGCCCAGATATTTTGCCTTAAGATCGTCCATGACGGCCCTCTGAATTTGGTCGAGAACCTGCTATCGGCCCCGCCCCGCGAATGCAAGCGGGACGGTGCGGATCAATAGCTGTATTCCGGGAAAATCCGGGTCAGGTCGCCATTCCAGTCGCCATTGTAGTGATCCAGCAACTCATCTGCCGGAACCTTACCAGTGTCGATGCTTTCCTTGAGCGCGTTCAGGAAATGCGTCTCATCCGGGACCAGCCCCCCTGCACCGGGGCGCGCGCGGGCCTTCAACCCGGCCTCAGAGATCGCAACAACCTCGCGCGCCAGATCGTGCATGTTGATGTCGCCGACCTGCGCCTGAAGGCCATTGACCGCAGCTTGTACGCGCAGTTCCTCGCGCGTTTCCGCATCCCAGCCCTTAACCAGATCCCACGCCGCGTCCAGCGCGCCCTGATCGTAAGTCAAACCAACCCAGAAGGCGGGCAGCGCACACAAGCGACGCCACGGGCCACCATCCGCCCCGCGCATCTCCATGTATTTCTTGATCCGCGCTTCGGGGAAGGCGGTGGTCAGGTGATCGGCCCAATCGCTGAGGGTCGGTGTTTCACCCGGCAGAGCAGGCAATTCCCCTTTGAGGAAGTCGCGGAACGACATGCCCAGCGCGTTGATATACTGGCCGTCGCGATAGACAAAATACATCGGCACATCGAGCGCGTATTGCACGTAACGTTCGAACCCAAAGCCGTCTTCGAACACAAAAGGCAGCATACCCGTCCGGGCGTCGTCCAGATGCCGCCAGATATGGCTGCGCCAGCTTTTCTGGCCATTGGGCTTGCCTTCAAAGAAAGGCGAATTGGCAAACAAGGCGGTCGCCACCGGCTGAAGCGCCAGCGCAACGCGCAGTTTCTGCACCATGTCGGCCTCGGAACCGAAGTCGATATTGACCTGAACCGTGCAAGTGCGCCGCATCATGGCGCGGCCCATGGTGCCGACCTTTTCCATATAGTCGTTCATCAACCGATAACGCCCTTTCGGCATCAACGGCATTTCCTCGTGGGTCCATATCGGGGCCGCGCCCAGACCAATGAAACCAACGCCGATCTCGTCGGCGATGTCCTTCACCTCACGCAGGTGGGTGTTTACCTCATCGCAGGTCTCGTGGATCGTCTCAAGCGGGGCACCGGAAAGTTCCAGCGCGCCACCAGGTTCCAGGCTGACATTTGCACCGTCTTTTTCAAGACCGATCAGCTTGTCGCCTTCGCACACTTCGCCCCAGCCATGGCGATCCCGCAGACCTTCCAGCACGGCCACAATCGAGCGTTTGCCTTCAAACGGCAGCGGCTTCAGCGTGTCTTTGCAATAGCCGAACTTTTCGTGCTCGGTGCCGATGCGCCAGTCTTCTTTGGGTTTGCAGCCTGATTCCAGATATTCGGCCAGTTGCTCATGGCGTTCGATCGGACCGCCGCCGGACTGAGGGATGGACATGAACCGTGCTCCGATCCTGATGTGTCTGTCTTGAAGGTCAGTCGTGGTCGTAAATGACGCCAGTGTCAATGCAACCGCAAATGTGCCGGGCGCGATGGGGTGCGTTCCCAGATGACGACGGGATGTCGTGATTTACCGTTGAGTTCCGACAGCATCTGTTCGGTTTTCAGCCCAGGCAGGCTAGAGAACACATCAAACAAAGCCTCTGCCCCTTCTGCATTCACAGGAATGTGAAGCGCCGGCTGTCCCGACTGATCCAAAACCCAATGCGCCGGGCTTGAGGTCGGGTCGAGCGCAAGCCGTTCAATCTCGCGAGTCGCCACGATGCCGCCATCCAAAGGACCCAGATAGGTGATCTGACCTTCATCCACGGTCACCACACCCTGCCCACCTGCGCCGGTTCTGAATCGGGCGCGCTGTACACCGATGACGGCCAACGCCGCAGACACCAAGATCAAGAGCCAACCCAGCCATGCCAGCAACCCACCCGGCCCGCTGACCCAGCTAAGGCCCATAATCAGGACAAAGCCAGCAACCACCACTTCGCGCCAGCGCCACAGCGCCAGTTTTGCTTCGGGTCGGATGAAACTCATCTGTAACCTCCCACAGAAACACCCGAATATGGTGCCTGGATTGCTTCAAACTTCATGGAAGAGAAATCGTGCACCAGTTGGCGATTTTCAATCCCACCCTCACGGGCCAACTGCGTCTGCCACAACTTTCCGCTTTCCGCCCATTGCAATAAGTCGCCAAAACGGTCCGCCCATTCCCATCCTGAGCAACAAATTGCCTGCCCGTCGTGAGGCGGCAACAAGGCATACTGACTGGAAATAAGTGCGCGGTTATTTTCTCCTATCGTGAATGTTTGCCTCAAACTCCAGTTTTCGACCAGGTCCAGCCTCAGTTTTATTTCATACTTTTCGCCGCCCGCACGGACCCAACCCCTTTGCTGCAGGCGAGATAAGACGAGATCTCCCATGTGAAACCCGTCAGTCGAATTTGGGAAGCTGTCGGCCTCGGCTGCTCTCAGGCCGTCGGGCAGGTCTTCAGGAGGCGTTGCGCCGTTCAGCCAAAGCCTGCCGTCCGCAGTGAAAGCGCCGCCGCCGAACCAGCTGTCGGATTGGGGCCAGTACGCGATCGCAGTAAGCCAGGGCGCCTTGGAAACGGCCGTCCAGCAGCGACCACCTTTGCACGCGAAGTAGACCAGATGTCGGCCTGACGGGGAAAGATCGCATCTGTGTTCGTGGATTCGGGCCCCAAGCCATTGCCCAAGCCTTACAGTGCCGACGCTGCGGTCCCACATCAATACAGCAACTTGTTCGGTCGGACCTCGACGCAAAACAATTGCTTGATCTGACCCCAAAGCCGTTAAAACGTGCAGCCGGGGCGGTGGTGTCACGCCCAATCCCCCAGCACCTGCTGCCACATCGTCAACGCCGCCACAGCCGCCGTATCCGCCCGCAGGATGCGCGGGCCAAGGCTGACCACATGCGCATATGGCAGAGCTGACAGTCGGGCGCGTTCTTTCTCAGAAAAGCCACCTTCGGGGCCGACGAGAATCGCCCATGGCCGTCCTTTTTCATTAGCAGCCAATCGCAGGGCTGAGCCGACCTCGGCCTCGTTGCAAAACATCAACTGACGGTCCTCGGGCCAATTATCTAAGACACGATCCAGCCGCTGCAGATCGGTGACTTCGGGTACGAAGGTGCCGCCGCATTGTTCCGCGGCCTCGACCGCATGGGCCTGCAAGCGATCCTGACGGATGCGTTCGGAATTGGTAAACTCGGTCTGTACCGGCAGGATGCGAGCCGCGCCCATTTCGGCAGCTTTTTCAACGATAAAATCCGTGCGGGCTTTTTTGATAGGTGCAAACAGGAACCACAAATCGGGCGGCAATTGCAAAGGTTTGGTCTGCGTGGTGCAACTCAGTACTCCACCCCGCTTTCCGGCTTCGACCACTTCAGCCAACCACTCGCCATCCTTGCCATTGAACAAGGCTACGGCCCCACCAACCGTCAGTCGCATCACACCAAACAAATAATGCGCCTGGTCGCGCGTCAAAGGAACCGATTGCCCCTGACCCAAGGGCTGCTCTACATACAGTCTGATCTTCGCACTCATGAGACCTTACATATGCAAGGCAATGCCCCAACACCAGACGGTCAAGTCGCCGATGCTGTCACCGGCAACTGGGTCGATACCTATGCGCCAGCCTTCACCCGCCCTTATCTGCGCCTCAGCCGCGCGGACCGGCCCATTGGAACATGGCTGTTGCTGATTCCATGCTGGTGGGGCTTGGCCTTGGCCATCCTGCATGACGGCCAGCCCCGATGGGAAGATCTGTGGATCGCCATTGGCTGCGCATTTGGCGCTTTTCTGATGCGGGGGGCGGGGTGCACCTGGAACGACATCACAGACCGGGACTTCGACGGGCAGGTTGAACGCACACGTTCACGCCCGATTCCCTCGGGTCAGGTCAGCGTCCGACAGGCAGCGGCCTGGATGATCCTGCAATGCCTGCTGGCACTTGGCATTCTGCTCAGCTTCAATCAAGCAGCCATAGCGATGGGCGTACTGTCCTTGCTGCCGGTGACAATTTACCCTTACGCCAAACGGTTCACATGGTGGCCGCAAGTGTTTCTGGGCCTGGCCTTCAACTGGGGCGCGCTTCTGGCCTGGGCGGCGCATAGCGGCTCAGTCGGGTGGCCTGCAATTTCGCTATATCTGGCGGGGATCGCGTGGACTCTGTTCTATGATACGATCTACGCCCATCAAGACGCCGAGGATGACGAGTTGGTGGGGATCAAATCCACAGCACGCCTGTTTGGCGAAGACACGGCGAAGTGGCTGAAGTACTTTCTGGTGGCAACCGTTTCATTTATGGGATTGGCCATCATCGATGCAGGCGTGCCGGATGCTTCGATTCTGGCGCTGGTTGTTGCGCTTTGCGGTCCCTGGGCAATGGGCTGGCATATGATGTGGCAGCTGCGCGGTCTGGATCTGGAAGATAACGCCAAGCTGCTGCAATTGTTCCGGGTCAACCGCGACACCGGCTTGATTCCGCTGATCTTCCTTTGCGTCGCCTTGCTGCTCTGATTGCACCTGTCGAATGAGGGCTGTAAAGATCGGCCCAAACGCCTGAGGAGTGCCAAACCCAAGCATGCGTCCGCCGTATTCTATCGCTGTTTCACTGATCTTTCTGGTCTCAGCCGGGCTGTCTCTGTTGGCGGCCAGCTATGCCGTCACAAAAATCGAAGAGACATCTGAATTCACCGTAAGGCGGTCACTTGACCTCAAAGGTCATGACTGGGCCGAGGTTGAATCCGACGGTTTGCGCGTGATCCTGACCGGCACCGCACCAGATGAGGCCACACGGTTCAACGCGTTGACTGTGGCCGGGACCGAAGTCGACACATCCCGCGTGATCGACGAAATGGAGGTCGAGGCCACCTCGGCGCTGGCCCCACCCCGCTTTTCAGCAGAGATCCTGCGCAATGACGGCGGCATCTCGATCATCGGTCTGATCCCCGCCAGTGAGGACAGGGCGAGCCTGATTGACCGGCTGCGCAACCTGGATCGGAGCGTTGCAGTGTCGGATCTGATGGAAACGGCAGATTATCCCAAGCCCGATGGCTGGGATGCCGCAATATCTTACGCCATCGAGGCATTGGCGCGGTTGCCTCGTGCAAAAGTTTCCGCCAGCTCTGGCTTGGTCAAGATCACCGCGATTGCGGACAGCCAAGAGGAAAAACAACGGCTTGAACAGGATCTGACGCGCGCCGCACCGCCCAGCTTGCGCGTCGGCTTGGCAATCTCGGCCCCTCGCCCCGTCATCACACCCTTCACACTGCGCTACCTGATAAATGATGAAGGCGGGCAGTTTGACGCCTGTTCCGCCCAGGATGAAAAGGCGCGCGATCGCATCGTGGCCGCCGCGCGCGAGGCGGGCTTGCAAGGCACCTATTCTTGCACCATCGGTCTGGGAGAACCCTCACCCCGCTGGCCCGAAGCCGCCGAACAGAGCATTCAGGCTCTGTCCGAAATCGGCAAGGGCACCGTGACGCTGTCTGACGCGGACATCACGCTGGTCGCGGCGCAAGGCACAAACCCTGCCCTTTTTGATCGGGTGGTGGGTGAGCTTGAAACTGCCTTGCCGCCGGTCTTTGCACTGCACGCCGTGCTGCCGGAACCCGAGACTACGGATGCTTCAGGCCCGGTTGAGTTTTCCGCAACCCGCAGCCCTGAGGGCTTGGTACAAATGCGGGGGCGCCTGGGCGATGAGACCCTGCGGGACATGGTCGACAGCTATGCCCGTGCCGCATTTGGCTCTAATCAAGTTTATACCGCCACACGCATTGTGTCCGATCTTCCCGCAGATTGGCCTGTGCGTGTTCTGGCCGGGCTCGAGGCATTGGCGCAGCTGCATAACGGGGCATTGACCGTGACACCTGAAATGGTCGAACTGAGCGGGATCAGCCACGAAGAAGACGCCAAGGCCCGCATCGCAAGGCAGTTGTCCGACAAGCTGGGTGAGGGGCAGGAATTCACCCTGATGATCACTTATCAGCCTCCACCAGAGCCTGAAGATGCCCTGCCCGACCCGGAAGTCTGCGAACAACAGATTGCTGAAGTTCAGGCTTCTCGCAAAATCGCGTTCGAACCCGGATCAACCACGATCGCTTCAGATTCGCGCGACACGGTGAACCAGATTGCCGATATCTTGCGGGACTGCGGACCGATCCGCCTTGAGATTCAGGGCCACACCGACAGCCAGGGCCGCGAAGAGATGAACCAGCAGCTCAGCCAGGCACGTGCGCAGTCGATTCTGAACGAGTTGCGCGGACGGCGCATTCCCACCAGCAGCTACACCGCCGTGGGATATGGCGAAACGCAGCCCATCGCTGATAACGACACCGAAGAAGGTCGGGAAGAAAACCGCCGAATTGAATTTCGTCTGATCCGTCCCGAACCTGTTGAAACCAGCGAAACAGGTCTCGAAGCGCTTGAGACTGAGACAGAATCCGACACGCCCGAGACAGACCAGACTGACACAACCGCATCAGATGCGGATGCAGAGGACCAGTAAGTTGAACAGAACCGAATTCATAATCGCCACGGCCATCATTCTGTTTGCGGCCTTCTGCATGGGATGGTTTGCCAACTGGTTGGCTCACCGCCTGTCCCTCGTACGCCAAAGCGACGTTGCTGATCTGGACCGGATGAGCCAGGAGTTGCACGAGGCCGAAGAAACCCGTGATCAAGCCATTACTTATCTGCAACAGCGTGAAGCCGAGTTGACCAACCAACTGACGCAGACCGAAGCTGAGCTGGCCGCCGCGATGGACGGCCTGCGTGCCGCGCGGCAAGAGGCCGAAGAATTACGCGGGCGGATTAACAACGCCGACTGACGCGCCTCTCACGTGGGCGGATCACAAAACCTGCGCAAGATCGGCGATCAGGTCCTCTGGGTCTTCAAGGCCAACCGACAACCTGAACACGCCGTCCCCTGCAAAGTCCCGATAGCTTTCCAGCTGCGCCCCTTCCAGACGGAAAGAGGTCTGCATCAAAGCGTCGGTGCCCATCCAAAAGATCAGGCTGCGATGGTGGCCCAGCGACACGGCATAGTGAACGATCTTCAGTTTTTCGATCATCTGCTGGGCCAGTGCTTCTCCGGTCGCGTTGTCGCCCACCTGAAAGGTGATCATGCCGGATGTGTTTCGCATCTGCCGTTGCGCCAATTCGTATTGCGGGTGTGATTTCAGACCCGGATACACGACTTTGGTGACGGCCCCACGTGTTTCAAGCCATTCGGCAACCTCCATGGCACCCGCCTGATGTGCCTGCATTCGAAGCGGCAAAGTGGCCATACCCCGGGCAATCATCCACGCGTTGAAAGGTGACATGATGCTGCCGTGATGAATGGCGGACTCGTTACGAATCTTCTCAATCAACTCTTTGCGGCCCGCCACCGCTCCGCCAATGGCATCACCATGACCGCCTATGAACTTGGTCACGGAGTGCATGATCAGATCGACGCCCAAATCTTTGCTGGGTTGACCCAGCGGAGAGGCAAAGGTGGCATCACAGGACAACAATGCCCCGGCATCTTGTGCAATGGAGGAAACCGCCGCCAGATCGGTCAGTCGCCCGATTGGGTTAACCGGTGTTTCCGTATGAATCAGCCGCGTGTTCGACCTGATCGCCGCTGATACCGCCGCCAGATCAGACATGTTGACCGTGCTGACCTCGATCCCCAAGCGCGGAAGCGTATCCCGCGCCAGCTCGGCCACGCCCGCATAAGACACGTCAGAGACGATCACGTGATCCCCGGCGGACAGGAACGTCAGGAAAATCGCAGTAGCAGCCGCCATGCCTGACGCCAGACAGATACAATCCTCGGTGCTTTCAAACGCGCTTATTTTGGCTTCAAGCGTCCGCACGTTGGGGTTGGCCCAACGCCCATAGAGGTATGGAGCCTCTACCTCGAGATCATGGGCGGAAAACCCAGCCACCTGGCCGGTGACAAAAGTCGAGGACATATGCAAAGCCGGTGCAGATGCACCGTTGGACGAGTCCGGTTCTTCGCCCACATGAATCGCCCGCGTCGCAAGGCCCTTATTTCTCAATTCGTTGTTCATGGGGTTGCCCTCTTGATCCGTATGTTCGGATTAAGCGCGAGCCAAACGCCAACGTCTAGAGGGGAAATGTGCCAAGTATAGTTTAAAAATCGACCACAACGTTCACCCCGCATTTTATGCTTTGCATCAATAGCGGTTCAGTGCGTCTGACAACATGAAGACTACAACACTGGAGGAAGGATCAGCGGAACAGGCTAATTAGCAGTTCTGAACAAACGATAGGTGAGAGACGAATTGATCGGCGTGTTTTGGCCTACACGCCCAGTTCGACTTCAACTTCATTAATAAATTCAATAATATGAATTGGTGCGATTTTGCCTGCACATACTTAAGTCCGCTATCCAACAAAACTGGAGTGAACTATGTATCTCAAGCCAATATTGAAGACTGCCGCAACATTAACAGCACTTGCCGCGACATCCGCTTTTGCCTCAAGCGATGTGATACCGTCCGAGAACGACACCTTTACAAAATGGGGCGAAGAATCTGGTTGGACTATCTTTGTCGATGAAACACGTGGATCATGCTTGATTGAGCGCGTGGATGAGAACAACAATGTCGTTCAAATGGGCCTGACTAAAGATCAGGAAATGGGCTATCTTGGTGTCTTCACGCAAAACGACATCGGCTTGAAAGGTAAGAAGGAAAAAATCTTCTTGTCACTTGACGGAAACGTTTATGAGGCCGAAGCACGCAAGAAAACCAAGCATTTGGCTGAAGGATATACCGGAGGCTATATCTTGGCGAACAACGCGCAATTCGTTGATGACGTTATGAAAAAATACGAAATGACGGTGTTCCCCGAAAAAGAGTTCGCGTTCACTGTAAGCCTGGACGGAACGCTGAAGGCCATTGAAGCCGCTCGCACATGTAATTCCGAACAGAGCAGCTAAAGTCTTGTGTTCAACTCCGGCACCTGAACTTGGGTGCCGGACGTTCCTACCACCGGGTTAATGCGTCTTCGTCTTCGTCCTTGGCGGCGACCCATTCCGCACCGGTTCTGGTGATTTCTTTCTTCCAGAACGGGGCGCGGGATTTCAGGTAATCCATCAGGTATTCAGCCGCCTCGAATGCATCTTTGCGATGCGGCGCGGCCGTGGCCACCATCATGATCCGGTCGCCTGGGGCCAGGCGACCGTGGCGGTGGATCACCAACACATCGCCCAGTGACCAACGATCCTTTGCTTCCTGGGCAATCTTGGTCAGAGCTCGTTCGGTCATACCCGGATAGTGTTCGATCTCCATCACATCCAGATCACCGCTTGCAAGATCGCGCACAACACCGGTGAACGTGACGATGGCACCGTTGGCGTCATCCCCTGCAGCAAAGGCGTTGGCCTCGGCCCCCAGATCGAATGGCTCTTCCTGAACAGCGATCCGCATCGCTTAACCGCCGGTCATCGGTGGGAAAAACGCAACCTCACGCACACCGGTCAGCGAGGCATCAAAATCCGACAACTCTTGGTCCAGTGCTACCCGCAGGGCCGATAAATCGGCAAAGGCCGCCGCATAACGCTCTTCCCTTGCGCACAGTTCCGAGACCAGATCGCTGACCGTTGCAGCGCTGGTTTCGACTTTTTCCTTTGGCAAACCGATGCGTTCGCGCACCCATGCAAAGTACAGCACATCCATCGCTTAGCTCTCCTTAAGATGCGGCATGGCTTTACGTAAGTAGTCATAGCCGGTGATCAATGTCAGTGTTGCGGCGATCCACAAAAGCCACAGCCCGATTTGGCCAGCCCAGTACATGCCTTCAAAATTCCAGCGCAGGTGGTTTACGTCTTCAACCTGCCCCGCAATGATCTGCTCGACCAGATCGGCATCCATGCCGAAACTTGCCATCACGGCATAGTGTTCAAAGATACCTTGCGAAAACAGAACCGCGATGGCGATCATCTGCGCAGTGGTCTTCCACTTGGCCAGTTTCGTAACTTTGAGTGTCCCCGCTACATCACCCAGATACTCGCGCAGGCCCGAGACAAAAACCTCGCGAAACAGGATCACCGTCGCGGGCAACACCAGCCACGGTGTCCAGTGTTCAGTCGAATAGCCCACCAGGATCATCAATGCGATTACAACCATCGCTTTATCGGCAATCGGGTCCAGCATCGCGCCGATCTTGGTTTCCTGCTTCCAGGCGCGGGCCAGATACCCATCGAACCAGTCGGTAATAGCCGCCGACAGAAACAGGATCAAAGCGAACCAATCCGCATATGGCCGGGTGAAATACAAAAACATGACGGCCAGACCGGGCGCCGCCAACAGGCGCAGGACGGTCAGAATATTGGGCAAGTTCCACTTCATGGCTGGGACCCTATATCGACGCTGCGGGACAGAAAAGCCAATCAGACAAAAAACTGCGCGGATCACAGAAGCTTGGTCAAAGCGCCGCAGGCCTTTGGTCCTGTATCTCTTGGCCTTTCCGGGCTTTGCCGTCAGATTGCGGCGAAAGCCCAGATCGGAAGTGTCAGATGACAGCCCATATTCAAACCGATGCCCGCGCGAACATGATTGGCAGCCTATGGATGATTGCCGCAATGGCGGGTTTTGCGCTTGAGGACGCGCTGCTCAAAGCGTCCTCGGCCGTGGTGCCGATCTGGCAAGTCCTGGTTGTGTTTGGCGCTGGTGGATCACTTGTTTTTGCTGCGGTAGCATTGATGCGCGGAACGCGCTTGATGCATCCTGACGTGCTGTCTCGGCCGATGAAGGTTCGGGTCCTGTTCGAAGTTCTGGGGCGGTTGTTCTATGTTCTGGCCATAGCGCTCACGCCATTGTCCTCGGCCACGGTGATTTTGCAGGCCACACCGCTTGTCGTGGTCGCAGGTGCAGCGTTGTTCTTTGGTGAAGCGGTAGGTTGGCGGCGGTGGAGCGCTATTTTCGTGGGTATGCTTGGTGTTGTCGTGATCCTGCAGCCCACCGGCGACAGCTTTTCATTGCTGTCGATTCTGGCCGTTCTAGGCATGCTGGGATTTGCGGGGCGTGATTTGGCCAGTCGCGCAGCACCTGCCACGCTGGGAACCGAAGTCTTGGGATTCTACGGGTTTCTCAGCATCATCGTTGCGGGGCTCGCCTATCGGTTTTGGGAAGGCGTGCCGATGGTTTCGCTTGATCTACATACCAGCCTGCATCTGACCGGAGCGGTGCTGATGGGCGTTTTGGCTTATTCTTCGCTGATGAAGGCCATGCGCACAGGCGAAGTTTCCGCTGTGACCCCATTCCGCTATACGCGACTATTGTTCGGCATCGGCTTGGGCGTGCTCATGTTCGGCGAAAGCCTCGATCCCGTAATGTGGATCGGCAGCGCGTTGATCGTGGCTTCGGGGCTATACATCCTGTGGCGTGGACGACGCGCCTAGCCCTTGTCGTGGAAGAAATCGTAAACCTTCTGCGCCAGCCCGGCCGAGATCCCCTCGACCGCTTTCAGATCGGCCAGATTGGCCCTGCTGACTGCCTTGGCGCTGCCGAAATGCGTCAACAAGGCACGTTTGCGCGCAGCCCCTACACCGGGAATTTCGTCCAACGGCGTGGCCCCGACGGCCTTTGCCCGTTTCGCGCGATGGGTACCGATGGCGAACCGATGCGCCTCATCCCTTAAGCGTTGGATGAAATACAGCACCGGGTCGTTGCGCTTCAGGGCAAAGGGGCGCTGACCGGTCCGATGAAACTCTTCCTTGCCGTGATCGCGATCGACCCCTTTCGCAACCCCGACCATTGGAATGTCTGCGACCCCATGGGCCTGCATGATCTCATGCACCGCACTCACCTGCCCTGCACCGCCGTCAATCAGCAAAAGATCGGGCCAGAGCCCTTTTTCCCGATCCGGGTCTTCTTTTTGCAAACGGGTAAAGCGGCGGTTCAGTACCTCTTTCATCATGCCGAAATCATCGCCCGGCGTCAGATTGTCACCATGAATGTTGAATTTGCGATAGGCGTTCTTCATGAAGCCCTCGGGCCCCGCAACAATCATTCCACCGACCGCGTTGGTGCCCTGAATGTGCGAGTTGTCGTAAACCTCGATCCGTTCCGGTGGCGCGTCCAGATCAAACGCTTTGGCCACCCCGCGCAACAGTTTGGCCTGCGTTGCGCTTTCGGACATGCGGCGAGCCAATGACTCGCGCGCATTTCGCAAGGCGCCCGCCACCAGTTCCTGTTTCTCACCGCGCTGCGGAACAAGGATCTCCACCTTGCGGCCTGCCTTCTCGGTCAGGGCCTCCTGCATCAGATCGGCGTTTTCGATCCCGTCCGATAGGATCAGCTGCCGGGGCGGTTCCTTGTTGTCGTAGAACTGACCAAGGAACGCCTCCATCACCTCAGCGGGCGAAACATCGGGGCCGACACGCGGATAGAAATCCTTGTTGCCCCAGTTTTGATTGGCGCGGATGAAGAACACCTGCACACAAGCCTGGCCGCTATCCATATACAGGCCGATCACATCCGCCTCGGCCACGCCGCGCGGGTTGATACCCTGGGACGTCTGAACTTGCGTAAGTGCCCGGATGCGATCACGCAGACCGGCGGCACGTTCAAACTCCATCGCCTCGGACGCGGCCATCATCTGCTCGGCCAGATCCTCCTGCACCTTGGTGGATCGGCCTGACAGGAAACGCTCGGCGTCCTTGACGCTTTCGCGGTATGCCTCTTCCGAGATCAACCCGACGCACGGCCCTGAACAGCGTTTGATCTGATAGAGCAGACAAGGCCGCGTTCGGCTGTCAAACATGGAATCCGAGCAGTTGCGCAGCAGGAACGCCTTTTGCAACTGGTTCAACGTGCGGTTCACCGCCCCTGCACTGGCGAAGGGCCCAAAGTAAGCACCCTTTTCCTTCTTCGCCCCGCGATGCTTTTTGATCTGGGGAAAGGCGTGGTTCTTGGCGACCAGAATGTTAGGAAAGCTCTTATCGTCGCGCAGCAGCACGTTGTACTTGGGCTTGAGCTGCTTGATCAAGTTCTGCTCAAGCAGCAACGCCTCGGTCTCGGTCCGGGTTGTCAGGAACATCATCGAGGCGGTCGAAGCGATCATCTTCTCGATCCGGCCAGAATGCCTCGGGCGTGTGTAATTCAACACCCGCGCCTTCAGGTTGCGTGCCTTACCCACATACAGTACCCGACTATCCGCATCCAGCATCCGATACACACCGGGCGAACTGTCCAGCGTTTTTGCATAGCGCTGAATGCAGGCATAACCGGTCGGAGAAGAGTCGCTGTGGGTGGTCATAGGCTTTTGATATGATTCTCTTGGACTGGCTGCAATCTCAGGCCTCTCAAATCAAGAGGAAACAAATCCACGACTTCTGTGGATAAGTGTGAAGATAAGTTTCTGCTGGATCGGAAATCCCCTTGTTTCATTGCCTCTTCCTTGATTTGCACAAAAAATGGGCAATAAATTAACGCTTTGATTCTAAATGATATTTTTTCAATCACTTAGCAAGTGTATGAAAAAAAAGACATTTTTGTAACGCGCAGGTAACACGAATGAGAGCAGTGCAAAACTTGCAGCGAAATTGCTTATTCTACGCCGAGCACGTCGGGTGTTTTCCAACCCAGATGCTGCCCCCCATCAACGCATAGAAGTTGCCCAGTGACCGCGTGCGCGTCCAGAAAATACCCCAGCGCAGCGGTGATATCCGAAGGGTTCGATCCGCGTTCCAGAACCGTGTTGGATCGTTGCGCCTGAAAATGCTGTTCGCTTTGGCGATGTCCCTGAACCGTCGGACCCGGACCAATCGCGTTGACCCGAATGTCAGGTGACAGGGCCTGAGCGGCCGTTCGGGTCAGGGCCCACAGCCCCATTTTCGCGATGGTGTAAGACATGAACTCTGGCGTCAGTTTTCGCACCCTCATGTCCACCATGTTGACGATCAAGCCCGCGGCCAAAGGCTCTTCGTTTTCATCCATTCCCGCGGTCAGACCCTGTTCCGCCATAGCCTGCGTCAGTACGAATGGAGCACGCAAATTACTGTCTAGATGGCGGTCCCAGCTTTGGCGGGTTGAGGTATGAATATTGTCGTATTCAAAGATCGACGCGTTGTTCACCAGACATGTGATCGGGCCGCCCAGCGCCTCAGCCGCGTTCGGCAACAACGCCTTAACCTGAGCTTCGTCCAGCAGATCGGCCTGCAATGCCTCAGCATGACGCCCAAGGGCCTGTATCTTGGCGACCGTTTCCTGCGCGGGCTGTTCGGATGTAGCGTAGTGCACCGCTACATCGTAACCACGACCCGCCAGATACAGCGCCATGGCCCGGCCCAGACGGATACCGGCACCGGTCACTAAAGCTCGGGTCATGCTTCACCTCATTTTGTCAGATCACACCAGCAATACGGTGACATAAAGCACATAAAGGAAAGTCAACACCAACCCCCATACGCGCGAGATATCCTGTTTGAGGAACACAAACGGGATCAGCAGCAGCGATGCGCCCAACATAACCCACAAGTCGAACCGCAGGAACTCGGGATCAACCGGTATGCGGCCGAACCACGTTGCAATCCCGATGATGGCCAAAAGGTTGAACATGTTCGAACCGATCACGTTACCCAACGCCACATCAGCCTGTCTGCGCAATGCAGCCATAACTGTCGTCGCCAGCTCGGGTAAAGAAGTTCCGACCGCGATCAGAGTCAAACCAATGACCGTTTCACTAACGCCATAGGTCCTTGCGATAATGGTCGCGTTGTCCACCAACAGATGCGCCCCCATTGGCAAGCCAACCAGCCCCAGGATCAAGTAAATCGACACCTTCCAATAGGGCATGTCGGGATCAGCTTCTTCCAGTCCCTCAAGCTCTTCATCTACGCAGGCTTCACCGCAAGCTTTGCGATGGGCCTTTGCCTCGCGAAAGGCGTTCAACAAGACCAGGCCCAAAGCCGCCAGCAGGATCAGGCCGCTGAAGAAGGTAAAGGTTCCACAGAAGGCCAAACCGATGAACAGAACTGTCGCCATCAACATGAAGACATAGTTCCGGCGGCTGTTACATTCGCTGGTGTGCAAGGTCGCAAGCAGCGCGGGAAGGCCCAGAACCAACAAAATATTCGCCGTGTTGGATCCGACAACATTGCCCAGCGCAATGCCCGGGGCATTCTCTTGCAAAGCGCTGATCGCAATCAAAAGCTCTGGCGCGGATGTGCCAAATGCCACGATCGTCAGGCTCACGATCAAAGCCGGAACACCTAGGCGCAAGCTCAGGTTCACGGCACCACGCACAAGGGCGTCGCCCGCCAGCAACAGAATCAACAGGCCAAGACCGGACAGCAGCCAAGTGGTAATCAAGTCCGGCCTCCTTTTTCACAGGCGCAGGGGCCTTTGCCGATACGATACCGCCCGCAGCGCGGGCATTTCGCAGAGCTCAGTTTCTTTTGCCCGGGAAAGCGCAGCTTACCGAACATTGCCAATACGCCCATGGCAATCAGGAAAAGGGTGACGGCCTTGATGATCACGCTACAAACCGAAACGCGCGAAGGCAGCACGCTCCTCTAATCCGGCGATTGCATCCTGTGCCAGGCTGGCCCCAAAGCGTGTCCAGATCGGTTTGCGCACGCCGTAACGGCGGAATTTGACCTTTTCGCCGAAGCGTTCCTGCATCTTGGGTTTGAGGTGGGCAATGCCATCAATCAGGCCCAACTCTTGCGCACGCCGCGCCAGCCAGACTTCACCCGTGAAAAGATCGGCACTTTGATCCAGCTTGTCCCCACGTCGCGCTTTGACATGATCTATGAAGTTTTCGTGGATGTCCCCCAACAACCCCTGCAGACGGGCCACGTCCTCTTTCTTTTCCGGAGCAAACGGATCCAGCATCGACTTCGATTCTCCAGCCGTGTGCACGCGCCGCTCAAGCCCCTGACGCGCCAGAAAGACATGAGCGCCAAACCCGGCCGAGATCACACCGATCGAGCCCAGAACCGAACTGTCATCAGCCCAAATCTCATCCGCGGCCGCAGCCAGCCAATAGCCACCCGAGGCCGCGACATCCTCGACAAAGGCAATCACAGGCACGTCCAGCTCTTCCGACAAACGTCGGATACGGGCACCGATCAGCGAACTTTGCACAGGGGACCCGCCTGGGGAATTAAGCTCAAGCGCCACGGCAGCGGGTTTTCCCTTGCGAAACGCTTTTTCCAGAACAGGAGCCAAGGTCGTGTCGTTCAACGCACCACGGCCCGCCATTCCAATGGCGCCGGACAGGCGGACAACGGCCACGCAGGGGTGTTTATTAACAAACGGCAGGCTGAGTTTCATGGGTGCCGATGTAGAGTGCCGCCAACCCGTAAACAAGGGACTCATTCGGCCTTAAACGCGACGTGAACCAAATTCCCACACTCAACGGGCAAAAATGCAACGCCTGACGAAAGTCAGCTGCGTATCCGCCAACCGGTTTTGAAAATCCAGCCGATGACCGCCAAACAGCCCCCAGTAAAAGCGAGAATGGCCAGAAGACTAAAGACAATTGGTACGTCCGCTAACCCATAAAAAGACCAGCGAAAGCCCGAAATCAGATAAACCACCGGATTGAACAACGTGATCGTCTGCCACAACGGTGGCAGCATCGAGATCGAATAAAATGTGCCGCCCAGAAAGATCAGCGGCGTCACCACAAGTTGCGGCACCAGTGACATCTGTTCGAAATTGCTGGCCCAGATTCCAATGATGAAGCCCAGCAACGAAAAGCTGAGGCAGGAAAGGATCAGAAACGCAGCCATGGCAAAGGGATGTTCAATCCGAATATCCACAAAAAAAGTAGCGGTTGCCAATATCACCAAACCGACGAACAACGCCTTGGTGGCTGCGGCACCAACATATCCGATCACGATCTCGATGAAATTGACCGGCGCGGACAGCAGCTCATAAATAGTGCCAAGAAACTTCGGGAAATATATCCCGAAAGACGCGTTCGAAATCGACAGCATCACCACAGACAGCATGATCAGCCCCGGCACGATGAACGCACCATATGAGACGCCTTCGACTTCCTGAATGCGGCTGCCGATAGCCGTGCCAAATACCACGAAGTACAACGACGTGGACAGAACCGGTGAGAAAAAGCTTTGCGCGAGAGTGCGGAAGAACCGGGTCATTTCGAACCGGTAGATGGCGGCAATTGCAGTCCAGTTCATGCCATTTCTCCGGATACAAGATTGACGAATATCTCTTCCAGACTCGATTGCCGTGTCTGTACGTCCCGCAGGATCAACCCGGCTTGTGAGACGTCATTCAGCAGTGTCGTGATACCCGTGCGGTCCGCGTGGGTGTCATAGGTGTAAATCAAGACATCCCCCGCACCATTCAGTGTCAGGTTGTGCAGCGCAAGACTGTCTGGAATCTGCGCGATGGGCTCTGTCAGCATGACCTCAATCTGCTTTTTACCCATCTGTGCCATCAGTGAGTCCTTGTCCTGCACCAAAAGCAGCTCACCCTTGTCGATGACCCCGACACGATCTGCAATGGCTTCGGCCTCTTCGATATAATGGGTGGTCAGAATGATTGTGACCCCGTCCCTTTTAAGCTCGGCCACGATTTCCCACATGTCTTTACGCAGCTCGACATCCACACCGGCAGTGGGTTCATCCAGAAACAGAACGCGGGGCTCATGAGCCAGTGCTTTGGCGATAAGCACCCGACGTTTCATACCGCCAGACAATTCCTTGATCGCATTGTTGCGCTTGTCCCAAAGGGACAGTTTCCGCAGAATCTCTTCGATCCGCGCATTGTTTTTGCCAAGCCCGAACAGCCCCCGCGACAGGCGTACGGTGTTCCAAACCTTCTCAAACGGTTCCAGCGCAATTTCCTGCGGCACAAGCCCGATCATCCTACGCGCAGCGCGGTAATCGGCCTGAATATCATGCCCTCCCACCGTGACCTCACCGGAACTTGGGGTGGTGATCCCGCAGATGGTCGAGATCAAGGTTGTCTTTCCGGCACCGTTTGGCCCCAACAGGGCAAGAATCTCACCCTCTTCAATGTCCAAGGACACACCTTTCAGCGCCTCAAACCCATCGGCGTAAGACTTGCGCAGATCTCTGATGGACAAAATTGTCGTCATATCCGTTCCCCGTTATGGCGTGGACCCTATCGCGCCAAACCTGAGTATAACAGGTCAATTCAACATCGTTTGACACACATCTGCCTTACAGGCGACGATCTGCGCCACTAACATCCGCCTTGCAATCCGCAGCCTGCTCGCAAACTCTGCCCGAAACGGAGGGTGCAGATGCTAAAGGGAATTCGTGTCGTCGAAATCGAAGGTTTGGGCCCCGGCCCGTTTGCCGCCATGCAACTGGCCGATTTGGGCGCTGATGTGATAACCATTCATCGCAAAAGCGGTGCTGTCACACCCGGAATGCCAGAACGCTCACTTCTGGATCGCGGAAAGCGGTCCATCGCGCTTGACCTGAAAGACCCTGATGACCTGGAAACCGCCCTGTGTCTGATCGGCACCGCAGATGCCTTGATCGAAGGCTTCCGCCCCGGTGTGATGGAAAAGCTGGGCCTTGGCCCCAAACCCTGCCTGGCCCGTAACCCGAAGCTTGTCTATGGACGCATGACGGGCTGGGGCCAGGATAGTCCGCTGGCTGACACAGCCGGGCATGATCTCAACTATATCGCCCTATCCGGAGCGCTCTGGTATGCCTCTCATCCCAACCAGCCCCCGCAGACACCCGCAACTCTGGTGGGCGATATTGGCGGCGGAGCCATGTATCTCGTCGCGGGTCTTCTGGCCGGTCTTATTAACGCGCAACGCACTGGTGAAGGTACAGTTGTCGATGCTGCAATATATGACGGTTCAGCCCATATGATGAACCTTCTGATGACCATGCGCCAAACAGGCAATCTGTCCGATACGCGCGGTGAAAGCCTTTTGGACGGCCCACACTGGAGCCGCACATATACGTGCGCTGATGGCGGCTTCATTTCGGTCCAATGCCTCGAACCCAAGTTTTACGCCCAGTTCTTGCAGATCCTGGGTCTCGCCAAAGATGCCGAATTCCAAATCCAATATGAGCGCACGCTTTGGCCCGACCTAACCCAACGCCTTGCCGAAATCTTCGCCAGCCAACCGCGCGACCACTGGGACGCCGTGTTTCGCGGTACAGATGCCTGCGTCGCCCCGGTGCTCAACCCGCAAGAGGCGCAGGAACACCCGATGAACACTCATCGCAACACTTGGCAAGACATCGACGGCACTCTCCAAGCCGCCGCCGCGCCTCGGTTTTCAAATCATCAATGGAACCCCAGACCCAGCCCAACACGCGGAGAGCACACAAAAGACATCCTCGCGCAGATCAACGACCCACGCTGATCCGCTCTTCATCTGGCCACAAATACCTCGGGGGATGAATTGGTCGCAGACCAAGAAGGGGGCTGGCCCCCTTTCACCAGCTTACCGTGCGCGCACTGTGTCGATCATCAACTGCACATTCTCAGGATCCGCATCTGGCGTGATCCCGTGGCCCAGGTTGAAGATATGTGGCCCCTTCGAGAACGCCTCAACAATGCGCCGCGTCTCGTCCACCAACGCCTGCCCGCCCGTCACCATATGGGACGAGGCCAGATTGCCCTGCACACAGCCATCAGCCTGCACATGCTCGGCCGCCCATTCCGGCGACACCGAATTGTCCAGCGCGACGCAATCTACACCTGTTGTTTTGGCAAACCCGATATACCCGTCGCCCGCCTCACGCGGGAATCCGATGACCGGTATGCCTGGATGGCGTTCCTTGATGGCCTGAGTAATCACCCGGCACGGTTCGACCGCGTATTTCTGGAACGCCTCACCTTTCAAGGACCCCGCCCAACTGTCAAAGATCTTGACCACCTCGGCCCCGGCTTCGATTTGCGCGGACAGGTACTCGATCGTTGCGGCGGTGATGCGATCCAACAAAGCCTCAAACAGCGCGGTGTTCCCTTCCCGCAACGCGTGCGCGGGGCCCTGATCTGGCGTGCCGCGCCCTGCGATCATGTAGGTAGCAACGGTCCAGGGCGCGCCAGCAAAACCGATCAGAGTGGTTTCCGACGGCAATTCGCGCGACAGAATTCGTACCGTTTCATAAACGGGCGACAGTGTTTCATGAATCGCGTCAACCGGTTTTAGCGCGTCAAACTCGGATTGCTGCGTGATCGTCGACAGGCGCGGGCCTTCACCGGTCACAAACCACAGATCAGCGCCCAGCGCCTGCGGCACCAACAGGATATCGGCAAACAGGATCGCGGCATCAAACCCGTAACGACGGATCGGTTGCAATGTGACTTCGGCCGCAAGCTCAGGGTTATAGCACAAGGACAGGAAATCGCCGGCCTGTGCGCGGGTGGCGCGATACTCGGGCAAATACCGGCCCGCCTGACGCATCATCCAGATCGGCGGCACATCCTGCACCTCACCCGCCAGCGCCCGCAGCAGTTTCTTTGTCTCGGCCATATTCGCCCCCAGTCATCCGGTTTTCGCAACGGGTCGTCCTTCGGCGGCAATTTGTCAAGCTCAGCCCCCATTGTCAGGGCAATGTGACGCGACTAAAGCTGTGGGCATGACTGTGAATTTGCCCACACCCGCATCGCCCCTCAGAATCGGCACCCGTGGCTCGCCGCTTGCTTTGGCGCAGGCTCATGAAACGCGCCGACGCCTGAGTGATGCCTTCGACCTGCCCGAAGATGCATTCGATATCGTGGTGATCAAAACAACGGGCGACAACCGCGCCATGATTGATGCCGATCGACCGCTGAAAGAGATCGGCAACAAGGGTCTGTTCACCAAAGAAATCGAAGAAGCGATGCTGCGCGCTGAAATCGACATCGCCGTGCATTCGACCAAAGACATGCCGGTCGCACAGCCCGACGGCCTTGTGCTGGATACTTTCCTGCCGCGCGAGGACGTGCGAGATGCGTTTATCTCCCCGCGCTTGGGCTCCATCCACGAACTGCCCGAGGGTGCCGTTGTTGGCACCTCCTCGCTGCGTCGCCGTGCTCAATTGCTGAACCGACGTCCTGATCTGAAGGTGGTCGAATTTCGTGGAAACGTTCAGACGCGACTGAGAAAGCTGGAAGATGGCGTGGCGGATTGCACCTTCCTGGCGATGGCGGGAATTCGACGTCTGGGTATGGATGATGTCCCGGCAAGCGCCATTTCCCCTGACGATATGCTGCCCGCCATTGCGCAAGGCACCATCGGCATTGAACGGCGTAGCGACGACATGCGTGCGGCAGAAATGCTTGAGGCGATTCACCACGCGGAAACAGGCCAACGGCTTGCGGCCGAACGTACGTTGCTGGATGCTCTGGACGGGTCATGCGAAACACCGATCGCGGGGTTGGCCGAAATCAACAATGGCACCCTCAGGTTGCGTGGCGAAGTTCTGCGACCAGATGGAACGGAAACCGCCAGTCGGGATATGACGGGCGCAATCACAGACGGGCCGGAAATGGCCCGCGCGATGGCTGCCGAATTGCTTGCGCAAGCTGGACCGGATTTATTTGATTGGAAAAATTCAAAATAAATTCTTCGAGTGTGAACTGGGTCACTGTAAAAGGCGATTTCTTCAGGCATTAAAGTGACATACCAACCAGGAAGTCAGGTCAGTCTCGAAAGTATCGAAAAGTTTTCAGATTGCGGTGATTTAATCAGTATTCGAGGGGGCGAGACTGGCCCCTGACTTCCAGAGGTGACGGGTCGCAGTTGTTATCAACAGCGACCCGTTTTTTTGCAATGATCAGGAAATTGCAGCCACGGCGTGGCGTACGGCTTCTCTGGTCTGATCCAGATCGGCCTCGGTCACCGCCAATGACGGGTACAGCTTGCCCGGGGCTTTGAATATCCCATGTGACCGCAAAGCCGCGTTATATGTTGCGTTGCGCGCAGGGTCATCATGACTGGCGCTGCGGTAATCCCTGCATTCGGTCTTGGTAAAATAGACGTCGAACAAAGTCTCGTCGCCGCAAATCCGATGCGGAATGCCGGCTTCGTTCAACACGTCTTTCTGCATGTCTTGCAACTGCCGCCCGATACCGCGCAAGTGTTCATAGGCCCCGTCACGCCGCAGGATCTCCATTGTTTTCAACCCCGCAGCCGAAGCCACCGGATTGCCTGACAAAGTGCCCAATTGCATCAGCCAGCCGTCTTCACCGACTTTCGATTTGTCGAAATGCTTCATGATCTCGGCGCTGGCGCCTAAAGCCGCCAAAGGAAACCCGCCGCCGGTGATCTTGCCCAAGGTGCAGATATCCGGGGTCACGCCATAACGTTCCTGCGCCCCGCCATATGCCAGACGGAACCCGGTGACGATCTCATCGAAGATCAGCAGCACATCGTGTTTGTCGCACAAATCCCTCAGCCCTTGCAGGTACCTGGGCAAGGGCGGAATGATCCGCTGCAACGGTTCGACCAAGATCGCCGCCACATCGTCATGCTCATCCAACAGGGCCGCGACAGCCTCAAGATCATTGAACGGCGCGATCAGCATCTGTTCGGCCACGCTCACGGGAATTCCGGCACTGTCGGGCACGGCCTGAGGGAAATTGACCCGACGACTGGGCGCCAGACTCATCTGCGCTTCGGCGCTCATCCCGTGATAGCCACCTTCGAACTTGAGGATCTTGTTGCGACCCGTATAGGCCCGTGCCAGCCGAATGGCATACATGTCAGCTTCGCCACCTGACGCAACAAACCGCACCTGATCACAGCAGGGGACGGCCTCGATGATGGCTTCGGCCAGTTCGATACCCTTTCTGTTATTGGCAAAGAAGGTCATGCCTTGCGGCAACTGTTCCAGAACGGCCTCCATCACCTCGGGGTGACCATGACCCAGCAGCATCGGACCTGAGCCGATTAGATAATCGACATATTCGTTCCCGTCCTCGTCCCAGACACGGCTGCCTTCGCCACGGGCGATGATGATACCCGGATCAAAATTGCCAAACCCGCCTGCGGGTAACACAGACTTTGCGCGGGCGATCCATTCGGATTGAGTTTTGATCTTCAACATGTGACCCGATCTCCAACTTCAATGTGTTCAGTGTTTATCGATAAACTGCGACCGGGGTGCCAAGCGCATTTTCGTCCGGATGCACACCCAGTCCCGGGGTTTCGGGCAGGTGCAGGTGACCATCAATATTGCGCGGGCCACGACCGCCCGCAATATCGACCGTAATCATATCCTGACACGCCCAGACTGCGTGGCAATTGTCATCCGGGATGGTGGCCGCCAGATGCAGCGCCTCGGTATCGGCCAGAACCGTGCCGCCGGTGGCCATCACAAACATATCGATACCATGGGCCAGCGCGATATCCCGCATCCGAGCCGCCTTGGTCAGTCCACCAACTCGGTTCAGCTTGATCCCGAAAATTTCGGCAATACCATCGCGCGCGATCCGGGCTGCATCCTGCAAAGTCACCAGAGTTTCATCCACGGACACAGGCGAGGCATGCAGCCCCGAGATTGCCGCAATATCGTCCAGCGTCTCGCCGGGCTGTTCGAACATCACGTTCAGATCTTCGCAAGCGCTCATCACCCGCAGGGCTTGCTGACGAGACCAACCCCGATTGACGTCATAGAGGACAATCTCGCCCGGTCGCCGGATGCTTTCCACATCGCGGACCCGAGCGATATCGCGTTCCACGTTACCACCAATTTTGACCGAATGCGCAATGTAACCCCGGCTGCGATAGCGTTCCATCACTTCGCGGGTTTCTTCGACAGTCTTCGCTCCTACCGACGATGCAATCGGGCGCGGTGTGCGCGACCCACCGCCCATAAGATCGGCAATGGGCAGACCTGCGGCCTGACCTGCAATATCCCAACAAGCCATATCGATCGGGCTTTTGGCGTAAAGATGCCCGGGCAATGCCAGATCCATCGCCCGCTCCACGTCCAATACCTTGCGCGGATCAAGGCCCAGAATGAAAGGTGCCATCGTTTCGATACCGGCGCGAATGCCTGGTCCGTGAGCAGGAACATAGGTGTGCCCCCAAGGGGTGCCTTCGCCCCAGCCGACCAGACCGGAATCGGTTTCGATCTTCACAATCGTCGCATCGAGCGTTTCGAACTTCAGCCGCCCGCCAGACAGCCAATAGGGGTGCTCCAACGGCAGATCCACATGGTAGACGGTTATGGTCTTGATCTTCATAGTGCGTACTCCGCCACCGGCGCACCGAGGCTTTCAAAGTCAGGTGCCACGCCCAAACCCGGCGTGTCGGTTGCGTAGAGTTTCCCGTCTCGGGCCGTCGGCCCACCGATGCCGGTTGATCGAGTGTTGTAGTTCATCAGATCAGTTGTGTTCTGCAGATACTCGGGCGGGGTTGAGGCCGCAAAATGTGCCACTACAGACGTCGTAATTTCGCCCCCCCACGTGTCTTCGCTGACGACGGGGATGCGGTTGTCTATCAGATAGTCCCGCACACGCCGCGCTTTGCTGATGCCGCCGAGGTTCGAGATCTTCAGACAGCATATTTCGGCCCCACGATCCGCAACAATCCGCTGCGCCATTTGGATGCCTGTTACACATTCATCCAGTTTCATTGGTTGATCGGCCACACGGCGCACCTGTTGGCATTCCTCGTAGGTACGACAGGGTTGTTCAAGGATGAAGTCCAGGTCGCGCGTCGCGCGCGCCACCCGAATTGCATTGTCAACACGCCACCCCTGATTGGCATCGGCCATCGCTTTTTCGTCCGGCTCCAACAGCGGAACAGTCGTCCGTATCCGATCGATGTCCGTGGCCCAGTCACCCCCGACCTTGACCTGAAACTGGCGGTAGCCCTGATCGCGATAGACATTCATCTCGGCTACCGTTTCATCCACCGCTTTCTGCGGGGCCACCCGGTACATCGGCGCACCGTCGGTCAGCTTGCCGCCCAGCAACATCCAAAGCGGCTGATCACACACCTTACCCAAAATGTCCCAGCAGGCTGAATCGAAAGGAGACTTGGCATACCCATGGCCCTGAACCAGTTGATCCATCAACTGTTCGATCCGTCCGACCTGACGCGGGTCTTCACCCAACAGTTTCGGCGCAACAAGCCGCGCCAGGGCTGTTACGCCCTCGGAATGAGCGACCATATAGTTTTCGCCACACGGCGTGAACTCACCACAGCCCTGAATACCCGCGTCAGTATCCATAACCACGACCGAGGCGATGGCCGTTTTGATAGCGTTTCCGGCGCCCCAGACATAAGCACCACCGACATAGGGCAGCCCTGTCTGATAAACCCGAATTCGTGTGATCTTCATTGCGCATCCATTCTGGGTAGATCTCCCATGCCCTCACCGCGCCACAGCACAAAGGTCAGGATCGGTTGATCCGTTGTGACCATGGCATGGCTTTGCCAACTGGAATGCAGACGTGTCTGGTTGGGACCAACAAAAGCCGCATCACTCTCAACCTTGAACACCGCGCCACCAGCCAGCGTCAGATAGATTTCTTCGGCTTGATGGCTGTGCCAGTCATAGATCAGCCCAGCCCCCCAATACCCGATATAGCCACGCAGCTGAGTTGAATGAAAATGGCCGGTTGGGCCAAACAGCTCGTAATAGCCATACCGGCTGAGAAAATCCGCGCCGACCTCTTCCTCTGTGTATGTCTGTTTCCAATGGGCCAGATGAGTGGTTGCCTTGACTGCGTCGATCAACGGCTGAGTCAGATCGCTCCCCCGAAAGTCGCAGTCCCGCACCAGATCTGCCGCAGGAACATGACTTGGCTCTGACATCGCAACAGACAGATCAGAAGGCCATGCGCCAAAGGCCGACAGGTCAGGATGTGCCTGATGCACATGCCGCGCGGCCTCCAAAACGCTGTCCAGTGTCATGGAATCACCACTATGTTTCCGGTGTGCTCTTTGGCGATGAAGGCAGCTTGTGCCTCACGCAACTCCTCCAACGGATATGTCGCTGCCAAAGCCGGTTTGATTTCACCGGCCTCAATGTAACTCACAAGGTTCGTCATCACCTGCGGGTCAATCACGGTCGAACCCGTAAAAGTCAGGTCGCGCAGATAAAAGGTGCGCAGGTCAAACTCGACCATGGGTCCGGCGATTGCACCTGAGCAGGTGTAACGTCCGCCGCGTTCTAAAATATCGATAAAGTGCGCCCAATAGGGACCACCGACCACATCGGCGACCACGGTGATCTTTTCGTCACCCAACGCCGTGCGCAGGTTTTCAGGCGCCCGAGGTAGAACCTTATCGGGACCAAGCGCCGCCACAGCGGGATGCTTCGCTTCAGATGCCATCGCGATGACCCGCGCACCGCGCCGCTTGGCCAATTGCACCAACGCGCCGCCCACACCGCCCGATGCTCCGGGCACCAGCACGGTGTCTTTGTCGTTCACATTGGCTCGGGTCAACATTCCTTCGGCGGTAGAGTAGGAACAAGAGAACGTTGCCAGCTCTGCATCCGACAGATCCGAGGAAATCGGCACAGCATTGACCGCAAGGGTCGTCGCGTATTCAGCGAACCCACCATCGCGTTCCGAACCAAAATAACCGGCCTTGTCCATGTTGCCGGGATCAGCGGAATCACGCAGCCAACCGTCGGTAATCACACGCTCACCCACGCGCCGGGGGTCGACCCCTTCGCCAACAGCGACAATACGCCCGCAAATGTCAGCCCCCTGAATTCGTGGGAAAGTTATTGGGTTGCCACCCCAAGTAGGGTCTTCTTCGCCAACCTCTTCAAACGCGCCGCCGGTTGTGGCATCGGTCACAGTCTTGGAGTACCAGCCAGATCGCGTGTTAACGTCGGTGTTGTTCAAGCCGCAGGCCCCAACCTTGATCAACACTTCTCCAGTCGCCGGTTCAGGACGCGGCCAATTTTCGTGCAGGACCATCTGTTCCAGCCCGCCATGGCCCATCGTAACCATAGCCTTCATTGTTTCAGGCAAGCTCATTTAGCGTTCTCCACCAATGCGTTAGGACAGGACAACACTGTCAGTGTCTTGCCCGCTTTCAGAAATGTCCGGTCAACGCGCGCCTCACAACGCGCTTGGCCCTCCCCTAGGAGCAACGCGCAAGCACCATTGTATCCGCCTTCAACCCACGTCATGTTCTGATCAAAGCACCGACAAGCTGCAGCCATCGCAGACACTGGAGGTGGCGTTTTGTGCGCGGGCATGGTCGTTCCTCATTCCGAGTCGCGTTTCTGCTCGACACGCTAATTTCACATTTGTACCATCGTCAATCATGAATGACACAAACATATCACAAACCGTTCTGAAGCGACTGACTGAAGAATGGAACGCCCTAACGCCAGAGGCGCAAAAAGCCGCGCGTTATGTGTTGGAAAACCCAACAGATGTGGGGGTTTCGACCGTCCGTGAAATAGCAGAGGCCGCCAAAGTTAAACCCAACACATTTGTGCGGATGGCGCGGCAGGTCGGCTTTGACGGGTATGACGATTTCCGGGAACCCTTTCGCGACGCTATTCGCAAGGGGCAAGCCTCTTTTCCTGACCGTGCCCGCTGGTTGCAGGACATCGGCAAATCTGGGGAACTGGGCACGCTTTATGCTGACATGGTTGGCGCAGCGATCCGCAACATTGAAGAAACCTTTGCCGGAATTGATGCCGACCGCCTGAAGAAAGCGGCAGAAGACATTTGGAACTGCCGGCAGATTTTCACTTTGGGGGTGGGCGTCAACAATTCGAACGCACGCAATTTCACCTACCTGGCGTCCACAGGGATGAAGCAATTCCACGCTATTCCACGCCCGGGATCAACACCGGTTGACGATTTGGCTTGGGCTGATGAACAGGACGTATTGATCGCCATCACCTGCCATCCTTACCGCACGGAAGTGATTGAGGCGATCAAACTGGCGCGGCAACAGGGACTGACCGTTGTGGGGATCTCGGACAGCCCGGCAAGCCCTGTGATACTGAACGCGCATCACGGTTTTGTTGTGTCCGCAGACACGCCCCAATTCTTCCCTTCCTCCGTTTCGACCATAGCATTGCTTGAAACTCTGCTGTCATTTGTGATCGCCGTTTCCAGCGACGAGATTGTTGAACGGGTCGAACGTTTCCATCGCCGGCGGCATCAACTTGGCCTTTACGCCTTTGAACCGGATTGATCCCCTCTAACTGGCGTTTTCGGCAAAACCTTTGACCCGCAGGTTTCGCGTGGCCCAAACCTCACTTCCGGTGCCTTAAACGCGAATCCTGACATGCCTGTGCTTCTCAGATGTTGAAATTCTGGGAGTGATACGTGTCCAATTTCAACGCGTACTGCCTTGAACCTGTTCTATTTCAAGGATTTCCGGGAATTTGAAGAAAACTGTCAAACCGTCGACAAATGGCCTTGTATTTCCAGCGTTTGCAAGGATATACCCGTCGGCGGAGACGTGGCCGAGTGGTCGAAGGCGCTCCCCTGCTAAGGGAGTAGGCGGGAAACCGTCTCGAGGGTTCGAATCCCTTCGTCTCCGCCATCCACCACAAATGTATCCCGCCATTTCGGTCTGTGCAGGGGCGCAGCTAAACGCTCGCTTTTTTGCGTCAGCCAATCAGCACTGCACGGATCATCGCATAGAATTCAGGTTATCGCAGAATATACCTCGGCAATTCGCTGGACGGTCCAATAGCAGGCGATGGCTGCGCATCCCACTGCCAAGCCCACACGTGTGGACATCCACAAACTGGCATTCGTGCGGTGGCAAATCACTAGCGCGGGCCATAGCGCTAGAATGATGACGACCTGGCCAATCTCAACGCCAAGATTGAAAGCAAGCAGGCTCTGCCAGATATCTGGTGATGTAACTTGCAAGATCTTGTGCAGTACAAAGCTGAAACCCAGCCCGTGCAACAGACCAATAAGCGAGGTCAGCAGGACCATTTTGGCCTCAGACTGCGCCTTGCTCGCGTTGCTCATGAACGCAGCGGCGGCCGCAATAACGATTGAAATCGCGATTCCGGTTTCGACGGCGGGAACAAACCACGCGCCTGATGGTACAAACCCAAAAAAGCCAAGAGACAACGTGATGCTATGCCCGAAAGTAAAGCCGGTTGCGCGCAACAATAATGCTCTGAGTGTCTGAGCGCCGATGACCAGACACACAACAAACAGAACATGATCCAACCCTTCCAGGATATGACGGATACCTTCCCAGACAAAACTCAGAAAACCTCCGTACCCTGCTTGCTTGATCTCCAAAGGCTCGATCATCAGGCCCCGAGAGCGCAAAATCTGTGGTGTTTCAGATGCGTAGTCGAGAATTAGATTGGCCGTTTGATCCTGACCCGGCAGGCCGGGGTCCAGCATATTGGCAATGCTGTATGATTGGACTGGGCGATCACTCTTGTAGTTCAGGACAAGATCGACAATCGTGTCACCGACGTAGAGCGGTGGCGCAAGGTCTGTTTCAAATTCAACGGCTCTTTGAGCTTCGTCCAAAGTCGCAAATCCGGGCTCATTTCCTACCCGATGCAAGCGAATTGCCTCAACCATTCCCCTGAGACGCTGATGATCGATCGACAGATGCAAGCCGTCCTCGGCCAATTGCCCCAATCCTTTGGGATCGTTCATAAAAGCCTGCAAGTCGACAAAGTGGACCAATTGACCATCACGCATGGCATTTGTCGTAAATGGTGCAGCTTCCGGCAGGGCATCGCCGTCGGAGTTGCCAAGCTTGTCCGCAACCAAATAGGGCATGGGCGTACGCATGTAGATTCGCAAGCCGTCCTCGGTATGCTCGACATGCGAAATTCGAACGTTGAGGTTCAGTAGAAAATGCGCCGAGGCAGATAGAGCCAGAGACAAAAGCAAGGTGACAACCAAGATGCCTAAAGCACAGTATTTTTGTCTTAGACACTTACGCATTTGGATCGCGAGCCTCGATTACAGTTAGTCCATTCAGTTTCCATTGACCGGCTTCCGGCACGATCTCGATCAGCGCTCGAAACGTTACAGCACGTATGTGGGCGTGCCCCCAATGGCCCCCTTCTGCCTGTACCGACCATTTAACCAACGTCTGAAAGCCGCCCGGTTCAGAGGTCGGATCGAGACGCTCCAATTCTGGACTGCCAATGTCAGTTGCTGCGGCGAGGCTGCCCCCCGGCGTGCGGATCGTGAGGCCCCGTTCAATCTCTGCTGCGATGTCGTCCAAAGACGCCGCAGTTACAATTGGCGTCAGTTCTGCCTTTCTCGCGGTCGGCGTCGTTTCCAAATTCACTGTGTTCAAATTCTCGATCATCGAACGCAAAATGCCTGCCGCAGTCTGCGGATCGGGAGGCGACGCGTTCCGCCAGGCCAATTCCGTAAAAGATCCAGAGAAATAGACGGTCGCCGGGACAGCGAAAATCAAGACCGCAAGACTGACGCGTTTTAGGACTTTTCCTGTGCCTGCCAGCACCAAAAGCAGCGATACGGCGCTAATGATCCCTGTAGCCCAAGCTAACCCGGGCCTTGACCCTTCTGGCCGTACCACGGGTATTTGCGAGACCGATTTTCTTTCATATTTCAGTAGGTGGTTTTGCCAGTGGAATTTCGGGTCCACAGGGGTCACCGCCCCGAAAAATGGTCCGGCAACGTCGTTGGAAATCGTTGCAACACGGGAAATCTTTTCATCAAACATGTCCCATGTGACCGTCACGTGTTCAGGAAGGTCCGCCAAAGGAAAAGATAGGATCGCTCCAACAAATGCATTGTTCGAGGACACTTCCTTTCCGGGTTCGACAACCTGAAAACCCTTTGACGTTAGCGTCAAAAGTTCTGCCGTTGCTATTGCCGGCTGAGCGGGTTTTCCATCGATGGACACCGCATTACGCGACGACAAAAGTTTTGCGGCCTTTTTTGTAATCTTTGCGCCGTGTTGTGGCGAAAGCTTATCGCCCACCCCGACTGTTTCATCAATCCAAGGTGCCAATTCGTGCAATCGGATCAGGGTTTCATGCCGAACTTCCCGCGGCTCAATATATAGAAAGGTCGATGTCCCATCCTGGTTTTTTCGATTCAGGTTTTTAGCGGAGAACCGGGAATACCAAGGATCAGCCCAGTGAATTTTCAATTCTGCCGGTTTTGAAAGGAACTTGAAATCCGTGACCGGAACGTCCCGATCAAAGACCTGCATACCGATGGTCGCAAGCGGTTCACCTTCCCGCGACGGTGGCAGAATAGTCAGCGTTTTGGGGTTTGGGGACAGAAACGGGTAGAACACGTTGACGAACAAGACGCGTGGATCGGTTGGCGGACTGGGAACAATTTGGCCAGAGAACGGATCACGCTGACCCGCAAGCGGCGACGCACGGTCTATACGCTTTCTGTATTCCACTTTTCTGATCTCAGGCGAAAGCGCCGGCCCATCACCTATAATAACTGACAGACCCAGGCTTTCATCGTGTTCAGGACTTTGCTTCAGACGACGCCCATTTCCCCCATGATCTGGCACCCATCGCTGGGGTAACAAACCTGCAAAAAGCGAGACATCGTCGACGTAGATTTCAAGATCCAAATAAACGCCATCCTCTGTGACATGAAAGATGGCGATGTTGGGTGCGACCTCGGACCCGTTGAATAGAACTACATCTGCCAAAACAGTCTGCGTGCTAGCGGCAAAAAAACCGAGCACCAGCAGTTGTCGATTCAGATACCGCCAAACTTGAATGTTATTCACCCTCGAAATTCAACAATGCCCAAAGTTCTACGCGCGATCCTACCGTAGTGCCCTTCCGAGCAAACCGATTTGGGCCGACGACATACCGCAATGACTGAAAATGGACATAGGCTCCGCAGTCTCTGGGCTGGTTTCACAAGCCTTGGCGACAATAGCACCCGCGCAACTTGAACCGGACGCAACCCGTGGCTTTATAAGATTTCCCAGTTTCACATACAGCCGGGCAAGACCGCTTCGCCTACCTAGTTATTGATCCGGCATTGGCGGTGGCGTGTAACCCTCCCATTTGCCCGCTTTGACTTTGTCTGACGGTTCTTTTTCTTTTGAACGCGGGGCATTGATGTACTCGTCGCTCACAGATGGTGGTAGCACATAGTCGTCAACACTCGCTTCCCGAACAACGATCTGGTCTTTGGTCACGTTGATCACCTGAAGATCCCGTGCAAGCGTGAGTGGTCCATCGTACGTCGAACGGACGCCTTCCAAAATCGCCTGGTAGTTTTCGGGCGAAAGAACAGAGTGATAGCCCAGCGCCATACGCGGTTCGACCGCGGACATCACTTTGCCAAAGGCCGCGGGTTCGGTATGAACGCGGGTGGCAACATAGGTCGCCTGTTTCATATCCCAGCCAAAGTACGGGGCCAGTGCATCAGGTGGAAGAAACGCCTCATGAGAAGCGATGTCCGCTCCTTTGGCATATTCGACATACCATTTGTTCGGGTAAGTATCTCCGCCGAAGACGTATTTCAGTCCATTCCATTCCAAAGAATAACTCACCGAGCCATCTAAGCTGTGGATCGCAGGCCAGGACCGGATCGTGACGTCGTTCTCCTGATAAACGATCTCGTTTTCCTGCATGTAATCGAATTCAGTGACTTCAAGCTTGGCGCCATCATCCGGCAGCGCTCCCGTACGTGTGGCCAGATCCCAAGCATAGGCTTTTGACATGCCCTCAACATAGGCTTTGGTGCCCAGTTCATCTTCTGATCCAGACGGGCCGAAGATGCGGAGCGGAGTGTATCTTCCCGACAGCCACCCCCCCACATGCAGACCCATGAAGTCTCCAACATGGTCGACATGCAAATGGCTGAAGAAAACCTTGTCGATCTTGGCAAAATCCGGTCGCAGCGAAAATAAGTTTCCGGTGGCACCAGTTCCAACATCAAACAGAAAAACTTCGCCGTTCCCAAGTTCGACATAAAACGAAATCGAAACGGCCGCCTTGGTTTGGTTTGGCATCCCGGTCCCCAATGCCGTGATACGCATCTCATCCTCAGCAAGGATTTCGGTGTTTGGGAAGTACGATGCGGGATAGACACCGTTTTCGATTTCAGAGGCGCTTCGACCGGTCGGCAATGCGTTTTGCGCCAAGGCGGAGCCAGCCAAAGTGAGACTTAACGCGAGAAACGTATAGGTTGCGGATTTTGTGATGCTATTCATTGATCCCCCTACTTTGCTAGGCGCTTCGGAGAACACGATATCGTGAACTCCTGGTTCACCATAGACTTATCTACGGTACTCCCATAGACTGCTCTATGTCAAACAAAGAATGCTAAAATCTGAATGTCCGAAACTGTCACCCGAGCGTCACCTCGAAACGCTGCAACCAAAGAGGATTGGATTTTGCTGGCATACAAAGTCCTCAACGAGGGCGGCGTTTCCGCGATAAAGATCGTGCCAATGGCAAAGCGACTGAACCTGACCAGCGGCAGCTTCTACTGGCATTTCAAAAATGTCCGGGAACTTTTGGACGAAGTGCTCAGATATTGGGAGCAAGAGTTGACGGACAATGTGATCGAAATAGCAAAAGCGTTTGAAGGCTCACCTGAAGACCGCATTCTCCTACTCATGAAGAAGGTCATTGCAGAAAATGCAGCCGTGCCTGATCACGCCGTTTCAGTCTGGGCGAACACTGATCAAAAAGTGAAAGCAACGTATCAAAGAACCATCGGCAAACGCTTCCGATTCGCCGCGTGGATGTTTGAACAAGCCGGGTTTTCAGTTGAAGACGCGAAATCACGCGGACGGCTTATGGTTACATCGTTAATGGGTGACTCTTCGACTGGCCTGAAAGAACAAGGCAATTGGGAAGAGGTAATAGAACGGGAACACGCTATCCTGATCGGGAAATAGACGATCAAAATTTCCAGAACGGCGCAATACTGGCCAATTTCAAGTCTGGCAATCAGTGCAGTTAGTGTCCGTCGCCATGTTGTTTTTGGGGCTGTTGATGGTCTGATTTAGGTTCGAGACTCATAGCCTATAAATGACGAGCGCTGCGAGTGCTATAACCCATCCAAATACTCCATTCTTGGTCACAAGTTGAGGTGTTGCGTGGATCAATTGAACCCACCGAGCAAATCTGCCGTTCAGTTTTCATGCGGTTTATAAGGGTCTGGCGCCCCTGGAGGGATTGGTGGGTATTTTTCGAACGTAGCGATGTGTTCCTGCAATTGAGGCAGCGCCTTTTCGGCCGCCCATGTGTGCGGAAAAAGTACGCTTTCACGCTCATGTGGATCGTTCAAAAGATTGTAGACCCTTGGCGTGTCGAAGGACTCTGTCGCTCCGAAGGCCGTCGTATTCTCTTTGAAAAGAACCTTCCAATCCTTCCATTTGACGCCAAAAATCTGTTCCCCCATGTAAACGATCACGCCTTCTCGGTTCGAGTTTGGCTGGGCACCCAGAAAGAACCCGGATTGATCGATGCCATCAAAGGCTCTGTCTTCAGGCACCTTGCCACCTGCAAACGCTGCAAGTGTTGGGTAGAGGTCCATCGAGTGGACGATATCGTTGCTTTCTGAACCTGCGGGAATCTTTCCCGGCCACTTAATCGCGAATGGCACGCGCATGCTGCCTTCAAGGCTGGTGAAGAGAGTGCCCCGCCATGGCCCGGCCGTACCATGCACCGCCGGGACCGGTGACACGTTGGCGTTTCCAACCGGCAGAGCTTCAGGGCCGTTGTCAGCAGTAAAGATCACCACCGTGTTGTCCGAAATGCCCGCACTTTCAAGCGCATCGACTATCCGACCGATGTAGGTGTCTGTCTGCCGCAATATGTCCGCCCAAACGCCTTTCCCAGTGGCTCCGTCAAACTCTTTGGACACGATATTTGGATAGTGTGTTTGAGTGTAGGCAAGATAAACGAAAAACGGCGCCTCTTCCTTGCTCTTGTCTTCGATGAAACGGATAGCCTTCTTTGTCAGGTCACCGTCTATCTCGCCGCGATAGTCCAGGTCGTAGTCCCGCGCCACAGTCGCAGGTTTGCCCGCAACACCCTGCATGACAACAGGTTCTTCCATGTTTGCGTCGGCAAAGCCCGGGAGCGAGCGCCAAACGGTTACATCAGTAGTCTCAACACCGTAAAACACATCGAAACCCTGGTTCGTGGGATAGCGCCCTTCAGTCCAGCCGAGGTGCCATTTTCCATACATGGCCGTGTTATATCCTGCGTCCTTGAGCATCTCGGCCATAGTGATCTCCCATTGAGTCAGACCGTAGACACCGCCGCCCAGAGGGACTGTATGGTTACCGCTTCTGATGCCATAGCGCCCCGTCATGGTTGCTGCGCGAGAGGGAGTGCACTGACTTTCAACATTGAAGTTTGTAAGCCTCAATCCCTCAGCGGCCAGCGCGTCCATTTCAGGAGTGGCCGTTCCACGGATTATGCCGCCACCGTTAAATCCCGGTTCACCCCAACCGAAGTTATCAAGAAATATGAAAACGATATTCGGCTTGTCCTGAGCTGAGGCGGTAGTGCCGACCAGAAAAGACAGCAACAGCAGGATTATTGGATAAAACAGAGTCATGCAGAAGCTCCCCCAAAAATACAACTTCGTCGACATTGGCGAAAAAATGGACCAAGGGTCAAGACTGGCGCCCCTTGTGGGCTCGCAACGGCCTTGCGGCGATGAAGCTGACCAAATTTGGTTCTGCTCCCGATAGCAGCCATCGCCAGATTTGCGATGCTCCCGGCTGTTCAACACCTTGACCCAATGTGTCGACATTCTTGCCCCACAGTAGTCGTTCACACAAATCGGACTGACCGACCGCTCCGTGCCAAGTCTGACACATCCACATGTTGAGTTTCTTAGCTTTGCTTACTGAAACTGCGACGATGCATGTGCATCACCACCGGTGCGATCACCGGCTGGAGAACCCACTTGGATTGACAATTAAGCAACAAGAAAAGCCGCAGGCAGTAAGGCAAGATGCCCAACATCAATCTGGATCAGTTTAAGTAGTTCTGAATTCCATCACGTAGGCAAGATATTGTGGTTCACCCTGAACAAGTTGTCGGGGTCATAGTTGCCCTTGATCTTGGAAAGCTTCTCACCGTTGTCACCATATGCTCCGGCCATGTGGTCCTCTTCGTCTTCGGGCATGAAGTTGACATATGCACTTCCGCTCGCGTGCGGTTGCATCTGGTCGTAAAGTTTTCGCGCCCAATCAATACATTCGGCATCCTTGCCGGGGTCTTCCCAACGCGTGTGAACATTCATGATGAAATGGGCGGATCTTTGGGGATAGGCGGTCGAACCGGCCTGAACACGTGCCATTGCGCCACCCACATGGGCAATAAAGACTTCACACGCCGGGTCTGGAAGACTGGAAATCGCTTTCAGAAGTCCTGAGATTGCGTCCGAAGAAAGTGCGTCGAAATCGTGGCTTTTCCAGTAATTCCTGGCACCTGGTGTCAACAACGGGTCGAAGGCGGCCTGCCAATCTACGAACTTATGGGGCGAGATCACATCGACAATAGGTTCACCAAGCGCGCGCAATGCCGTCATGGCTTTTTCACCTTCGTCCATCGGTCCGCTGTAGCAGGCTGCAAAGATCAGCACCTCGCGCCCATGCCACTCAGCCGGCAGGAAAGGCAGAGGAGGCGCTTTTCGCATCACGCTCCAAACGGTCAACTCATCCGGGGAATTGTCTGCAATGGTGGCGAATTCGGCCAGAAGCTCTGGCGCTTTCTCTATCGGATGAACAATGAGGCCAGACAAAACATCGGGTCCGAGTTCATGCAGTTGGAACTCGAATGAGGTCACAACACCGAAATTCCCACCCCCACCACGGATGGCCCAGAAAAGTTCAGGGTGGCTTGCGGGCGAGGCGGTTACAATGGCACCGTCCGCAGTCACGACCTCCGCTGAGAGCAAGTTGTCGATCGTCATGCCAAATTTCCGAGTGGTCCATCCAAAGCCGCCGCCAAGGGTAAGACCCGCAATACCCGTGGTCGAGTTGATGCCGACAGGAACAGCCAGCCCGTGTGCCTGAGTTTCGCGATCCACATCTCCTAGCAGCGCTCCAGGCGCAACCCGAGCAGTCTTGGTGACGGGGTCGACGTGCACGGACCGCATCTGGGACAGATCGAGCATTACAGTTTCATCTGCAACAGCGTGACCGGCAATCTGATGTCCACCAGAGCGAACAGACATAACGAGGCCGGCGTCCCGAACAAAGTTCACGGCCTTCTGCACGTCACTGGCCCCCAGCGCGCGGATTACGAAGCCTGGGTAACGTTCGAACATGCTGTTCCACGTTGTTCTTGCATCCTCATATTCAGGGGAGCCCTTCTGATAGGCCCCGCCACGAAGCGATGCATCAAGAGCGCCCAACGCGTCTTGCTCCACTGTTGCCGTACCACCGTCGAGTGTTTTCAGATCAAACATGCGTAAGCCTCCCTATTGTCAGGTCGGGCTTCTTGCAGCGCTGCCTCAGTCGATTTTTTTCCGTCGCGTGGTCCCGCGAAGGCGTTTCACTAAATTGGGAAAAAAATGTTGCAGGTCAGGCAAAAATTCCTGGGTCGATGCGATCCACAGGTGTTATCACGTCGGCGGGAATATTCAGGCGTTCGGCCGCCTTTCTCAGGCTTTCCTCATCCGGGGCTTCGTACAAGCAGTACGTTTTGCGCTTGTCTGCACTGAGAAACGAGAAAATCCACTCGACGCCGACTTCGTCATTGATCTCTTTGATGTGAATTTTGTCATCGTCTGTGACGTTAAGCTGCTCGGCGAAATTTCTTTCAATTATGTACCTTGGCATGAAGTCCCCCAAACCAGATTTTTTACCTTAACTCGCTACTCCTTCGAGCTTTGACCTTAGGGAAACCATACTCAATTTCTGTGAAGTTGCCAACGCTTCCCCTTCCAGTTGAAACGCTTGTTCCACATCGTCCGGCCGTCCCCGCCGCCTCAATGCGGATGCATAAGCCGCCTTGCTATGCGCAACCCAAGGCGGACATTTCATGCGGGTGTCGATTTCTATGGCCTTCTGGAACATCGCGTCAGTGACATCCCAATCTTTCAATACCGCGCTCAAACTGCCCAAGCGTCGCGCGGCTGCGCCAGTGCAAACTGTGGTTGCCCCTGCGGTGATCGTCAGGTCTTCGTATGGGGCGAGCATGTCAAAGAGAGTCTTAGCGTGTTCCTGATGCTCAACGGCGACACATATGTCCGCCAGATATGACAATGTCGTTGAATACATGGCGTCGGGAGGAAGATCGAAACCATTGGCAGCCATTTCATTCAGTATCCGTTCGGCAGGTTCCTTGTATCCAAGCTCGGCAGCGATAAGGCCAAAGCCGGGCTTCCACGAAATGTCTTCAGGGCTGTCTGTCATGAGTTGCTTGATCACAGGCGCAACCTCGTGCAGCCGGTTTTGTTCGCGGCGGATGGTGAACATCTGAACCCCAAAGACGCCCTCTACATGTTCCCCATGGGTCTTCCGACCGATCTTTACCGCTTCGGTGGCGTGTTTCTCTGCTTGCTCAAAATCGCCGTCCATTATTGCAACCATGGCGCGTGCGTGTTTCTGAACCCAATAGAGTTGCAGATGATTGTCCTTTTCCGAAATCTCAGTGAGCAATTCCAGTGAATGGTCCATCAACGCGCGGTCTGCCATCTCGGCACCCACAAACAGGCTGAGAGTGCGATCTCGCCCTTGATCGATGCTGCCAAGATGCTCGGCCACACCATGCATAGCCTCCAGGTTTTCGCGCCAATGGCGGGCGTCTCTTCCCTTCCGCGCAACAAATGGGGCCCCGAAATGCATCATCATTACCGAGAACTGGGATTTATAATCACCTAGTTTCGCGGCCAGTTCCATGGATTGCTGGCCGTAACGCGCCCCTTCGGAAAATTGACCAACGAACATGTGGGCGCGTGCAAGCTGGCTCATCAATCTACACCGACGGACTTCATCATCATCGGGCAAATCCCTCAGCGCACTATCGCAGAGATCAATTGCCTCACCGTGCCTTTCGCTGGACATCATACATGAGTCAGCGAAGTGGTTGGCCGCGTCAGCGGCCAGCTCTACGTTATGCAAGGCCCGGGCTGCGTTGGAAGCGTCCTTCAGAACCGCTATCCCTTCGGGCAATTGGCCCAAGCTGTCATGGCTGCGACCAACCAGGATCTTGCTTTTGATCAATTCTGAATCAGAGTCTGAGCCTAGATTTTCAGCAGCTCGTAGAGTTTCCTTAGCGTTGGTCATCGCTTCCTGGCTGGCAGATCGCGCCAACGCCATTTCTGTCGCAATCTGCCATTTTTCGAACGCAGCCCCCCAATCCTCAGCTTCTGAAAGGTGGCGGGCGACCAGTTCGGGACGTCGCTCGATCTCAGCGGACCGTGTTCGTATCAACGCACGCGCCACGTCTGCATGTTGCTGTTTTCGGGTCGAGCTCAGCATGGACTGATAGGCGGTATCGCGAATAAGGGCATGACGGAATACAAAATGCCCGCGATTGTGACCGCTTTCGAAGATTATGCCGGTTCGAGAAAGCTCTTCGAGGCATTTGTTGATACCAGAATCTGCAAGACGCATCGCTGCATTCAATATGCTTGGCTCAAACTCTCGGCCAATAACAGAACTTGTAAGTGCGACTTGTTTTGCCTCGGGCGAAACCGCGTCGAGACGCGCCATCAACGCGCCTTTCAAAGACGACGGTATGTGGATTTGCCCGTGCTCTCCCGCCTCGACAATCGCTCGGGTCAGCTCTTCCACGAACAAAGGTACACCGTCGGTCTTTTCAATGATCGTAGCAATCAGGGCGTCATCCGGTTTCTTGCCTGTAATGTTTTCGACAAGGTTTGAGACATGCGCAGAATCGAACCGGCGCAATACCAGAGACTGAACGTGCGTGTCCCCGTCGTCTCGAGCCAGTTCCCACCCGGGTCTGTGGGTTATCAGGATCATCAGAGGAAGATCGGTGCAGATCGATTTAAACCGCTCCAACAAGGCTTGGGTGGAAGGATCGATCCAATGAGCATCTTCGACGCACAGAATTACCGGGCGCACGCTTGATCGCACTTGCACGGTGTGGATCAAAGTTTGGATTGTTATGTCGCGCTGCTCCTGCGGTGACATCTCGAGCACCTTTTGGGCGAGCGCACTACGAGGTGCGACCAACGCTGCAAAGACAGGCAGAACTTGTTCCCAGTCCAGCCCGCGCCGCCCTTCAAGCATATTCCGAACATGTTCAAGGATCAGATTGTCGTCGAACCCCGGTTCGACCCCAGCGTCCTGGGAAATTCGTTGGGCAACCGGATGAAAGGGGCTACTGCTGAGATAAGGGGAACAGTTCAGTCTTATGACATCGGCTTGGTCGCTTGCGGCGATGTCAGCAAGAAATTCTTCTGTAAGTCGCGATTTTCCAATCCCGGGTTCACCAGACAGCAGAACAACCTCTCCGTGACCATTCTGAGCACGTTGCCATGATTGCAGTAGTATCCCTTTTTCGTAGTCGCGGCCAATCATCGCGCTGGCGGCATCATCGCGATGTGAAGCTCGAAACCGGCTTTCCGCACTGCGCTCAGACACCACTTTCAACAGAGTACGTGGTTCAGCAAAACCTTTTAGCTCTGTCTTCCCAAGGGGTTGAAATTCAAATATCCGATGCAAGGCTGTCTCGGTTTCCTCCACGGACAATACGACCGAGTTTGGCTCTGCATGTTCCTGAATCCGCGCCGCAAGATTGACGACCGGGCCAGTCATAGCCCCTTCTTCATATGTATTTTCGCCGATGGTGTCGCCGACCACTACATCGCCGCTTGCAACACCCAGCCTCACCGACAAGCGCTCTCCGTCGGGTGTATTGAGTTCCCCGACGCGCCGAACAGATTCAAGACCGGCTTTTATCGCCCGAATTGCGTGATCTTCGTAAGCCCTCGGCCAGCCAAAAAACACAAGAAGACCGTCTCCCAGATATTTTGCAACGTAGCCGCCATACCGGCTGACGGCTCCGGCAACGGCGTCTTGGTAGTTCTGCAGCAAGCCCCGCATGTCTTCGGGATCAAGACGATTGGTGAGTTCCGTCGAACCGACCAGGTCGGCAAACAAAACCGTTACGTGACGCCTCTCTGCAGTGACCGGTTCACTATGCTTCCGTATAAGCAGATCATCACTTTGCGCATTATCTGAGGTGGGCGCTTGTTCACGAACTGCTTGTGATGACGAGGTTACGTACTGTTGGTCGGCGCGTTCGTGGATTGCAGCGAGGATGATCTTGCGATGACCAAGGCTCACCCCGAGTTCCTTTAAGTCGTCGCCAGACAATAGTGGTAAAACACGCGCATCAATATCGTTTTCCGCAAAAACATCTGCGTACTGACTCAGGTCGAGATCATTTAACCACTGGTCTATTTCAGCCGACATCTTAGGATCATGCTGAGATACGCTGCGCTAATCAAGAACTCTTCCTGTTTTGCGATGGCGGCCATCGGCACCTTGTTGATCCGCTCGCAAACCAATTTAAGGTCCAATAGCTGAGCGTCTTCGCGTGATACTACCTCGGTCGATATGTCTTTGAGAAGCTCGGTGTCGTAGGTGCAGACGAAAGGTTCCGGATTGGCGCATTGAAAGACTGTGACCTTGGCTTCGCTGTCCCGTTCTAGCCGCATGGCGACGCTATTGTGGTCAGTCAACATTTCCTGACCTTGTACGTTCACGGAGCCAAAATTGAAGGTCATCCTAGCAATTGGGGGCGAGCGTGTTTACAACACAACGGTTTCGGTTCGTTGGCTTGTCTTCTGAAGCCTCTTCCATATCGTTTGATTGATCTTCCCGTATCGGTAGGATGGATTAACCTTCAAAACTGTTTGGGGTTCAGAATGTACAGGTATGTGTTGACAACATTGGCTTTGTGTTATGCAAGCTTACTTCAAGCTGCTGGTATGGAACGCTGGGGTGAATCCGGCGATTGGACAATCCTGATTGATCCCGAAAAGGGCAACGGCTGCCTTGCGTGGAAACCGTTTGAAGGTGACATGACCGTTGAAATTGGCGCAGCGCCCAATCAGGCTGGCGGGTTCTTTGCGGCCTACAATCCCGCCTGGGTTCAAATCGAGGACGGGGCGACCGGGATCGTACAGTTCGATTTTGGTGATGCGAGATTCGAAGGCGAAGCGGTGGGTGTCTTCAAGAATGGTGTGCCCGGTGGCTACGCCTTTTTCGACAACCCGGCGTTTGTAACTGAATTCGGAAAGCGTCAAAGCGTCACGATTATTGGCGAAAGCGGGACCGAGATAGAGCTTGATCTCAGCGGGTCTGCAAAAGCCATCGAGGCGGTTCTGACATGTCAGGCCGAGCAGCCTGAACCATTAAAGAACTAGGTCGCGTCCTGCTATTGCAATTGATTGATGTCCGGCACACAGGGTTGCCTGTCGACAGGCATAGCATCAGCGCCTTCTGGGGCCTTGTTCCTTGACCCACCCACGTCCAGTTTGAACTTTGGCGACGAAAGCTGGCCAGTCACATCAAAGGGCCACGCGCTTCGGGATAGCGGTTTGCCAACGCGACGGGGCTCTGCTCTGATCGCTATGCTATCGTTCAGCCAGTCCACTTGTCCCCTGGCCACCAATTGAACCGATCCCGTTTCAATGACGATGGAGTTTGAACTGACCCGCCCGGCCTGAATATCAACCGGGGCTACCACACAAGTGATGTCGGTGTAGCCTTGTCTGAACTCCTCTGAAAACAGCCACGGGAATATGCCCAGCCCGGCTAACTCCAGTAGACTGGTACTAATGTAACCTTGCGACATCGACAAAGACGCATTGCCGCGCATCGAGTTGACGAAGGCCTTGCCCGAGGCGGGGCTGCCAGAAACGTTGAACTCACCACTCAAACGCCCGTAGGCATCAATACCAATCCCCAGTTCATCAAGGATTTCACCGAATTCCCATCCCGAGGTTGATCCTGACAACGAAAGCCAATCAGGTGAGTCAATCAGATCCATCACCGCCCGCAGGCTGAAGTTTCCGCCACCATAAGCCATCTGAAGAGGTCCGAAATCCACGGTTCCGTCTTTGGCAGACAATTGGCTTGAAACAGATGTTACGCCTTGCTGGCCTACAATCTCTTTGAAATCGATCTGCACCTCAACATCAGCCTCTTTCATTACACGTTGTAAATCCAAAAGATCGGCAGGTTTCCATTTCTCCTTTGGCAACACCAGGGGCTGAACGTCTGTTTCCTTCGGCAAAACCAAAGGCTGAACTTCGGCTTCAGGTTCTTTTGATGCCTCGCCTACCAGGCCTTTCAGTTGGTCCAGCACGGCGGTCAGGTTCTTCAGGTCGTTGAGATCGAGCCTCTCGCTCGTAATGTTGCCACGGACGACGGATGCACCTTCGGGAAACCGCGCATCCAAAGCCGCAAGAAGATCGGAAGACCCGGCCTCGAACTTGATTGCGGCATCAAAGTCCTCACCCTGCCTGGAGGTTTCAGCATCGATAGCCAGTGCGCCAATTTCAACAGGTTGCAGGTTGAGTGCGGTGAGAAACTGGGCGCTGTCGTCGACGTCCAGTTTCACGTCGAAATCGAGACCGGCCAGCCCTTTTAGCTCGTTGACAGATAGTGCGAGATCAAGCGCCCAGAGATCGGTGCCATAGTTGGTAGCATTAAACCTATTGAGTGAAACCGGCCCGCCCACATTGGATATGTTGAAATCGGCCTTGATGCCGCCGAACTGGTCGACAAAGCCTTCATCTAGGTCCGGTAATATCAGTTTAGCGGGCCCGTCGAGCATACCATCGAAAGTTACGTCCTGAAGTTGGAGCAGATCGAGAATTTTACCTTCGGCTTTCAGGACCGGCTCCTCGATCGGTCCGGCTTGTAGCGCAATGCCCAACATGGCCAGGCGACCATCGGGCATGCGACGTATGCTTTCGATTGAGGCTGGCCCAATCACGTCCAGCCCCTGGTCGAATGCGTTGGTCTTAAACAGCAGTTTTTCGAATTCGAAAGACGCCAGAGATCCCACCATGTGCATCTCAAACCCCGAGAACTTCAGGTCTTGGAAGCTCTTTGCCGCGCTCGGCGGCTGTCCCTCAGGGTGAAGGCGGGCATCAAAGATCAGATCGACGCCCTGAGCGGTGTAAAGGTCATCTATCGAACCCTCAGCTTCGAGTTTCTGTCCATCCTCAAGATTTATGGTGGTCGCAAAGCTTTCGATCTTGAGCGCATCCTGGGACACAAGCTCTGCCTGAAACTGGCCGTTGCCTTCCAGAACACGATCTAACCCAACGACTTCGAGAAAATCGCCAAATTCACCGGTGTCCATCTCCAAGATTGCGCGATAACCGCCACCTTCGTCTTCCGAGAAAGGCTCACCATCGTAGCTTACGGTCATTTCGCCAAAACTGGCTCGCGTCGTAAACGGCGCGCCGCGAGGGTATTCGCCTTCAATTTGGAACCCTTGACCGTTGACAGAGCCCGACCCCGAAACCCTTGTGTTCTGCCCGCCATACAATTGTTCCAGGGCAAGAGATTGGAGGTCGAAAACAAAGGCAAACCCCGAAGCCTGGTCATCTATGTTCAATCCGATGGACGTAAAGCTCACATTCTTGTCGCTCAAAAACGTAAGGATGCCGTTGTTTTCCGCGCCTTCGTCATCGGACTCTCGAACCTCTATCGACGTTTCCAGAGTTTCTTCTGCCGCGATGCTTTCAGGTTCAGAATTTGGTGCTGAATGGCCCTTGAGCCAGCTAGTCGTGCCATCAGCCGCAGTTAGGAAATTCGCTTGCAGGCCATCTACAACCAGATTGTCAAAGTGAAGGCGCCCATTGGCCAAAGCGGCAATATCCAACTCCAATTCCAGCCGATTTAACTCTGCAAGTGAGGTATCTTCCATTGAAAGGCTTGGGATCACCACGCCGCCGACATAAATGTGGGTAATGCGGCCCGCCGCGATGCGCACATCGTCGTTGACCAATAGTGGTCGGTTGATTTGTTCCGAAAGAACCTGTTCTACAAGTTCACGCCGCATATCCGAGAACATTGGAGCCGCAAGCAACAGCCAAACAAAAGCGACTGCTGCGAATGCCAGAAATGCGACTGTGCCTATTATTCTAAATAACCAGGTCCTCATTCGCTTCCCTGTCGTCGTTACATTGTTCAGTCTATCTGCAATTTTGAGATCGCCAAGCCTGCTGGCAGGTTGGTTCACAAATATGAAGGTAACGCTCTAGGCATTTCATGCCCAGAGATCCAAAGCTGTAAGGATTCGAGCATCCCGTTCGTTTGGGTCCTCACGGAAATGAAACAACCCGTCTTCGACCCACGTTGTCCAATAGGTCAAAAGGACCAGTGTTGGCTCGGGTAGTCACTCACAGATCAATCAAGTCAGCGATTTGGCAGGAACCCCAGATTGCTGCTGAACGTTACATTTCTTCTGTTGCAGAGAAGTTATCTGCGTTTATGTCCCGGAAATACAGGGCAATTTGATCGCCATGGTCAAAAAAAGCAAAGCCCGTCGATGAGACGGGCATTCTTAACGACGACTATTCGCTAGGTTTGTTTTCGTGATTATGATTTGCACCTCTGAGCTTCGTGTTATGAGGCTGACGGTGTTAAGACGTTAAGCAATTGATCCGGTGGATCGATTGTAGTCTGAACGGGCTGTTTGGATTTTGGTTGCGGGGACAGGAATTGACCTTTACCGAACGTTTGCGAAATTCGGGTCATAGCGCGACGAAACGCGCCCATCAGCTAACACCTCTTGGCCACACTATTGCCGATTAACAATCGTTTTGAGGGCTAGTTCGGCAGATCGTGATAGGTGACAAGCAACATCGCCCGGGCTATTAGTGAAGCCTAGCCTGGTTGCCGGACGTTGACGTTCGAGCTTCCTCAGGCGGATTGCGCCTCTTCGCTGTCATTGCTAAATGCCATCGCGAGAGAAGAGATACCGTCAGAAATTAGTTCAATTCCAAGCAAGATGCCAAGAGCGGAAAGTGCAGAAACAGGCCAGTTTAGGAATATGATGACGGCCAATGCGACAGATGCAATTCCGGAAATCAGAACGGCCCAGAAAAACCTTCGGTCTTCGAGTGCGAAGGATAGAACTATTTTCGCCATGCCTCCAAAGAGGAACAAAATTGCGAGCATCGTCGTCAACGCCACCATACCCTTCAGCGGATGACCCAGAATTGTGACGCCGAGAAAAACGGCTAAGACTCCTATCAGGATTGTCCAAACCTTTGCACCAGCGCTTTCCGCTCTAAATCCAGTAAGCACTTGAACAACGCCTAGCGCAATGAATACCCATCCTACCAGTATGGTTGTGAAACCACTGGCAAGCACTGGGTTAGCCAATGCATAGATACCACCCAAGATCGATACCGTGGCCATAAGAAGCCAAAGGAATTTATTTTTCATTTCCAAGTCCTTGTTCGCTACGTTGCCCCATTTGGCTTCTAAAACCAGCACTGTACAAGGAAATCTATATCGTGGTCATCGCGTTTTCCCTCTGATGTTGGCGCAATACATCACTGCTCGTATCTCAAAACTTTTGGCTACGTGGCCTTTTCAGAAGCATCTGGCTTGTCGCGGGATCGGTTGGCTAAGCTCGAGTTCTCATAGCCCGCAAGTGTGCTTGAAAAGACTGAATTGGATTTGCGCAAAGACAGTAACGCGTGCTTGGTTATGTTGGCGTTCGATTGCGTTTGGTAACCGTATGCCCTTGCAGCGTTCTTTCAAAGTAAATCCGCGAGTGGCTGCACCGAACCCAAATAAGTATTTAGCACAAAGCCCAGAACACGGGGGCTAGACACCAGGAATACATCGGACCAATCTCACCGCTCCAGAACCGTATACTCCGTAACCACGAGAGTCATGGAACTATTGGCAATTAGGATTTAGACAGAGCCTCACGAAGCGCCCTCTCATCACTTACCGACAACGAAGTCTCGATCACTTCACCCTTGAGCCCCTCTAATTCGTTCAAGACCTTTGTGGGGCGACTGGTCCAACCGATCATCGCAAGCGCCGAGGTATCCGGCTTCAATTTATCTCCGAGACGGGCCGAAAGAGCATCTTCCATGTCTGCGTCGTCAAGTGCGCCGGCCAGCATGCCAGTACTCGCTCCAACCAGCCCGCCCGCAAGAAGACCTGCCGCGGGATTGCCTGCAAGCGCGCCCAGCATCATTCCGGTTATTCCACCGAGGCCAGCGCCACCCAAGTAGCCTTCAGCGGTCAGTGTCTCGGAGTTTCGAATTCGGATTTCACCACCATTATCCCGAGAAACCACGATGACGTCGTAAAGATCCACCTCCCACTCATTCTCCATCTTCATCAGGCGAATAAGGGCCTCGTCGGCAGTGTGACGACCTTCAAACAGTATAATTGCCAAATTGCTCATAACTTTTTCCTCCAAATGCAAGTGAACTTCGATTAGGTGTTATGCAGTGGGTCGAATGGCCTTGAAGAAGCAATTGAAGCCACTGTCTTGTTCGCGAAGTCGAGATCACTTTCCAGCCAAATTGGCCGTCATCTGCTCCATGACTTGGTCAATCGAGAAACTCGCCGGTCTCTGACGTGGTGGGAACTCTTCGAACGTCGCCAGGAACCGAGCCACAAATTGCTGTGCAGGCACTAAGAAGAATACTCGATCCAGCATCCAATCGTAGTATGTGTTCGAAGTAACATGTGCCCGTTCGAACGGATCGCGCCGTAGATTGGTGATGAGCGGAATACGCAGCGGTGTCCAAGGCTCCATCCAAGCGCGGAAAGTAGCCGTCGCTTTCTGCTCCATGAAAATCATTTTCCAGTCTTGATAGCGCAGCGCGGTCAACTCTCCGGTGTCCGAGAAGTAGAAGATTTCCTTTCGCGGGCCCTCATCGACTTCACCAAGCAGGTGCGGCAAGAAGTTATAGCCATCAAGATGCACCTTGTACTCCCGCCCGATGGCTTGCACACCACCACCGAGCAATTCTTGCTTGATGTTCGGACGGCCAGCCGCAGCCAGGAGCGTCGGCAACCAGTCCATCTGGTGTATGATTTGGGTCGAAATCGAGTCTGCGGGTATTTTTCCGGGCCAGCGAACGAGCGATGGAATGCGCCAGCCACCCTCCCAGTTAGTGTTCTTTTCGCTGAAGAACGGCGTCGTTGCCGAATCCGGCCATGTGTTAAAGTGCGGACCGTTGTCGGTGGAGTAATGCACAATTGTGTTTTCGGTGATACCCAATTCGTCGAGTGTGTCGAGCAATTGTCCAACATGCATATCATGTTCAACCATGCCGTCCGCATATTCGTCTTGGCCGGATATACCGGTTAACTCTTTTTTAACATGGGTTCGGAAGTGCATTCTGGTCCCGTTCCACCAAACGTAAAACGGCTTACCCTGTTCATGAGCCCGACGCATAAAGTCGATTGCCCCCGCGATAGTCTCTTCATCGACCGTCTCCATGCGCTTCTTCGTAAGCGGCCCGGTGTCTTGAACCATCCCATCTGCGGAGGACTTTATTACTCCCCGCGGTCCAAAAGCCTCTCGGAATGTACGGCCATCATCGAGAACCGTATCTCCCGGATAATCACGGTTTTCCGGCTCTTCCTCAGCGTTCAGATGATAGAGATTGCCAAAGAACTCGTCGAAACCATGATTAGTCGGCAAATGTTCATCGCGGTCACCTAAATGGTTCTTGCCAAACTGGCCAGTCATGTAACCTTCAGCCTTCAGCAATGCGGCTATTGTTGGGTCCTCTTCCTGCAACCCAAGTTCCGCTCCGGGGAGCCCCACTTTGCTGAGGCCCGTACGATAAACAGACTGGCCAGTTATGTAGGATGAACGGCCGGCCGTGCAGGATTGTTCACCGTAGCTATCGGTAAACATTATGCCTTCCTTTGCTATACGGTCGATGTTCGGTGTTTCGTATCCCACGATGCCGTGGGCATAGGCTGAAATATTGGTGCGACCAATGTCATCTCCCCAAATCACCAGAATATTCGGTTTGTCTTGGGCATAAGAGGACGTTGGTGCAAGAAATGCTGACACCAATCCGAATACCGCCAGAAGAGTCTTTAAGGGGTCGGAATGTATCATGTTTTCACCTAAGATCTGTACGAAATCGAGAATTTTTTACTTTCGAACAATTCATACCATCCATTTGATACGGCTCATCGTTCGGATTGAAATTACTCAGCGAAGGAAGGAAGTATGTCGGCAAACACGCAAGAAACGCTCCGGAGCGCTGTCTTTGCCCCGTAAAATTGGGCCACTACTTTGGTCGAGAGGGGGGAACAAGGG